>JAKZUA010000178.1:0-20045 GCA_047516825.1 Dehalococcoidia bacterium
AGTGGCTCCCCGGGTAGGATTCGAACCTACGACCTAGCGGTTAACAGCCGCCCGCTCTACCGCTGAGCTACCGGGGAACAAGAAGACCGGGGATCGGGAGGACCGGGGGAGGGAGCAGCCAGCCGCTACGAATCCTCCGGATTGTAGCACCTTGAGGTTAAGGTCTCAAGGTCGCTATCAGCCTAAAGTTTGACCATTCCACCCTGCGATCGAAAAGAGGGAGGGAGGGAGGAACAATTCGTATTAGCCAGGCCCTGGCCTGCTGCCCTGGCTTGTGGAGTCGGGAGTGCCGCGCGCTCAGGAGATTACCGCGACGGCGGCTGGAACCAGCCAGCCCAGTGAGCTAATTCCTTGATGAACAAGGGGCCGCACGAAGCGACCCCTTGCTGTGGATCAGGGTGGTTACCAGATGCCCGCGGCGATTACTCCGATCCGCCCCTTGTGCTGACCTTGAGCCGCTTCACTTTCTTAGATTCCAATCTGGGAAAGCTTACAGTCAAAACGCCGTTATCATAATGCGGACGGGCCTTATCCGCGTCGGCGGTTTTGGGCAGGCGCAGAGCACGCCGGAAAGAACCGGAGCGGCGCTCCTTCACCACGTAGTCACCATCTTTCGGCCCTCCCGTTTCCCCGCTCTCTTTGGTAGAGCCTTTGATCGTCAAGATGTTATCCTCGACCGAAACCTCAATGTCGTCGGGGTCGACTCCAGGCAAAGAAGCATGGACTACTATCTCCTCGCCCTCCCGAACAACGTCTACCGGAATCGCCCAGGTGTCAGGCTCACGCGACCCTTCCCATGTGGGTAACCCGTTCCAAAATCGGTCCAATTCACCCCGCCTTCTCCGCATATCGTGGAAAGGATCCAAATGCCGCAGTACCATACCTTTTACCTCCTTAAAGTCAATTATTCAGTCAGGCGTATGGTCTATTGTTTTCCCGACTTGATGTTAATTATCATATATAACTTGATGTAGTCTTGTCAAGTATGCTGTAACCCTATGAATGGTTTCCCTTATGACCAACGATACCTTAACTTGACTAGCTCTGTCAGCCTAGGTATAATCGCATAGTTAGAATAACTTTTGGGGAAGTGGGGACATGCCCAACTACTACGAAGTTCTAGGGATACCTCGAACCGCCGACGCCCGCGAGATCCGCCAGGCCTTTCGCAAGCTGGCCCGCCAGCATCACCCGGACGTTAATCCGGGAGACAAGGGCGCGGAAGAAACATTCAAGCTAATCAACGAAGCGCATAGCGTTCTATCCGAAACCGATAGCCGACGGAAGTACGATCGCTACGGAGATAACTGGGCCCAAGCCGACCAGCTGGACCAGGCCGCGGGCCAGTCCAGAAGACAGCCCACCGGGCCCACCACTTTTAGCTGGTCTGCGCCCTCCAGCCAGGCCCCTCCCTCAACAACCGCCGGCGAGGCTGGCAACATCTTCGAACAGCTTTTCCGCAACATCGGCCAGGAGATCCGCCGCCCAGCTTCCACCGAATACCCAGTAGCCCTGACGTTGGAAGAGGCCTTCCAGGGGGCCGGCAGGGTCATGGAACTCACCGGCGGCCGCCGCATCGAGGTTAAAATCCCGCCCGGGGTGGACAATGCCTCCAAGGTGCATATTCCAGCGGGGGGTGGCAAGGACGCTGGTTTCAATCTAGTAGTATCGGTCCGGACTCACCCAACCTTTCAACGCAAAGGAAGGGACCTGTATCGAGAGATAGATGTATCCCTGGAAGATGCCATTTTGGGCGCTGAGGTAACCGTTCCCACCCTGTCGGGCCGGGTTGCTCTGACTATCCCGCCGGAAACCCAGAATGGCCAGCGCTTCCGCATGACGCGACAAGGGATGCCGGCGCTGAATCAACCGGGGGTTCGTGGGGACCTCTATACCACGGTGAGAGTGGTTCTGCCCACCGGGCTGACGACGGAGGAAAAGGAATTCATCCGGCGACTCAAGGAAAGTCGCGCTTCCAGAGGGGGTTAGTTTTGGCTCAGGAAAATCCTTATCAACAGCAACCGTGCTTTGTCATCAGCATTGCCGCCCGCATGGTGGGCGTGCACGCTCAAACCCTGCGTTACTACGAAAGGGTGGGGTTAATCTGGCCGTCCCGCACCGGCGGCAGACAGCGGCTCTACTCGCCGGCGGATATCGAACGCCTACTTCGGATCAAGACCTTCACCGAAGAGATGGGCATGAATCTGGCCGGCGCCGAGGTCGCCTTAAAATTGGTGGAGCGGATCGACGAACTGGAGAAGGAAGTGAAGCAGTTGACCGATGAGATGTCCCGTCTCCAACTGCGGTTAAAGGCCAGGGCCCAGGGCGCGAAAGCTGATTCCTAAAATTTACGGCCGCCCAACCCTTGGGCCGCGACCGAACGAACTAACTACAATCCGGCAGAGCAACGTTTCTCAAGGAGAACACGAATGGTACTAAAACCTGAACGATTTACGGAGCAAGCCCAGGAGGTGCTGCACAATTCCCAAGAGCTGGTGCATCAGCATCAGCACAGCCAGTGGGATGTAGAGCATATCCTCCTGGCCTTGCTGGAGTTGGAAGACGGCCTGCCTGGGGAGATATTCCGCGAGCTCGATATTTCTGTGGAGGCGTTGAAGGCGCGCTTGCTCCAGTTCCTGGACGCCGCCCCCAAGGTAGTGCAGGGGGCCAATCAAATCTACACCACCCCCAGGGTGCAGCGGCTTCTGGAAAATGCCCGGCAGGAATCGGAACGTCTGCGAGATGAGTTTATCGGGGTAGAGCACCTGTTTATCGGCGCGGTCATGGAACCCCAGGGTGACGCTGCCCGGGTTATGAAGGAGTTTGGGGTCGACCAGGAGGGGATTTACCAGCCCTTATTGAAAATTCGAGGCAGCCATCGGGTGGATGATCCCCGAGCCGAAAGCCGTTACCGCTCCCTGGAGAAGTACACCGTCGACCTGACCAAGTTGGCGCGGGAGGGCAAGCTGGACCCGGTCATTGGCCGTAACGAAGAGATCCGGCAGGTTATGCAGACCCTGACCCGCCGGAAGAAGAATAACCCGGTGATCATCGGTGGAGCAGGCGTCGGCAAAACGGCCATTGCCGAGGGATTGGCGTCCCGGATAGTTTCGGGCGACGTGGCCAAATCGCTGAAAGGACGGCGGGTGCTCGCTCTGGACATGGGGGCTCTGGTGGCCGGCTCCAAGTTCCGAGGCGAGTTTGAGGAACGGCTCAAAGCGGTGGTGGATGAGGTAAAGCAGGCCGAGCGGGAGGTAATCCTATTTCTGGACGAGATTCACACCATGGTCGGCGCCGGGGCGGCGGAAGGTGGTATTGACGCCAGCAACCTGCTCAAGCCGGCACTGGCTCGTGGGGAGCTCCAATGCATCGGCGCCACCACCAGCGATGAGTACCGGCGTTACATCGAGAAGGACGCCGCCCTGGAGCGCCGCTTCCAACCTATTTTTCTGGAGGAGCCAACTGTCGAGGAAACGGTGGAGATTCTGCAGGCTCTGCGGCCCAGGTACGAGGCGCACCACAAGGTGAAGATCGACGATTCGGCGCTGGTTGCCGCCGCTCGCCTCAGCGATCGCTACATCGCCGACCGTCTTCTGCCCGACAAGGCGGTGGACTTTATTGACGAGGCCGCTAGCAAGCTGCGCATAGATTCCGAGACTCTGCCCAGTGTCCTCGAGGAGAAGGAGAGCCGAATCCGCCAGTTGACAGACCAGGAAGAGGCGGATGCCCAGCGTTCGGAGTATGAGCGGGCCGCCCAGCTACGAACCGAGCGGGTCAAGCTGGAAGAAGAGTACGGCCAAGAGCGGCGGGAGCTCCAGGGAGAAAGTAAGATCGACATGGTGGTAGACGAGCTGGACATCGCCGAGCTGGTCTCTCGCTGGACCGGTATTCCCACCGGGCGGCTGCTGGAGAAAGAGGCGGAGCGGCTGGTCCATATGGAGGGCAATCTGCACGAGCGGATCATCGGCCAGGATGAGGCCGTGGTGGCCGTGGCTGAAGCGATTCGGCGCTCCCGGTCCGGTCTCGGCGATCCCAAGCGGCCCATTGGCAGCTTCATCTTCTTGGGTCCCACCGGTGTGGGCAAGACCGAGCTCAGCAAGGCCCTGGCGGGATTCCTCTTCGATGACGAGTCCAACATGGTCCGCATCGACATGTCGGAATATATGGAGAAGCACACCGTTTCGCGTCTCATCGGCGCGCCGCCAGGCTATATTGGCTACGACGAAGCCGGACAGCTTACCGAGGCGGTACGCCGGCGCCCTTACCGGGTTATCCTCTTCGACGAGATAGAAAAGGCCCACCCGGATGTGCTGAACCTACTGCTGCAGATTCTGGAGGATGGGCGCCTAACCGATAGCCACGGCCGTACTGTGGACTTCCGTAATACCGTGATAATCATGACCAGCAACCTGGGTACCGGCGACTTGCAGCGGCAACCCTTTGGGTTCCGGACTGACGGGAAGGATCGCGGCATGGACGAGCAGCAGCTAAGAAGCGCGGTAAACGACGCATTGAAGCGGGCTTTCCGGCCGGAGTTCCTGAATCGCATCGATGAAACCATCGTCTTCAATCCGCTGACCCAAGAGCAAATCATCCAGATAGTGGAGCTGATGGTTCGGGAAGTGGGCCACCGCCTGGAGGAACGAGGTATCACCTTTGAGTTGACACCCGCAGGGAGCCGCTGGCTGGCGCAAGAAGGGTTCGATCCGGTGTACGGGGCGCGACCCCTGCGAAGGGCCATCCAACGCTTCCTGGAGAATCCCCTGTCCAAAGGCATACTTTCCGGAGAGTTCCAAGAGGGCGCCCACGTTGTGGTAAACGCCGCCGGATCCGGGCTCTCCCTATCCAAGGAGCAAGCCGGGGAGCAAGCCGGGGACCAAGACGGGGACCGGGCCGGGGACCAAGACGGGGACCGGGCCGGAACCGAGCCGGCGCTCGCCGCCCTGTCGGCCTAGGACGGGACATCATGCCTGCCCCGGGCTTTACGCCTGCCATGGGAGGCTGCCAGAAAACCTTCGTGTCCCGGGGCGGGATCAAGGTCCATTACCTGGAGGCTGGTGAGGGTCCGGCGGTGCTCTTGGTGCATGGCCTGGGCACCTCAATGGTCACCTGGTATTGCAATATCGACGCCCTGGTTTCCGGCGGATACCGGGTTTTGGCTCTGGATTTGCCCGGACATGGCGACTCGGACAAGCCCAAAGACCTGAATTACGACCCAGCCGGTGCGGCGGAGCTGATCCGCCAGTTCCTGGTTGAGCTGGAGTTGGAGAGAGTCTCGCTGGTGGGTAATTCCGCGGGCGGCCTGGTGGCGGGCCTTTTCTCCCTGGCCTACCCACAGCAGGTTGAGAAACTGGTTCTGGTAGCTCCCGGGGGGCTGGGCCGGCACGTAACCTGGCTTCTGCGGTTCGCGTCCGTGCCGGTGCTCGGCGAGCTTTTTTATCAGCCCCGGCTGCAGAGCCCCGTGGCTCTGGCCCGGCGCATTTTCTTCCGTCCTCCTCCCATTTGGGCGGAGGTTTTGCCGGAAATGGAACGAGTGAGAAACCTGCCTGGGAGCCGCCACGCCGCCATACAGTCGATTCGCTCCAGTGTAAACCTGCTGGGGCAGCGTAAGAAAAGCTATATTTTAAACCGGCTTCGGGATTTAAAGCGCCCGCTGCTAACAATATGGGGTGAGGAAGATTCGATTATTCCGGTTTCCCAGGCCGCGGCGGTCAAGCGAGCGTTACCCCGCAGCGTGACCAAGGTTATTCCTGAATGTGGGCACTGGCCTCAAATGGAGAAGGCAGAGCAGTTCAATAAGCTGCTGGTGCGATTCTTAGACGGCTCTCCTTCGGACACCAGCCCAGATAGCCCTTGATCCGGACGCTACCGAAGGTCCTTGCTCGGAGCCGTCACATCGATTGGCGGCAGCCGGAAAATCGTCCGCGACTGGGGATTTTTCTGGCGGTTATTGGTGCAGCTTCCGCAGCCATACTATTACGCAACCATATTGCCCTGCAGCAGGCGGGTTACCTGGGCATAGCCTTGGTTGCCCTGCTGGCCAGCGGCAGCATGGTCCTGCCGGTTCCCCCCTGGCCACAGTCTGCGCCGCCATCGCTTTCCTAATACCCCTCTACGTTGAACTGGTGGCCGGCAGCGCGGAAACAGTCGGGGAGTTGCCCAGATACTTTCTGGGCTACAGCGGAAGGGGAGTAGTGGGCGAGGGGCGCATATCCCAGCGGCTGGGAACCTGGATGCGCCAGCGGGGACGGCTGCTGCTGTTTCTCTTGGCGTTCCTTCCCAACCCGGTCTTCCGACCTGGCCGGTGTGACCGCCGGGGCCCTGAGATAGCCGCTGGTGCGTTTCTTGGCGGTGGTGCTTGCCGGAAAGATACTGAAGTTGGTCGGCTTTGCTTATGCCTGCGCCTTTAGCGCGGATTGGCTGGTTCGTTTTTTCCCGGTTGGCCAATAGAGATAACAGCCGACATAGAACGCCCGTAGGCGGACTCGGTGGTGGTTACACCGGCGCCTTTACCTGGGCAGCGCCGATGATTTCTTTGAGGTTACTGACTCCCTCTTCTCTGAGAAAGCCTTCCAGCTGACGCAAAATGTTTACTGGAGCCCAAAGGTCGGCCAGGTTGGCGCTACCTACCTGGACCGCCGTGGCGCCGGCCATAAAATACTGCAGAGCGTCCTCGGCGGAGAAGATACCCCCCACTCCTATTATCGGCAGGTCCACCACTTGGACCGCCCGATACACCAGGGCTAAAGATACCGGATGCAATCCCGGCCCGGACAGTCCGCCAGTAACCGCCCCCAGCACCGGCGTGCGGGAGGTGACATCGATGGTCATGGCTGGGATAGTGTTGGAGATGGTTAGAGCGTCGGCGCCAGCTTGCGCCGCGGACTGGGCGATGGGAGAAATGTCGGGAACATTGGGCGCCAGCTTGACCAGGATGGGGAGGTCACTGTTGCACCGGACCGCGTCCACTGCCGCTCCGGTAAGCTCGGCGGTGTGGGAAAACAGGGCGCCGCTCTCAATGTTGGGGCAGCTCAGGTTCAGCTCCAGGGCTTGAAAACCAGGCACCCCCCGGGTCATGGCCGCCATCTCCCCGAATTCGTCCACGCTGCCGGCGGAAAGGCTAAGGATGACGGTGGCATTCCACTGGGCCCACACCGGAGCCAGATTTGCCAGAGCGCCTTCAATGCCCGGGTTAGCCAGGCCTATCGAGTTGAGGTATACACACTCGCCGGCTTCCCGTCCCTCTCGGTAAGAGGATGGATACCAGCGGGGCTCGGGATTGCCCTCCCTGGGCCAGCGGGTAACAGTTTTGGGAATGACCGCGCCCAGTTGGCTCAGGTCCATATCCTGGGGTATACCTCTGCCGTAGCCGTCGTAGCCGAAGGTGCCGGAGGCGATCATCACCGGGTTGCCCAGCCTCAAGTGATGACCATGCCTGGGCGCCAGGTCGACCGCTAGGCCTATCTCTCCTTTTGCCACCGCCACCCTCGACTGCCAGCTAATCCTGCGACTGCACCTCTTCCTCGGTCTGCTCCGGGATCTCAGCAGGTTCGGGGGAAGATTCAGCCAGAGATTCAGATTGAGCGGCTTCAGTTCCGATGTCATCTAAATTCTGGTGATCCCTCCCATTACTGCTATCATCCAGCTGGGAATCAAGGTCTGGGACATCTTCCAACACGGGCGCGCCATCCGCGAAGAAGAAGCCTTCTACTTCGGGTTTGCGGGATTGCGGGTCGAAGCCGAACCCATCTCCGTCAATCCCTTCCGGTCCGTCCAGCCAGCCGCCGGGTACCATCTCGGCCAATTCCGGAGGCGACTGGGGAGCGAGAATCTCTTGCATGCCTGGGGTTTCGACCCGGGCCGGTATCAGCCGCCCAATGATGACATTCTCCTTCAATCCCAAGAGCCAATCGTGGGCGCCGCTGACCGCTGCCTGGGTCAACACGCGCGTGGTCTCCTGGAAGGACGCCGCCGCCAGGAAGCTGTCGGTGAGCAGCGAGGCCCGGGTGATTCCCAGGAATATAGGCTTGGCGGTAGCCGGTTCGCCGCCTTCCGCCAGCACCTGGCCGTTCTTGTCCTGGAACACAAACTTGTCCACCATCTGTCCGGGTATGTACTCCGTATCGCCCGTGGACTCTACCGACACCCGGCGTAGCATTTGGCGCAAGATGATCTCAATATGCTTGTCGTGAATATTCACACCTTGGGATATATACACCCGCTGCACTTCGTCCACCAGGTAGCGTTGTAGCTCGTCCTTGCCCCGAATATGCAGGATGTCGTGAGGGTTCAACGGCCCGACGGTTAGTGCATCTCCGGCGCGGACCTGCTGACCATCTTCCACCAGAATGCGGGACGCGGCCGAAATAATGTGCTCGCGTTCCTCCACATCCTCCCAGACTATGGACAGAGAGTCCGGTCCCAACACAATGTGACCGCCGATGTTCGCCACTATTTCCTCGGTGGCTTGAGCATCCCCTTCCGCTTCTCCTCCTTGGGCCTCGCCACCCTCCTGCCCTTCAGTCAAGGGGACCGGGCGCTGGGCCAGGATCATCCCCGGTTCTACGTACTCACCCTCCTCCACCAACAGCTGGGCGTCCTCGGGAATTACGTAGTCCTCGCGGTACTCCTCCCGGCTCACAACCCGCAGAATTCGGCCATCTTCACCGCTCTCCAGGGACAGCAGGCCGTCTATGTCGGCCAACAGGGCGGCCCCCTTGGGAACCCGGGCCTCGAACAACTCCTCCACCCGGGGTAGACCGCTGGTTATGTCAAGTCCAGCGATTCCGCCGGTGTGGAAGGTACGCATGGTCAGCTGCGTGCCGGGTTCGCCGATGCTCTGGGCGGCGATAATGCCGGCCGCTTGCCCCAGCTCGATCAGGTTCCCAGTCGCGGGCAGCCTGCCGTAGCACATTTGACACACGCCACGCCGGGCTTCACACATCAGGGGGGAGCGCACCGGAACCTCGGTCAATCCCGCTTGGAGAATCTGCTGAGCCAAGGCTTCGTTGATTTCTTCGTTCCGGTCGACGATAATCTCGCCGGTTTCCGGATGTGCCAGCGGTGTTGCCACATAGCGGCCCAAGATGCGGTCGGCCAGGGAAGCGCCCGTCGTATCGTCCGGACGGGCAACGATCCAAAAGGCATCCAGGGTTTCGCAGTCCTCTTCCAGCGCTATAACCTCCTGGGACACGTCGACCAGACGGCGGGTCAGGTAGCCGCTATCGGCTGTCCTCAAGGCAGTATCAGCCAGACCCTTGCGGGCGCCGTGGGTAGAGATGAAGTACTCCAGAGCGGTCAGGCCTTCCCGGAAACTGGACTTGATGGGCAGGTCTATGATTCTGCCCTTGGGATTGGTCATCAGCCCCCGCATTCCGGCCATCTGCTTAATCTGGGAGATGTTACCCTTGGTTCCCGAGACGGCCATCACCGCGATGCCACCGTAGTTGGACAACTCGGACTTCACTAACGCTTCGGTTTGGTCCGAGGCGTTAGTCCAGGCCTCCACTGCCAGGTTGTAACGCTCTTCTTCCGACATCAAGCCAGAGAGATACAGGTCTTCATAACCGGCAACCAAGCCGCTGGCCTCGTCCAGTATGGCCGATTTCTTGGGAGAAACCTGAATGTCATTAATCGCTATGGTAAGGCCGGATATGGTAGCGTAGTGGAAGCCAAGCTCCTTGATCCGATCCAGCGCCTCCGCCGTTTCTTCATTGCTTAGATTCCGGTAAAGGTCGGCGGTCAAATCCTTAATCGCGCTCCGGTCCATCAGCTGATTGCGGTACTCCACCCCATCGGGGAGAATCTCGTTGAAGATCAACTTCCCCAAGGTCGTCTCCATTGGGCCATCGCAGCCGGCCACCTCGCTGACCAATATGGTGGCCCGCAGGTCGATTAGCTCGGCGGCATAGGCTATTCGAGCCTCATCGAAATCGTAGAATTTGCTGCCCTCACCAATGGCTCCCTTCTGAATCTCGGTCAGGTAGTAGCAGCCCATCACCATATCTAATGTGGGAGCAACCAGGGGGTCTCCCGAAGCCGGGGAGAGCATATTGTGGGTGCTAAGCATGGCCACCCGGGCTTCGTGAACCGCCATTCGAGACAGGGGTACGTGCACTGCCATCTGGTCGCCATCAAAGTCGGCATTGAATGCCGAGCAGACCAGGGGATGGATCTGGATGGCGCTCCCTTCGATGAGCACCGGCATAAAGGCCTGGATTCCGAGACGGTGCAAAGTGGGAGCTCGGTTCAACAGCACCGGACGGTCCTTAATGACCTCCTCCAGGATGTCCCATACTTCAGGACGCGCCCGCTCGACCATCCGCTTCGCGCTTTTAATGTTGGGGGAAATTCCCAGCACAACCAGACGATGCATGACAAAGGGTTTGAACAGCTCCAGGGCCATTCGCTTGGGCAGCCCGCATTCGTCCATCTTCAGCTCGGGCCCCACCACAATTACCGAACGTCCGCTGTAATCAACCCGCTTGCCCAGCAGGTTCTGGCGAAAACGCCCTTGCTTGCCTCGCAGCAGGTCGGAAAGAGACTTTAGTTTGTGGTTGTGGCTGCCCTGGATGGGACGGCCCCGTCGGCCGTTGTCGATCAGGGCATCCACCGACTCCTGCAACATCCTCTTCTCGTTGCGTATGATTATTTCCGGAGCGCCCAGGTCCATAAGTCTTTTCAGGCGGTTGTTTCTATTGATCACCCGCCGGTAGAGGTCGTTCAGGTCGCTGGTGGCAAAACGACCGCCGTCCAGCTGAACCATAGGCCGTAACTCGGGCGGCAGCACTGGCAGGATGGTCAGGACCATGTCCTCGACCCGGTTTCCACTTTTCCGAAAGGCTTCAACCACGCGCAGGCGCTTGATGGCCTTCTTGCGGCGCTGCCCAGAGGTAGAGCGCATCTCGTTGACCAGCTGGTCGCGCAGGGCCTCCAGATCGATGGTCCTCAAGATACTCAGGATAGCTTCCGCACCCATGGAGGCTTGGAAGACCTCACCGTAGTGGTCCTTAAGCTCCCGGTGGCGGGATTCGGCAATGAGTTTGTGGATTCGCAGGTCACCCAACTCGTCGACGGTTGCTTGGTACTTGTCCTTGAGCTGCGCTTGTTCCTGAGCCAACCGATCTGTAATGGCGTCGATCTCAATTTGGAGGGAGAAGCCTTCGGCGTCCTTGGCCGGATCCGGTTCCTCCATCGTCAGGGCTTCCATCCGTTCCCGAAGGGCGGCGATCTCTTCTTCCCCCGCCTCAGCTAGTTTTCCCGATTCCCGGTCGTAGCTTGCCTGCTCCTCCTCCAGGGTCCCCTGACGCGCTTCCTCATCCACAGAGACGATGATGTGCTGGGCGAAATAAAGCACTCTTTCCAGGTTCCGGGGAGAAAGGTCCAGGAGCAACCCCAACCGGCTGGGGGTGGTTTTGCTAAACCAGATATGGGTTACGGGAGCCGCCAGCCGGATGTGGCCCATGCGTTCCCGGCGTACCTTGGACCGGGTGACCTCCACGCCGCAGCGGTCGCAAACCACGCCCCGGTAGCGGATGCGCTTGTACTTTCCGCAGAAGCACTCCCAATCCTTGGTAGGACCGAAGAGCCGCTCGCAAAACAGCCCGTCCTTTTCCGGGCGCAGGGTACGGTAGTTAATGGTTTCCGGCTTGGTAACCTCGCCGTGCGACCAGTTCATGATCTGCTCCGGAGAGGCGACGGATATCCGTATGGCGTTGAAGTTGGTAGCCTGAGAGTCCGCCCGATCTAACATCCTGACCATTGAAACGCCTCCAAGAGCTGAAATTCCTCGCTAGGGTCGGTAACCAACTAAAGACCCGCGGGCTAGGCCAGCGGAACCCGCTCCTCCTCGTTCAGCAGCTCCACCGCCAAACCCAGACTCTGTAATTCTTTAAGCAGCACGTTGAAGGATTCGGGCACGCCGGGCTGGCCGATGGACTCGCCCTTTACGATGGCCTCGTAGGTCTTCACCCTTCCAGCCACGTCGTCGGATTTAACCGTCAGCACTTCCTGCAAATTGTAGGCCGCGCTGTAAGCCTCCAGAGCCCAGACCTCCATCTCTCCAAATCTCTGACCGCCAAACTGGGCCTTGCCGCCAAGAGGCTGCTGGGTGATCATGGAGTAAGGTCCGGTGGAACGGGCGTGGATCTTGTCCTCAACCAGGTGAATTAGCTTGAGCATGTATATACTGCCGACGGTCACCAGCTGGTCGAAGGGGTCGCCGGAACGACCATCGTAAAGCTGGAATTTGCCGAAGGTGGGGGGAGCGATCTGCCGCTCTCGGTGGATTAAGAGAGCCTGCTGATGCATCTGTTCGACGTTCATTCCCTGTGGGTCGACCCCGGCCATCTCCTTCAACCACAGCCGGAGGCAGGCCTCTCTGGCCTCTCCCTTGATGTTGTCGTCAAACAGCCTGGCCCCGTCGTAGCCCCGTTCCTCCAGCCACTTTTCCACCTTGGAGTAGTCAATCTCCGGTGACCATTCGCTAGGAGCCGGGTCAATGGCCTGCGCCTGCTCGGCGAACCATAGCCGACCCAGCGAATCCTCGATAGAGTCGTCTCGGGCCCCGTCAAACACCGGGGTTCGGGCGTGGAAGTTTAGGCCGCGGGCGGCCCAACCCAAATGGGTTTCCAGCACCTGCCCTAGATTCATACGGGAAGGCACTCCGATGGGATTCAGTATGATGTCTACCGGAGTCCCGTCCTCCAGGAAAGGCATGTCCTCCTGGGGAAGAATGCGGGATACGACGCCCTTGTTGCCGTGCCGTCCGGCCATCTTGTCCCCAACGGAGATCTTGCGAGTCTGGGCGATCCAGACCCGTACCGCCTCGTTGACGCCAGGAGGCAGGTCGTCGCGATGGGCCCGACTGAGGACCTTAACCTCAATGACTTTGCCTCGCTCGCCGTGGGGAACCCTGAGAGAAGTGTCCTTCACGTCTCGCGATTTTTCACCGAAGATGGCACGCAGGAGCTTCTCTTCAGCGGTCAGTTCGGTTTCTCCCTTGGGAGTGACCTTGCCTACCAGGATGTCCCCCGGTCCCACATCGGCGCCCACTCGAATTATGCCCAAATCGTCCAAATCTCTCAGGCTGGCTTCGCCCACGTTGGGGATATCCCGTGTTATTTCTTCCGGGCCCAGCTTGGTCTCCCGGGCCTCCATCTCATGCTTTTCTATGTGGATCGAGGTGAACATGTCGTCTTTGACCAGACGCTCGCTGAGGATGATCGCATCCTCGTAGTTGTAGCCCTCCCAAGACATAAACGCTACCAGGATGTTCTGGCCCAGCGCTAACTCACCATTTTCGGTGGAGGAGCTATCGGCCAACGTAGCGCCCTTTTTCACCAGGTCTCCCTTGCGAACCACCGGTCGCTGGTCGAAACAGGTACCTTGGTTAGTGCGAGTGAACTTCATTAGATGATGTTGGTGCTTATCACCTTCCGAGTCGGAGATTACAATCTCCCGGCCATTTACTGAAGTCACCACTCCCGATGCCTGGGCCAGCACCACCTGGCCGCTGTCTTGGGCTACCCGACCCTCGATGCCGGTGCCGACCACCGGCGCTTGGGGCCGCAACAACGGCACCGCCTGGCGCTGCATGTTGGAACCCATCAGGGCCCGGTTGGCGTCGTCATGCTCCAGGAAGGGGATCAAGGCGGCGGAGACGCTCATGATTTGCATAGGAGAAACATCCATCAATGCCACTGTATCCGGCGACTCCTGGATATAATTCTCCCCTTCGCGGACTTCTACCCGGTCTTCCACAAATTGGTTCAGCGCATCCAGCACCGAGTTGGCCTGAGCTACCCGGTAGGTTTCCTCTTGATCGGCGGAAAGATAGACGACCTGGTCATCTCCGCCCATTACGAAGGGGCGAACCTGAATCAAGGTGTCTTCTGGAAATTGGTTGATCTGGGCGGCCTTGGCCTTGCTGATATGCCGGCCCTTGGCCACGACTACTGTCCCGGAACCATCCACCACCGCTTCCCGTACCGTGCGGCCGACCAAGTCGTTGGAGTCACTGGGCAGAGTTTTGAGCACTCGCCGGTAGGGCGATTCAATGAACCCGTAGGAATTGGTGCGGGCATAAGAAGCCAGCGAACTGAGCAATCCGATGTTGGGACCTTCTGGAGTTTCTATGGGGCAAATGCGCCCATAGTGGGAGAAGTGAACGTCGCGAACGTCGAAACCGGCCCGCTCCCTGGACAATCCGCCCGGTCCCAGGGCGGAAAGCCGGCGCTTGTGGGTCAGCTCGGCCAGGGGGTTAGTTTGGTCCATGAACTGGGACAGCTGGGATCCTCCGAAGAACTCCCGCACCGCCGCCACCACCGGCCGAATGTTTACCAGACCCTGGGGCGCGGCTGCTTCGGGGTCGACCAGAGTCATCTTTTCCTTGACCATGCGCTCCATGCGGAGGAGGCCGACCCGAACCTGATTCTGGACCAACTCGCCTACCGCACGAACCCGCCGGTTACCCAGATGGTCAATGTCGTCCGGGCGTCCCTCGCTCCGATTTACTTTGATCATGGTGCTGATAACCGAGATCATGTCTCTCAGGGTTAGCACCCTCAAATCCGAGTTGTCGGTCTGACCCAGACGCCGATTCAGCTTGTACCGGCCTACCCGTCCCAGGTCATAGCGCCGGGGGTCAAAGAAGAGGCTTTTAATTAGCGTGCGGGCGTTTTCCAGACTGGGAGGCTCGCCGGGCCGCAGGCGCCGGTAAAATTCAATTTGGGCCACGGCTATCCGCTTGGCCAATGTGGCATCATACTCCTGGTCCGGCTTCAGCCACTCCCATATAGCATGGAGATCGTCTTGCCGGAAGTGAGTGTCTTTTTCCTCAAAGGCCGGATCCCGCTCCAGAGTCGAAACGATGTATTTATGGTTTTCGTCGGTGTCCACATCTTTGAAGAGGTCCAGCATTTCCTCGTCCGAGGCCACACCCAGCGCCCTCAAAAAGGCGGTTGCGGAAACCTTGCGCTTGCGGTCCACCTTGACTGAAAGGATGTCCTTGGGGCTGGTTTCGAACTCCAGCCAGGCCCCCCGCGAGGGGATAAGCTTGCCGAAGCAGAGATTACGAGCGCTGGCCAGGTTTTTCTCGTAGACGAAGTAAACCCCGGGTGAGCGGACCAGCTGGCTGACCACGACCCGCTCGGCGCCGTTTATAATGAAGGTGCCGTTATCCGTCATCATAGGTATGTCACCCATGAAGATTTCCTGCTCTTTGATCTCTCCGGTTTCCTTCATTACCAGACGAGTTTTCACGTAAAGGGGTACCGCGAAGGTAATTTCCCGATCCTTACACTCGGCTGGCGAGTACTTGGGCTCTCGAAAAAAGTGGTCCAAAAAGTGCAACTCGTACTTCTTGCCGGTGTAGTCGGAGATGGGAGATACTTCCAGGTAGACCTCCTGCAAGCCCTCGGTTTTCAACCACTCGTAAGACTGCAGCTGGCTCTGGATCAAGTTGGGGACTTCCACAACCTGGGGAATTCGAGCGTAAGATTTGACAGGGGACGACTTCAACGTGGGCACAGGTAGAGCAGGAGAAATGCTCATTGTCCTCTCTCCTTAGCTAAAAATGGGGAAACAGGCACAGGAACACGCAGGCTAGGGGCAAAGGGATATTAGGGTCTGGGAGTATCGGCGGGGTGGGAAAAGTCGCTACTTGCGGCATATGGCAGTAACCCACCATTATAACTATATATTATTTATTGTCAAGTTTTTGCTCTTTGGATTTTGTTGGTTTTATTGTTGCTACCGGCGGGCAACCGGAAAACTGGCGATGGTAGTCTCATTAACCGAAACGAAATGTTCCTCTGGGGAGCGGCACATGCTTTCAAAACGATCATGGGGGCCGGTGCCAGCTGTCCCCCTTCTACTGAAGGGCCGGGCGCCAAGGTAAGTCAAGGAAAGGCCGGGACCAGCCGGAGCCCGTGGAATTGAAAAAGTCGCGGCTAAACTAGCTGGGGTAGCACTTCCCCATTAAACATACGTAGAGAATTTAGCTGCTGGGTGGGGGACAGCTGGTTGCCGTAGTTGATCTCGTAAACCAACTGATCCAGACCCAGCAACTGTTTCAGCTGCTGCAGCCTTTCCGTAACGGTTTCAGGAGTACCGTACACTACCTTGTCCCGCAGCCAGTCGTCGTAGCCCATGCCCAAGATGCGCTCGCTCTCGGCGGCCCAGTTGCCGGTGGTGCCTCCGTAGGTCGCGTAGCTGCCTACTCGCTTGCCCAAGCGGTTCATCGAAAACATGGCGCTCTGCTGGGGGTCGGCGTAGGCTGCCTCGGCGGTGGCCGCCACGTAAATCGGCACTCGGACTCCAACTTCGCCCTCGCCCTCATGGCCGGCGTTTTTCCAGGCCTGACGATACTCCTCGATTGGCCCGGCCAAATCATCCAAGGTGAACACCCGAGAGGGGTTGACGAATATGGGGAAGCCCATGCGACCGACTATCGGGAAGGATTCAGCGGAAGTGACACCCACGCGTATCGGAGGAAAGGGGTCTTGCAACGGCTTGGGCTCAATGTCCAGGTCCTGGCATTGGTAATATTCTCCGGTGAAGGAGAAGCTTTCTGTGGTCCAGGCCCCGGTTATTATTTCCAGGGATTCATCAAACCGGCCCCGGCTCTCGATAAAGGGCACTCCATAACCTTCATGCACATTGGGAAAGGTGCCCCGACCGACGCCGAACTCGATCCTGCCCTCGCTAATGTGGTCCAGGGTGGCTATCTCTTCGGCGATACGCACCGGATTTCCCAGGGGGAGGATGTGGACCGCCAGACCAATACGGATGTTTTGGGTACGGGCCGCCAGAGCGCTGGCGATGGTTACCGGCGCGGAGAGCACCCGGCCGGCGTTGAAGTGGTATTCCGCCAGCCAAACAGACTGGACGCCCAGAGACTCAGCTTCATCCACCAAGGCAAACCCTTCCTGAAAAGCCTCCTGGTAGGTGCCGTTCTCTCGGCGGGGGAACTCCAGGAACAGGCCGACGTTCATGAGTATTCTCCTCTTGGCGGTAGAGAGTATCGCAGATGCGGCTTTTAAGGCTTTTTCTACCCAACGAACAGCGTATAGGTGGAGCCGGAGACGTGGCTCAAAATCTGAGGGTCAAGCAGCCGCCGGTCCTCCGCGAGCGCCCGCCTGGCGACCTCCACATTGATGGCGGGTACCTGGGGCAGGGCCAGGATTTCGTCTAAGGTGAAATATTCGGCCCGATCCACTTCTTGTCGGTCGGGATGGGGTTCGCCCTTCCCATCGACGATCACTGGGCTAAGCAATAATACTATATAAAGACTATTGCCGTTATCGGGATCGTAGCGGTTCCGTACCCCCAGCACGCCTTGTACTTGGGTTTCAACCCCGGCCTCCTCGGCCACCTCCCGAACCACAGCCTGTTCAATGGTTTCGTCTTGCTCGACAAATCCGCCGGGCACTTGCCAATTACCTCTACCCCGGCGGGATGAACGCCTTACCATCAGCAGGCGATCGTCCCGCACCACCGCCCCACCTACCCCGACGTTATATCCAGTATTGTAACGCTCCGGCAGCGGCATGCTGGGCCATCCTTAGCTTTAGTTATTGACTGAACCCGACTTAACTAATCTTTGACGAAAGTCTTAACCTTGTAAGATCCAAATGCCCCTCAATCCCCTTTTGAAAAGGGGGATTTACCCAAACGGCAACGCTACGGGGCTAAACTTGCCGAACGGAGTTATCAACGCCGCCGGGATGCCCCGTGGGAATCTTCCCGGCGGCCGCTGCCCTAGTATACGCCTGCGGTCTACCACGCGCTCGATTCGAATCAAAACACGGCTGGGGAAGCATGCGGAGGAATGGCAAAGCTGCGTTCAGAGGAACGTTCCCAGTACGGTTGGCGAAGACCCGCATCGAGGGCATCCGGCTGAAGATGCCCCGGTTGTTGCGCTTTTCCCGCCGGCCTCCGGGGGCCTCTCAGCCTAATGGCGCTGGGATAGCTGCCCCAGTTGGGATATCCCTTCGGTAATCTGGGCCTGCATAGCGTCGGTGGAGGCCAGTTTGGAGGCCAAGGTGCGCGCCTCCTCGTAGGTGCGGTAGCTAATGCGGAGCTGAATGTGCAGGTCGCGGAAGAAATTGGCATCCTCTTCGCTTAACCCTTCCAGAATCAACCCCGGGAAGGGACTGCCCTCTGCGCCGTGTAACTCCACCGGAGGCGGCGCGTTGGGGTCCCAGGTTTCAGAGACGTCGCCAGCCTGTATCAGGTAGTCCCGGGCGGAGGGCTGGCCCAGGTAAGTGCCCCGGAACCAGGCCAGGGTACCCAACCCTACGGTGAGAGCGAAACGCCACTGGTTCCCGCTAAGAATTTCCAGTGGGGGAGCAGTGCTCAGGTCTCCGGCAATCCTTCCCAATAGAACCACCGTGTCCGAGGCGCACTCGTTTACCACCCCGATGTAACCCTCCAGTCCCTGTAAGAAGGGCTGCGCCTGGGGAATTTGTCGCAGCTCTTGGTAGGTTGGATGTTGCAACCAGGCCGGTTGATAGGCTAGGACGATTTCCCCCTCCAGGACCTGCTCATATATTTCTTCCTTCGTTCCTCCCATAGTCTCGATCATCTCTTCCAGCCAAGCCAGATCTGAAGATATCTCCAACAGGGGTATGGAGCTCACAAAATCAACCACAAGCTGGAGACGAGCCTGCTCCTCTGGGGACAAGCCTCGGGCTCTCCGGAAGGGGCTCGGCAAGGCCATTCTGGTGGGCGCCGCCAAGCTGGGAGCAGCGGTGGGCGCTCCCAGAGCCGGAGCCGTTTCCGGCTGAAGAATACGGATGAACTCCGGCGTAATCGCCTCTTCCCTGGCCCGCTGGCGGCGAGTGTTGTAGAAGGCGAAGGCGCCCCCGCCCGTCGCCACTAAGCCGAGAGCGATCAGCGTGGCCAGCAGCCAGATAGGCATTACCCCCGACTTCATTTCATAAGAGTTGGACCACCCGCTTGCGTTGGAGGCCTGATCCACGGCCTTGACCCGCCAAAAGTAGTCGCCCCTGGGCAATTTTTCCTCTTCCGCCAGGGTGTACCGCGGATTTTCCAAACCCTCTTTTTCCAGGATAATATCGTCAAAGTCCCGATCGGCGGCTATTTGCAGAGTGTATCTGACGCCGCTGGGGTCCTCGACCGCGGACCAATTGGTTGCCGGCCGGAAGCCGCCAAGAAACCCGCCACTACCGCCGTCGTTGGGTTCCCTCAGGCTGGGAGGCGGAGGCGGTATATCTTCTATAGTGAAAAAGACCTGCTGCTTGTTTTGCAAGTCGTCCAGCAACCTTAATACGTGGTCTCCCTGGCGGGATTCAGGTATTTGGAACTCCAAACGGAAGCTCCCGAAGTTGTCGGCGGTTAGGGTGGCTTTGGTCAGCTCATCGTAGGTAAGAGTTACGGTGGAGTCCGGGTTAAATCCTTGGCCGGTCACCATCACTTGCAGGCCCACGCTACCCGTGACTTCACTGAGGGTCAGGCTGGGCGAAACCGTAAAGTCCTGCTCCGGAGTGCCGGTGGCTCCGGAGAAGGGACTCTTGGCCTGGATTGAATGAGCGCCCGCGCCGGATAGCGGGATTAAAAACGACCCCTGGAAGGAGCCCACGGCATCGGCGGCTATCCCCGAGACCACCGGAGTACTATCGTATACCAAAGAGATATTGGGTTCATTGGCGCCGAAGCCAGAGCCAAATATTTGGATAGGGTTACCCGGAGGTCCCTCGGTATACTCCAAAGTGATTCCGGGCCGGATCTGGAAGCCTATCTCCGTGGCGCCATTGCCGGCCCCGGATGCACCAGACTGGTTGACATCAATGACGTGCGCACCCGAGGGCGAAGGCGGAACGACGAAAGATCCGGCGAAAGCTCCCAAAACGTCGGCGCTAATACCCTTGACCACCACTACACCGTCGTAGGTTATATCAATCTCCGGCTCATTGGAGCCAAATCCCTTTCCGCTGACGTTGATGGTCATCCCAGGTGTCCCGGAAAGGATGTTAGCGGTCAACAAAGACCCCAGGATCAGCACGTCCTCCTGTATGTTGGCG
>JAKZUA010000179.1:0-6617 GCA_047516825.1 Dehalococcoidia bacterium
GCTGGAGAAGTAGGCGACGATCCAGCCTTCGTCGTCGTAATACAGGTTTACCGAGGTGGCTAATCCGTCGATGTTGATGATGGGGATGGCGCCAACGCCGAAGTTCGCGCCGGAGCCCAATAGCGTGCCGATGCCTGCCCGGTAGAGGGTTGGCCCGGGAAAATTGAACAGGGCTTCGTCCACCGCGATCTTATCTAGGCCAAAGCCGCCGGCACCGTCTGGGACACGAAAATAGGCCGAGAAGGCGGCTTCCGAGGCGGGAAAAGCCTGTCCCGTTTGCTAGAGGGATTCCCGGGCCTCAGCGGTAAGCCCCAGGGTGATGCCGGCAGACTGAACCGGGGCTTGCCTCTCCGGTGTCCCGATGGTGAAAATCGCAAAGATAGTGGCTATGGTCAGGACGAATAGCAGCAAAAATCGAGGACCTGATTTGGAAAACATAATGCGGAACAAATGACGTCAGTCCGGAAACAGGATTCCAAGGCTTTTTACCTGGAAAAGGGGACAATGTCAATCCTTGGAAATGAGTAAGTGTTCCCATTGAATTTGCCCCAAGCAAATTGTTCCCCATTATTGCCCGGTGAAGAAATTCCTAAACCTGGGATATCCAAATTGTTAGTTTAGGAAACCGGCGGCCGCTGCTGGGCCCAGGGGCGGGCCTGCTCGAAGGCGGCGGACGCCCGCAACACCAACGCCTCAGCGCCCCGAGGGCCCACGATGTGCAACCCAATGGGCATGCCGTCGGCGGAGAAGGCGCCGGGCACGCTGGCGGCGGTCTGCCCGCTCATGTTGATGGGAAAGGTGAAGGGCAGGTATCCCCAGAAGGGGTCGACCTCCTTTCCGCCGATAAGACTGGGCCGCTGTTCGATGGGGAAAGCTGGAACGGCCATAGTGGGCGTCAGCAACAGGTCGTAATCGTCGAAAAAAGTCTCCATCTGGCGGCGTAACTGATCCACTCGCAACAGGGCTCGGGACAAGTCGGCTGCGGAAAGGGCAGCCGCATGCTCCAGGGTCAGCCGGACGTAATCGGTGAAATCCTGCCGATGTTCCTCCAGCAGGTGGCCATAGGAGGTGTAGGTGGCGGTGCTAAAAACGTCAAAGAACGCCGGAAAGGGATCCTCCAGGCTCAAGCCGGCTTCGTCAACTGTGGCCCCCAGCTCCGTGAACACCTGGGCCGCCTTTTGGGTTATGCTGACTACTTCAGGATCCACCCCGGCGTATCCCAGGTCGGGGCTCCAGGCCATTCGCAGGCCGGCCACCCCCTGGTTCAGCCCGGTGGTAAAATTGGGCGGTGTTTCCCGCATCGAGGTAGGGTCTCTGGAGTCGGCGCCGGCCAGAACTTGGAGCAGGAGGGCGGTATCGGCTACGGTGCGGGACATGGGTCCCGATTGGGAGAAGTGGTTGGCGGAAGGCTGTCCATAGCCGCCGTAACGGGGGACCCGGCCTTGGGACGGCTTAATTCCGAAAACCCCGGTGAAGCTGGCGGGAATGCGAATGGAGCCGCCGCCGTCGCTGCCGGTGGCCAGGGTGCACAGTCCCGAAGCCAGCGCCGCCGCCGCGCCTCCGCTGGAACCGCCGGCGGTGCGCTCGGTGTTCCACGGATTGCGGCAGGCGTCGCCAAGCCGGTTTTCCGTGGTACCGGACTGGCCGAATTCCGGCGTGTTGGTCTTGCCCAGGATAATGGCGCCCGCTCGTCTCACCCGCTCCACCACCACCGAGTCAATCTCTGGAATTCGGTCCTGGAAAATAGTCGATCCCATGGTGGTGGGAATTCCCTGGGTCACCTCCAGGTCTTTAATGGAGATGGGTATGCCGTGGAGCAGGCCCAGGCTGTCCCCCCTCTGTACCGCCTCTTGGGCCTGTTTGGCCGCGGCCAAAGCTTGGTCGGGACAGAGGGATAGATAGGCGTTTAATTGCGGGTTCAGGCGCTCGATCCTCCGGTAAAAGAGCTCGGTCAGCTCGACGATGGACACAGCTTTGGCGGCGATTTTCTCGCGGAGTTCGGTGGCTGGAGCGAAGCTTAGGTCGGACTCCATACGGGTCCTCCTTCTAGGGTGCTAACTATTTTGCGGACCGGTGGTGCATCGGCCGGCCCGAGCGGGCGGCGTCGATTGACACTAATCTGACCCCTGCCTACAATCGCCCCCATTATAGCCCAGCCCGAGAGTTCTGAAGGACGATGGGGCAAAACTGCCCCCATTGTTAAGGAAGGAATTTGGCTCTAGTCGGCCTAATAGCCAATCCCGCGGCCAGCAAGGACATTCGACGGCTGGTGGCCCAAGGCCGGGTGGTTCCCGACTGGGAGAAGGTGAACACTCTCCGGCGGGTGTTGGCGGGTCTTCAAGCCGTGGGGATTGAACGAGTGGTGGGCATGCCCGACGCCTCCAACCTATGCCGCCGCAGTCGCGACGATGCCCAGGTCTCTCTGGAGCTGGAACTGCTGGATATGCAGGTCTACCACGAAGAGGGTGACACCGCCCGCGCCGCAACCATGATGCGGGAAATGGGCGTCGACTGTCTGGTTACCCTGGGAGGCGACGGCACGAATCGTGCGGCGGCCACGGGCTCGGGTCAAACGCCTATAGTAGCCATATCCACCGGGACCAACAACGTGTTTCCCACCATGGTTGAGGGAACCCTGGCCGGTCTGGCCGCGGGTCTGGTCGCGCAGGGCAAACTAGACTTGAGCCGGATTTCCACCGTTAGCAAGACTTTGGACGTGTACATTGACGGGCGGTACCGGGATATGGCCTTGATTGACGTGGCCTTCTCCCAAGAGCGCTTTGTGGCCGCCCGCGCTATCTGGGACCTGGGCACCCTCTACGAGGTGTTCCTGACCCGGGCCGAGCCCACCAGCATCGGACTGGCGGCTGTTGGGGCGGCGTTACAGCCGGTTTCCCCAGCGGAGGAAGGGGGTCTCCATTATGTGCTGGATTCGCCTCAGGACGGCGGGCAGCCCGACGCCTCTGGCTCGGAGCCGGTTACCGTGCTGGCTGCCATTGCGCCCGGCGTGGTCCAGGAGGTGCCCATCCCTCGCTGGCAGCGGCTGGCCCTGGGGGAGAGAATAGCCGTGGAGCGGCGTTATGCAACGGTGGCTCTGGACGGCGAGCGAGCCTTTTCGGTGAGCCCGGAGCAGTTGGTAGAGGTGGAGCTGCGGCGCAGCGGGCCGCCGGTGGTGGCAGTCGACGCGGCGCTAAAGGAAGCCGCCCAGCTGGGGCTGTTTCGGGATTAAGGCGGGAACGCTGCTCCCATCATTTTGGCGTATGAGGCTTGGACCAGGGGTTCCAACGGGGTATTATTAGGCGGTAATTTGGGGGCCGCCAGCCCGACCGATTGGTCGGTTGGCGGATCGGGGAGGCTGATGATCGCCACTACTGGCGCCAAGCTAGAGGTCCAGAATGCCCGCGTCTGCGACTGTCCTGAAAATCATCTTAGCTGCATCACGGCAAAAGAATGGATGAAATCGCAGATCGGCGTTTGGCAGTTTTACTACGAGTCTAGGGACATCAGAGACAAAAAACTACACCCAGCGACTTATCCCATCGCCCTGGCAAAAAAATGCATTTCCCTGTTCACCCACGAGGGCGAATTGGTGCTGGACCCCTTTCTGGGCAGTGGTTCCAGTCTAGTCGCCGCCCAGGACTTGAATCGCAACGCGGTTGGTTTCGACCTAAAGCCAGAATACGTGGAGCTGAGCAACTCCAGATTAGTCAGCACCTCTTCCGTATTAAACACTGATCAATTCGCCTGCTGCGACGATGCCAGGTCCATCCCGCAATACCTGGAGCCGGGTACGGTAAGCCTGATCGTGACCTCCCCACCCTATGCGAACTTACTCAATCGCCCCAGGCTGAACAAGAGCCGGCGCGGCAACCTGCGCGCCAACGACCAGTACCTCAAGGTCGAGCAGTACAGCCAAGACCAGAGAGACCTGGGCACGCTGGACCTGGAAGATTACCAGCGGGAAATGGGGCAGATATTCCAAGGGCTGCTGCCCCTGCTTAAAGTAAAGGGGCACTGCCTAATCGACGTGCCGGACATGTGGTGGGAGAACCAGCGGGTAACCCTTCATATCGCGGTGGTGGAAGCCCTGCGGCAGGTTGGTTACGAGCTGCGCAACATCATCATTTGGGACCGCACCAACATCGTTAACCGCGTCGGCATCTTCGGTTGGCCCTCCAACTACATCACCATGGGCACGACCTTCGAGTACCTTTTGGATTTCTGGAAGCCGGTTCCTCCCCCCGGCGATATCCAGCTTTAATAACTTTCTCAAATGTCACACCGAGCAAAGCGAGGGGTCTAAAGTCTCTGGGGACATAGTCCTGTCGCCATTGGCGATGGCGTGACTGCTTTACTGACTCATGAGGTTGTACGGGCCCAGGATTTAGATTCCTCAGTCGCTTCGCTCTTTCGGAATGACCAGGGTCGTTTTGAGGTACATTCTTAATCATCTAGTTAGGCTGATGCCTTACGGTCATCTGGTCTCAGCCGGGCCAATCGCCGGGCCCGTGGATTGACGGAACAGTTATCCTATTACCGCTAAGAAACCCCTTAATCCGGGAGTTGGTTTTTGCTTAACAGTTGGGAGCTGGTAATAGCCCTGGTGGCGGTTTTCCTGGGCGCCACCATCATGGGCACGGTCAGCTTCGGGTTTGCGTTGGTGGCGGCTCCGGTGCTGCTTCTGTTTCTTGCCCCTCAATCAGTGGTGGTGATTGCCAATATCCTCATTGTCATCTTGCTGATCGTCGTATTGTTCCGGGTGAGGCAGCATTTGAACTTGCGGCTGGTGGCGGAGATGGCTGTTGGAGGACTGGCTGCCGTCCCCCTGGGGGTGCTGGCGCTGAGGTCCGCCGATCCCGCTGTGTTACGAATGGTCATTGGCGGTGTGATTCTCGTCCTGGGAATTCTCGTCTTGTTTAAAGTGCAGATCCCCCTGGCCCGGCATCGGATGACCGGTCCGTTTTTTGGCTTCCTAGCCTCCCTTTCCATCACCTCGCTAAGCATTGGTGGCCCGTTGGCGGCCATTTATGTAATGGCGCAAGGGTGGCCACTGCCAGTGATGCGGGCTTCTTTGGCATTTTTCTTTCTTTCCAACTACCTGCTGGCCTTCGTTCTCTATTTCGTCGTCGGCCTGGTGGACCTGGATACGCTGGCCAACGTTGGACTGTTGGTGCCTGGACTGCTGGCCGGGTTGGGCCTGGCCAACTGGATCGCCGGCCGCATTAACGAAAGCGTGTTCCGGTATGCCGCGATAGCTGTGATAATTGCGGGGAGCCTGATGCTGCTTGCCCGGGAGGTAACCAGGCTGTGAATCGCCTGCCGTTCTAACGGGGGCACGAGATGGGGCAAAGGAAGGGGCGAGGATTTCCTCGCCCCGGTTGGTTTCACCCTGGTCCTTCGGGTATATGTGACGGTGATCAGGCCGAATGGTCGTGGTAGGCGGCCAAGGCGGCGGTTATTCCATCGCCCACTGCCGCTCCCAGCTGGCGGGTGGATTCGGCGCGGGCGTCACCGCAGATGTATACCCCCGGCTGGTTGGTTCGCATGTGCTCATCCCCGTAGATGTGCCCCACCGCGTCCATGTCCAGCATTCCCCGGAGGTACTCCGTGTTCGGGTGAAACCCCACGTAGATGAAAGCCGCCGCGGTCGGATACTCGTACACCTCGCCGGATTTCAGGTCCTTGACCCGGGCCGATTCCAGGACTTCGTTGCCGACAAACTCCTCCACCACATGGCTCCAGAGCCACTTGAATTTGGGGCTGGCAAAAGCCCTCTCTTGCAGGATTTTGGCGGCTCGCAATTCATCACGGCGGTGGATTATGGTCACCGAATTGACGATGCCGCTTAAATAGTAGCTTTCGTCCAGGGCGGCGTCGCCCCCACCCACCACCACAACATCTTGACCCCGGAAGAAATTGCCGTCGCATACCGCGCAGTAGGAGACGCCCCGCCCGGCGAATTCGTCTTCTCCGGTTACACCCAGCTTGTTATGGCTGCCGCCGGTGGCGATGATCAACCGACTGGCGGTGTATTCTCTGTCGTAAGTTCGGACCACTTTGACCGGCTGGTCCAGGTTGTCCACCGATTCGGCCTCCGCGTATTCGATCTCGGCGCCAAAACGGGTGGTTTGCTCCTCCATCATCTGGGACAATTCCTGGCCCTTGACGCCCTTGGGGAATCCGGGATAATTCTCGATCTCGTCGGTAATCAAAAGCTGGCCGCCGGCGCCCAGAGATTCCAGAATCAGGGTCTTCATCATCGCTCGGGTGGTATACAAACCGGCGGACAGACCCGCCGCGCCCGCGCCCAGGATGATGACATCGTATTCCGCTTTCATGTAAGGCATTCCCTCTTGTGAGCTAAAAGTGGGCCGCACTTATTTGGCATTTACCTTTGGGCGGCCGTAAGCTTACGATGGTTTCGGCAAATTATGATAGCTTAAAAATGAGCGGCTGGCTAGGAATAGCCGATGGATAGGCAGGGCCTTTTCATTTTCTCAAAATAGTATAAAATTATTACCAGTTTAAGCGGGAGGGGAGGATGATGACTTTGAGAGAAGCGCTGGATTTGGTGCCTGACTTCCGGAGTAGCCAAGGGCGACGCCACTCTTTGGGGG
>JAKZUA010000180.1:0-6182 GCA_047516825.1 Dehalococcoidia bacterium
TATTGCCTTGATGGCCCACCTGATGCGGCGGGCCGGATTTGGAGCCACCCGCGCCGAGCTGGAGGAACGGGTTGCCAAGGGCTACGAAGCGACTGTGGAAGAGTTGCTAAACCCGGAAAGCCAGGAACCGGTGGATGACGATCTCCTCTTCCGGTACTTCCCCAACTACGAAGGCGGCATGGCGCCGGTTCAGGCGCAGGCCCAGTGGATGTACCGGATGATCAACACCCGCCGTCCCCTGGAAGAGAAAATGGTGCTCTTTTGGCATCAACTCTTCGCCACCGGCAACTCCAAAATCGACAACCCTCCCGAGCTGACCGCGCAGATCGCCATGTTCCGCCGTCACGCCTTGGGAACCTTTCCCAACTTCCTGCTGGAGCTGGCCAAAAATCCGGCCATGATCTACTGGCTGGATAACAACGGCAACCACAAAGGGGCCATAAATGAGAATTGGGGCCGGGAGCTATTGGAGCTTTTCTCCATGGGCGTCGGCAACTACTCCGAGGATGACATCAAAGAGGCATCGCGGGCCTTTACCGGTTGGACCATCGCGCCCAAAATCCCCCGGCTGCCCCTGGGCCGCTTCTACTGGGATTTTGAATACAAGCCGGAGGACCATGACGCCGGTGAGAAGACTTTCCTGGGGCAAACCGGCAACTTCGACGGCGACGACATCGTTGATATAGTGGTGCGGCAGCCGGCAACCGCCCGCTTTCTCAGCCGCCACCTGTACAATTTTTTTGTCGCGGACGAGCCCCAGGTTCCCAGCTGGAACATCACGCCACCGGTCGATCCCGAGGCTATCAGGCTGCTGGAGCAGGCTTACAACGACTCCAACTACAGCATAGCCGCCGTGCTCCGGGTGCTGTTCAACTCAGATTTCTTCAAAAACGCCCGCTTCTCCCACGTTAAAAGCCCGGCGGAGCTGGTAGTTGGCACGGTGCGGATGGCGCAGGGGCTTTCCGGCCCGCAACCAGGCTACCAAGAGGTGGCCGCGGAGTGCGCCTTCCAGGGACAGGAGCTGCTTAATCCCCCCAGCGTGGAGAGTTGGCACACCGGCGAAGAGTGGATCGATGGTGGCGCTCTGGTGCGTCGCGTCAACTTCGCCGCCAAGTTCCTCTCCAACACCAGTTTGCCCGGAATCAAATCGGTGGTGGAACAGCTCCGGGCACGGGGAACCCTCTCCCCAGCGGAGTTCTTGGATGGCTGCCTGGACCTGATCGGACCATTGGAAGTCAACCAATCTACCCATCAAGAGCTGCTGACCCAGGCCCAGGAGGATGGCGACCTGAAGTGGGACACGGCCGAGGACGCCACCGCCGCCGAGCGTCGCACTGGCATTATGCTGGCCTTGATCGCCGCCTCGCGGGAATACCAGTTCGCCTAGTCTCGCCAGAGTATTCCGGGAGATATTTCCCAGGGTGGCTGGACCACCCAAACTACCAGAGCAGGAGCTATCGCTATGACAACTAACAAGAAAGACCCAGTGGTGGTGGTCCTTCAGTTAACCGGCGCCAACGACCCCCTCAATACCATCATTCCCTACACCAACCCCTATTATCGGGACAATCGTCCCAAAGTTGGAATTCCGGCCGACCAGGTGTTGCCTATCGACGACACGCTGGCCTTCAATCCCAACATGGGACCGGTGAAGAAACTTTATGATGAAGGTAAAGTCGCCATCATTCACGGCATCGGTTATGAGAACTCTCCCCGCTCTCATTTCCGCTCCATGGACATCTGGCACACCTGCGAGCCAGACAAGGTGGGCACCGAAGGGTGGTTGGGCAAGGTTATTCGGGACCTGGACCCCAAGGGCGAGAACGTGCTGACCGGAGTAAACTTCGGCCAGGGTCTGCCCAGAGCCTTGGCGCTGCGCGGCGTGCCGGTGACCTCGGTATCCGACCTGGCCTCCTACGGGGTGCTCAGCAATGTCCCAGGAGTCACCAGCGAGCAGGAGCGGGACCGGATGTTGGACATCTTCGCCAGGATTTATGCCCCCACTATCGGCAGCGGCCCGGTCATGGATTACCTGAGTCAGACCGGTCAAAACGTGCTGGACGGCGCCGATGTCATCCAGACCGCTCCCCAGAAATACGCCTCAAGTGTGGAATACGCCGACACCCCCATCGCCAAGAGCCTGAGAAGCGTGGCGCAGGTTTATCTAGCGGACCTGGGTACCCAGATTTTCTATACCCAGCACGGCAGCTTTGACACCCACTTCAACGAGGTGCCTCAGCACACCAAGCTGTGGACCGACGTGGGACGCGCCATCGGAGATTTCTACGACGATCTGCGGGAGCATAACGCGGGAGATAACCTGATCATGGTCCTCTTCACCGAATTCGGTCGCCGGGTCAAGGACAACGGCACGGGGACCGACCACGGCGCCGGAGGCATCGCCTTTGTCATCGGAGACCAGGTCAAGGGTGGAATGTACAACGAGTATCCCTCCCTCAAGCCGGAGGATCTGACCCAGGGTGACCTGGCTCCCAACTACGACTTCCGCGGCTTCTACAGCACCGTCGTTGAGAAATGGCTGGGATTGGACCCGGTGCCGGTGGTGGGAGGAAACTTCGAACAGCTCAGCTTTGTTTAAGCTGGCGAGAAGGTAATTAGACTGAGGGGCGGTTTTTCGACCGCCCTTCGGCTGGTTAGGCTGAGCTGTCTTATGAGGGAAATATGTTAACAACCATTGCCGCGGGGCGTACCTTTGATTTCAGTCACTGCTACGGCATGTACAGCATGGGCGGCTTGGGATTTTGGGACCCGGTGGACTTCGCCATCGGCTCTGGCGGTATGCTGTACGTGGTGAGTCGCGGCGCGGAGGAGCTGGGCCAGCGGATTAGCAAGAGCACCAGGGACCACGAGTTTGTCACCCAATTCGGCGGCTCCGGCAGCGGAGACGGCCAGTTCACCTGGCCTTATTCCATTGACCTGGATCAGGACGAGAACGTCTACGTATCGGACGAATACCTGCAACGAATAACCGTGTTTGACCAGGACGGCAAGTTTCTCTCCAGGTGGGGGGAGCCAGGCGGCGATGAAGGGCAGTTGAAGGGCCCTTCCGGGCTGGCTTTCGACAGCAACGGCGACCTCTACGTGGTAGATAGCCAGAACCATCGGGTGCAGAAATTTACCAGAGACGGCCAGTTCCTCGGCGGCTGGGGCAACGAGGGAGGCGGCGAGGGCGAATTCAACCGTCCCTGGGGCATCTGCGTCGATCGGTATGACAATGTATACGTGGCCGACTGGAAGAATGGCCGGGTGCAAAAATTTACACCTGACGGGCAATTCTTGCTCCAGTTCGGCGGCGCCGAAGCCACCCTGGGCGGGCTAAAGCGTCCTTCCAGTGTGGCGGTGGACTCTGACGGCGACGTGTACGTGACCGACTGGGGTAGCAATCTGCTTCAGGTCTACGCCGCCGACGGCAATTTCATTACCTCCCTGGTTGGCGACGCTCAAACCCCTTCTCCGTGGGCCCAAACTTACCTGGAGGCCAACCCAGAGATTCTCAAGGCCCGCCGGAGAGCCAACATGGAGCCGGAATGGCGCTTCCAGCGTCCGGTGGCGGTGAACATCGACGGGGACAACAACATATACATCGCCGAATCGGTTCGGCACCGCTTCCAGGTTTACACCAAGGTTTCCGATTATGAGGAGGCCGCTCTAAACCTTTAAAACAAGAGCGGGTTGCTCCCCCCTAAACCTGCTTAGAGCCTGTTTTAAAAGTTCCTTGCCTTCCAGGCTCAAGCTGTTACGCCGGTTTGGGCTTCAGCTTCCTCTCCCCTTGTGGGAGAGGATTGCGGTGAGGGGGGATGACCCTCATCCCAACCTTCTCCCATCAAGGGAGAAGGGGCTATGTCAGGCCATACCAGGATGCGCATTTCTCTATTCCAGCGCGGACAATGCGCGAGGCTTTTTAAACACCTGCTTAGACCCCGCGGTCCGGGAACACCAATATTATTGGTAGGTTTCGGACCATGGCAGACTTTCATTACAGCAGGGAGGCAACCGGAGCGGCGAACCGCCGGCCAGCGGACGATTTGACTCATCCAGGCCGAATGGAATGGCCGCCAGTTCCAAGCCGGAAATTCTGGCGGCCATTTAACGCTAAGGGTTGGGTTCGGGCTGTCGGACCAGAAGGTCCTGGGAACGCCTATTAGAACCTATGGGAAAGATTTCAGACCGTGGCGATCGCCCTTTGACAAGCTAGGGCCGAACGGGTCGGTTGACCTTAGTGGTGAGCCTGTCGACCCATGAACGGCTCATTCTCAGCCCCCTCAGAAGGCTCGCGCAGGGAAGATCCGGCGATAGACTCCCGGTGAGCCCGGCGCATGACCGTAGGTGCCCCCAATGTAGGAGTGCATATTGTCCTGGCCTCTCCGGTCGTTCCAGGCCTGGGTTTCCGGCACTTTTTCGTGCTCGAACTCGTAGACGGTCAGGTACTTGGGCTCCCCTTCCACCGCTTGGTAACGACGAACCGCCAGGCAACCCGGCACCTGTAAATTGCCCGGAGTCCGCACCGTGTCATAATACTCGTTGTATTTGGCCTCTATCTCCGCCGGCACCTCCATGCGCCCTATCTGAAGCGCCGGCGCCATCCCCCGGCCCATCACCTCCGCGTCGTTCTGATGAGGCTAGATCTGAGTATAGACATTGCGCACGTAATTGCGGCCAATTCCGGAGGGCGCAACCCTTTGGGTCCATGCCGAGGGCGAACGGCGGAATGCCAGATATTCCGGCGTCTGGACCGCCTCGGCGCTCTCCAGCTCATAGCAGGCCAAGTAACGGGGTCCGCCTTTGGCAGCCTCATATCTGGCGCCGTTCAGGAAGCCGGGGAGGGCCAGAAGATCCGCTACATGCTCCTGGTTATACCAATCGTTAAAATCGGCGTCCTGTTCGGTGTCGATGTCCACAAACACCATTAAAAGAGCGGTGCCTTTCTTGTTCACCATTCTTCACCTCCCTGTTTCAGCTGTCCCATTATAACGCTTTGGCTGGGCGCAGGTACAACTCGGGCACATAAGGATAGCCCCGCCTGCTGGGGCGGGGCTATCTCCCAAGTCTTTACCTGAAATATTTGCTAAACGGTTCCAGCGCCAACCCCCACAGCCAGCCCGCAGACGCATCTATCACCCATCACCATCCCACTCCTCTAATGATGGGAATTTTTGAATATCATAATCAATTTCGATAGCCCCCGGTTAAACTTCTACAGCTTCTTCCTCACGCTTTTTCCTTCTCTTGGCTAAAACTAGCAGCAGGAACAGAAGTCCAGCCAGGGTTCCCAGCGCTAGGGCTAGGATCTGACCCAAACTGTTTGCAGAGTCAGGGACACCTTCGCCGCCCTGTCCTTGGCCGCCCTGTCCGCCACTACCAGTCGCATCAACCGGCTCGGGAGTAGGGGTTGCCACAGGCGCTGCGGGCTCGGCCGGAGTCGGAATCGGCGTGGGAGTCGTCCCTTCAACCGGTGGAACCGGCGTACTCACAGGCCTGCCACCATCGTTGCCGCCACCACTGGTAGTACCAGAGCCGCCACCGCCGGTAGTCCCAGAGCCGCCACCACTGGTAGTCCCAGAGCCACCACCACTGGTAGTCCCAGAGCCACCACCACTGGTAGTCCCAGAGCCACCGCCACTGGTAGTCCCAGAGCCGCCGCCACTGGTAGTCCCAGAGCCACCACCACTGGTAGTCCCAGAGCCGCCACCACTGGTAGTCCCAGAGCCACCAACCACCACTGGTAGTCCCAGAGCCGCCACCACTGGTAGTCCCAGAGCCACCGCTTCCGCCACCGGGGATACTACCACCCCCACCGTTGGAACCCGGCGGCTGTACTACTACAGTGAAGTGATGAATTAGGGTGGTCTGGTTTCCCGCCACATCGGTGCCGGTTACGCTGAAGGTGTATGCTCTTCCCACCGTGCCGGTGTCGATCGCCGACCCCACCGCCACGTCTCCCAGGCAGGTCGCCATGCCCGAGCCCCCCGCTTCATCGCTGCACTCGTAGTCCGCGTTGACCACCTGTCCTATTTCGTAGACCGCTCCCTCTTTCGGCGTGTGGATCGTCACCACCGGCTTGGTCCTGTCGCCGCTGTTGGGCGGTGCCGTTCCTCTGCCGCTGCCGTTGTCCTCGACGGTGTAGCTGTGGGTAGCCACGCTGAAGTTGCCCGCCACATCGG
>JAKZUA010000181.1:0-7297 GCA_047516825.1 Dehalococcoidia bacterium
GTGCGTGAGGCCATGCTGGAGGAGATGCGGCGGGACGAAAAGGTGTTCGTCATGGGGGAGGATGTGGGCCAGCGGGGCGGTGTCTTCCTGGCCACCCAGGGATTTTTGGAGGAGTTCGGCCAGGCGCGCGCGCTGGATACCCCGCTGGCAGAGGCCTCGATTATGGGAATTGCCTTAGGGGCAGCTTTCCGCGGGTTAAGGCCCATACCGGAGGTGGAGTTCGCCGATTTCGTCTGGCCCAGCGTCAACCAGCTAATCGGCGAAGCCGCCCGGGTTTGCTACGGCACCAACGGCGCTTTGCCCGTTCCCATGGTGGTGCGGATACCCTACGGTGGAGGCATTCGGGGCGGTTTGTTTCACTCCCAAAATGTCGAGGCCTACTTCTGCCACACTCCCGGCCTGAAGGTAATCGCCCCCGCCACCCCTTACGACGCCAAGGGACTGTTGAAGTCTGCCATACGGGACGACAATCCGGTGGTTTTTCTGGAGCACAAAAAAACCTACCGCTTGGTGCGCGGCGAAGTTCCGGAGGAGGAATACCTCCTGCCCATCGGTAAAGCCGATGTCAAGCGGGCCGGCGAAAACGTCACCGTGGTCAGCTACGGGTTGATGCTGCACTACTGCCTGGAAGCCGCCGAGGTGGTGGCCGCCGAGGGCATCGATGTGGAAGTCGTGGACCTGCGGACTCTGAAGCCGCTGGACAAAGAAACCGTATTGGAGTCGGTGAAGAAAACCGCCAAGCTGCTGATTGTTCACGAAGACAACCTTACCGGTGGCGTCGGGGCTGAAGTGGCGGCGCTGGTAGCGGATGAAGCCTTCGAGCATTTGGACGGTCCCATAACCCGCCGTTGTGGTCCTGACGTTCCGACCATGCCCTTTGCCCAGCCGCTGGAGGACGCCTATATGCCCAACACCGTAAAGGTGGCCGAGGCTTTACGCAAGCTGGCTGCCTACTAAAGCGGCCCGCAACCTGATTCCCTTCCCAGTCAGTCTTAATGGTAACCTTGAAATCCTTGGGGCATCTTAAGGAACCCTGAATCATTCTCCGGGTGGTGTGTCTTGCCCCTAGTAGTTGAGCTTCCCCATGTCGGCGAATCGGTAGTCGAAGGCACCATTGGCAAGTGGCTGAAGCAGCCAGGTGACCAGGTGGACCGATATGAACCCTTGGTAGAAGTGATCACCGATAAAGTCACCATGGAAGTCCCCTCGCCGGTGAAGGGCTCTCTGGTCAAGATTCTGGCCGAGGAGGGGGAGGTAGTGCCCATGGGCGCGCCCCTGGCTGAAATTGAAACGTCGGAGAGCATACCCGAGGGTCTGGTCGAAGGCGAGCCGGGGGCGCAGACCCCCGGAGAATCCGTTCCCTCCGCCGGCACCACCGGCTACCTGCTGAGCGACGTGAAACCAGTGGGCCCCACCGGCGCTGGACCGGTGGAGGAGCAGCCCGTTCCGGTGGCCAGGTCCAGCAGTAATGGCGCCCTCCGGGTTTCTCCGGCGGTGCGCCGCCTGGCCCGCCAGCACAATATAGACCTTTCCTTCATTGCGGGTACCGGCATGGGCGGGCGTATCACCCGCGACGACGTAGTGGGATACGTGGAGTCCGCCGGTGTTCAAACCCAAACTGCGGCTCCGGCCTCCGCCATTTCTCCGAGTGAAGCTTCCCCCGGGGAAGCCCCGGCGCCGGAAAGCGAGGAGACGGCCGGCGCTGCCGATGAAGAGTACGTGAGCCTGACCCCGGTGCGGCGACTGATTGCCGAGGCCATGGTTCGCAGCGTTAGTCAGATTCCCCACGCCTGGAGCACGGTGGAGGTGGATGTCTCGGGATTGGTGGCCCGCCGGGCCGCAGTGCGGTCGGAATTTGAACAGCGCAACGGAGTGGACCTCACCTATCTCCCTTTCATAATGAAGGTGGTAGCCGAATCTCTCCGGGAGAATCCTACTCTTAACGCTAGCTGGGGCGGAGACAAAATCATTCTAAAGCGCCGTATCAACCTGGGCATCGCCGTGGCCGCGCCGACCGGGTTGATCGTCCCGGTGATCCATGACGCGGACCGCCTTAGCATCTCGGGATTGGCCCACGCCCTGCGGGACCAAACCCAGCGGGCCCGGCAAAACCGGCTGACCCTGGAGGATGTCCAGGGCGGCACTTTCACCCTTAACAACACGGGAGCCCTGGGCTCCACCGTATCCCAGCCCATAATCAACTATCCCCAGGCTGCGATATTGACCACCGAAGCAATTCTAAAACGCCCGGTGGTGGTCAACGATGCTATCGCCATCCGGGCCATGATGAACCTTTGTATGTCCTTCGATCATCGCATCAATGACGGGTCTGAGGCCAGCGCCTTTTTACAATCGGTCAAGGGCCGGTTGGAGGCCATCGGACCCGACACCGCTATCTATTGAGCGATTTGTCCAGCCTTCCGGTCTGCCAGGTAGTCCATTTGGGCCAAATCGAGTATCGCCGGGCCTGGGATAAGCAGGTTAATCTGGCCCAGGCGGTTCACGACGGCGCCCAGCCCAACACCCTGCTGCTGCTGGAACACCCTCATGTTTACACCCGGGGCCGTCTGAGCAAACCGGAGCACCTATCCCTCAGCCAGGTGGAGCTGGAGGAGCGAGGCGTCTCGGTGGTGGACACGGACCGGGGTGGCCTAGTTACCTATCACGGACCGGGCCAGCTGGTGGCGTATCCGATAATTGACCTGCGGAACTGGGGCGGTCCCCTTAAATACGTCAGGACTCTGGAGCAGGCAATTATCCAAACCCTGGCCGACCTGGGCGTGGAGGCCGGGCTGATAGCCGGATTGACCGGAGTGTGGGTAGGTGGAGCAAAAGTCGCTGCCATCGGAGTGAAGATCAGCCGCGGCGTGGCCTACCACGGCTTTTCCCTAAACGTTAATCCCGACCTCTCCTATTACGACCATATTGTGCCCTGCGGCATCCTGGACCGGGATGTGACTTCTCTGGAGAAGCTGCTGGCCGGCCCGGTGGAAATGGAGTTGGTGAGGAACGGCCTGGCCTACCGCTTTGGTCAGGCAATGGGATTTCGCATGAAAGAAGTCGCTTGGAGTCACTAAGAGCCTGTGCTCAGAGATATCCGGGCATAGCATGATTCCCGGCACGTCATTCCGGCGCAGGCCGGAATCTAGCGTTATCTACGCATCAACCAGGGGGCGGCATCTGGGCTCCGGCTTTCGCCGGGGCGACGGATACACCGCCGCCGGGCCCATTGATGCTTTTGACACAGGCTCTAAGAGGTGGCCAAATATGGCTTACGATGAGCGGTTAGCCGAGCGGCTCAGAGCGGTCTTGGCCGGTCAGCCAGGTCTGACGGAGAGGAAGATGTTCGGGGGATTGGCCTTTATGCTCGCAGGAAACATGTGTGTTGGAGTGGAGCATGACCGGCTGATGGTGCGGCTGGGCCAGGACCTATACCAAGAGGCGTTGACCCGGCCTTATGCCGCGCCCATGGATTTTACCGGCCGGCCCATGAAGGGATTCGTTTTCGTGGTTCCGGGCGGCATTTCAACCCCAGCGGCGCTGCGGGAATGGGTCGATCTGGGCGTCCAGTTTTGCCGAACCTTGCCTGCTAAAAAGAGTAAAACCAAATCTGTCTAAAAGTCGCTTGAAGGGCCTGGGTAATTCCGAAGGGGCGTACGGCCGCGCGCCCCTTCCATGCCAATAAACCAATTTAAAAGCGATTTGGGAGAGAACAGCATGCCGATTTCCCGCAACGTCCGCAGATCCATGGATGAAGGCGGCTGGATTCGGCGGATGTTCGAAGCTGGTATTGCTCTCAAGGCTCAGTACGGCGCCGACCAGGTTTTCGACCTTTCCTTGGGGAATCCCATAGTTGAGCCGCCGGAGCAGTTTAAGCAAGAGCTAGTCCGGCTGGCCCAGAGCACCGCGCCCGGCATGCATCGCTACATGCCCAATGCCGGGTATCCGGAGACCCGCCAGGCCGTGGCTGAAACCTTGGCCCAGGAAACCGGACTCCCCTTCTCGCTGAGCGACGTGGTCATGGCCTGCGGCGCGGCGGGTGCCGCCAACGTGGTGTTGCGGACCATCCTCAATCCCGGCGATGAAGTCATTATCCTGGCGCCCTACTTTGTTGAGTACATTTACTACATCGATAACCACAACGGGGTTCCGGTGATCGTTTCCACCGGCCAGGATTTTCAGCTGGACCTACCGGCCATCGAAGCGGCCATTACTTCCAAAACCCGGGGAATCATCGTCAACTCGCCCAACAATCCCTCGGGGGCGGTCTACTCCGGCGAGCAATTGGAGGCCCTGGCCCAGCTACTCCGTCGCAAGCAGGAGGAGCATGGCAGCGAAATCTTTTTGCTTAGCGATGAGCCTTACCGGCGGCTAATCTACGACGATCTGATTTATCCTCAGGTCTTCCCCTACTATGAAAACACTATAGTAGTAAATTCCCATGCCAAGGACCTGGGACTGCCCGGTGAGAGGATCGGCTACATAGCGGTGCATCCGGCCTACCCCCAACGGGAAGAGCTGGTGGACGGGCTAATCTTCTGCACCAGAACCCTGGGCTTCGTCAACGCCCCGGCGCTAATGCAGCACGTGATCCGATCCCTGCAAGGCGTCAGCGTCGACGTGGCCGACTACCAGCGGAAGCGGGATTACCTCTGCTCTCAACTCACCGAAATGGGGTATTCAGTGGTGAAGCCCCAGGGAGCCTTCTACTTGTTCCCCCAGTCTCTCCTGGAGGATGATGGAGCCTTCGTGGATGCGCTGCAGGAATGGAACGTATTGACGGTGCCCGGCAAGGGTTTCGGCACGCCGGGGCATTTCCGCATCTCTTACTGCGTGGAGGACTGGGTGTTGGAGGGGGCGCTGCAGGGATTTGCGGCGGCGGCGGAGAGGTTTTTATAACGGCCCACTCTCGGAGCGGCAGTGCGGCCTAGCCGAAGATGGTCTCCAGGGGAATGTTCAAGTCCTCCAGAAGGAGGGACGCCAGGGTATCTCCGCGCTGGTAAGCTGCTGCTCGGACTAGCCCCGCCTCAGACTCGGTCCACAACTCGACCATATCCTCCTCCGGGTCCACCAACCAGTATTCGCGTACTCCGTGGCGGCTGTAAAGGGTCCGCTTGTATTCCCGGTCGTGCTGGGCTGTGGCCGGGGAAAGTATCTCCACCACCAGGTCGGGCGCGCCCTGAATGTTGGCCTCGGTCACGATATTCGCCCGGGCGTTAGATATGAATAAGATGTCCGGCTGCACCACGTCATGGTCTGAGAGAATCACATCCAGTGGTGCGTACCAGACCCGGCCTAACTGGCTCTGAGTCACAAATCGGGTTATGGTGAGATAAAGCTGTCCACTGATGGACTGATGCTTACTCGTTGGTGAAGGTGCCACTATTAACTCTCCGTCCAAAAGCTGGTAACGCTTCCCGTCCGGCATGCTCATGTAGTCGTTGATCGTGAATTTGATTCTGGGATTGGTCATCGCTTCACCCTAGTTGCTTCCCGTGATACTTCTATTATAACCGAAACAGCTGAACCGGCAGAAATATGGGCCGGCGCAATTATGGGGCCCACCCGGCCTTTGAGGCGCAATGAAGGTCTCTGCCGGGACCGCCGCCGGTATTCGAGTCAGGCTGCTTCTTCAGCCTCCCTCAGCAGAAGATTGGCGGGAGGGCAGGCGAATGGTGGCGGTTCCCTTGGTGGTCTGCTCTCCCCGCTGGTTTTCGCCCCAAATTTCCAGATCGACCAGGCTTTCCCCGTCCTCTTGGCGCTTGGCAGTTACCTTGCCCTTGCACCAGGTGGTGTCTCCCACCACGTTAAACCGCCGCAGCTCCACGTACATCTTCTTAACGAACCCATCATCGCCGGCCCAGTTGGTCAGCAGGTGCCCCATCCAGCAGCAGCGCTGGCATCCGTAGTCGTAGGCGCCGGGCAGACCGGCGCTTTCGGCAGCCTCCTGGATGTCGTGGACGCGAATTATGGCTTCCTGGGCTCCGGTGCTGGGGTCGGTGAACCCCCAAGAAGGGTGTCTCAGCATCTCGCGGAGCTGAATGCCGTGGGAGATTCCGCCAATGCATCCCGCCACGAAGGCGGTAATGTCGCCGTGGCTCATGGGACCCTTTACCACCGGCTTGAGATCATCCCCAACCTGCACCTCCTCCCACCATCGGGGAATATCGCCCCGTATTTCCTCACCCAGCACCGCCTCTTCGATGGCCTCTATTTCCGCCCGGGAATACCTATAAGGCTCGAAGGAGTACTTCTGCCGCTCTTTGGCGGCGCTGCGCTCGGCCCGAATCTGCCAGCCTCGGGTCTTGGCGATCGCCTCACCCCGCTGGTTGTAGTAGTGGGTCACGCTGGACTGGATCATTATCGTCCCGGCGAACTCACTCTTTTTTTCCTCCAGGCCGGTAAACTGCTCCTGAACCGAGATCTGATCGTCCAAGTAAATGGGACGGTACCACTCCCAATCGTTGCCGGCGTGAAAGCCGTGGACTCCGGCCAGTCCGCCGGTCCTACCGGAGCACCAATAGACACTGTAGAGGAAGCAGGGCGGAGCGATAATGGTTCCAAATTTGGTCGCTTGGGCGTAGCTGCGGTCCCAATAAAGGGGGTTCGTGTCTCCTATGCCCTGGCAGAAGTGGCGGATGGCACTGCGGGAAGCCTCTTCATTGAATAGACCTACCCCGTACTGGCGGGGCCGGTTGAAGCTGCCCAGCCTGTTGCGCAAACGTTCCACGCCTTCCTTTGTAATTTGCCCAGATTCTAAAACCATAAACTCAACTCCATCTTCCTAGCTGTCTGCTGCCTGTTACTGAGCTACGTAGCCGCCATCTACCGTCATGGCATGACCGGTAACAAAGGATGCGGCGTCGGAACAGAGCCACACTACGGTTTCCGCGATCTCCTGGGGGGCGCCCAGCCGGCCGATGGGATGTCGGGCGATAATTCGCTCCTCGTTTCCCGGCCCCAGCAGGGAACCCTGCTCCGTCATGGGCGTGCGGATGTAACCGGGGCACACCGCGTTGACTCTAATTCCCGACTGGGCGTATTGTACCGCAGCGTTCCTGGTCAACCCCACTACACCGTGCTTGGACGCTCCATAAGAAGGGGAACGAGAGCCCCCGACCAAGCCCATTATTGACGCTGTATTGACGATGGAGCCGCCGCCCTGCTCCAGCATCTGGATGATTTCGTATTTCAGGCATAGCCAGACACCCTTTAGATTGATGTCGATTACCCGGTCCCAGTCATCTTCCGAATATTCGTGGATCAGGCCCTGCCCTCCGGAGACACCGGCGTTATT
>JAKZUA010000182.1:0-5508 GCA_047516825.1 Dehalococcoidia bacterium
AATTCAACCCTGGCATTGGGTTATGTAGGCCTGGCCAATGGCATACCCGCGATTATCTTGAACCTGGCTGGTGGATTGGCGGCGGACAAGGTGGACCAACGCCGCCTAATAGTAATCGCCCAGAGCATCACGGCTAGCCTGGTCTTCCTTTTAGCGACCCTCACCTTGCTGGGATCAGTGCAGGTGTGGCATATCCTAAGCATCGCATTCCTAGCCGGCGGGGTAGAGGCTTTTGACCAGCCCGCCCGACGAAGCCTTTTTCCTCACCTTATCGACCGCCGGGACATGATGAGCGCGGTGGCTCTGAACTCATCCATATGGCCGGGCACTCGTATAATGGCTCCGGCGGTGGCCGGATTTATCATCGCCTGGGTGGGGACCGCCGCCGCCTTCTATGTAGCCAGTCTGGGATTCTTCACCATGGCCCTGGCCACCTTTAGCCTGCGCCTGCCCCGGGTCACCAGGGCCGCCAGCAAGGGAGCAGCTCATGATTTGCTGGAGGGATTACAGTTCATCAAACGAAACACCGTATTCTCTTTTCTAATTTGTTTGACTTTTTTCAGCAGCTTCTTTGGCATGGCCTACATACCTTTAATGCCTGTCTTTTCGGTGGACATTCTACAGGTCGGGGCCAAAGGACAAGGTCTGCTTTTGGGTGTCGGCGGCGTCGGCTCCCTGGCCACCAGTGCCTGGTTGGCCACCAGAGGCGACCGAGGGTCTCGGGGTCTCCTTATCCTCGGTGGCAGTATGATGGCCGGTCTCTCAGTGGCCGCTTTCGCGCTCACATCTTGGATCGTGGGCTCCTTTGGATTGGCCCTGGCCCTGATGTTTGTCATCGGGATATGTACATCCCTGTCCAATACATCGCTGCAAAGCGCCATGCAGATGGCGGTGCCGGACCGGCTGCGCGGTAGGGTAATGGGATTTTATGGCATGACCTACAACATTCGTCCCTTGGGGGGAATGCAAGCCGGAGCCTTGGCCAGCCTGATTACCACGCCCCTGGCGGTGGCGGCCGGCGGTCTGGCGGTAGCGATTTTCACAATTGCTTCTATCCTATTTAGCAGCAGGGTTCGCAGTTTAGAAGGAACTATTCGAGAGGCTGAAGCAGCAGCGGTAACAGAGCAGACTTCTTACCCCACTGTTCCCGCTGTCAGCGATTGAACCGACCGGGTCCGGCCAGCCCGGGGGACTCTTGCGAGCCCTCTGCACCAGGGCTAAACTTGGGCCACGGGACGCCTCGGCGCGACCGGGGATTTCTGTTAACCGGCCCTAAATGAATGGGAGGTTTTGGCGATGACAACGGAGAAGGAAGCGGAGCTGGAGAGAGTTACCAGATTGAGGGGCTTTCGGTACGGGCTCCACGACTTTTTGGCCGAAGTGGACCTGGAAGCGCTCAAAGCAGTCAACGACCACGTTGAGGCTACCTACATCGGTACCACCGGGCTAGACCGCAAGACTAAGGAACTGTCTATCCTGGTTGGGTGTATCGCTCAGCAGGACCTGGTTTCCCACATGCGGATTCACATGCACGCCGCCAACAAGGCCGGTAGCTCTCCGGAAGAAATAATGGAAGTGATCGACCTGGTAGCGGGGTGGGTTGGCAACATAGCCAAGATCAATGCTTTGGAGGCATGGAGGGCCACCTTCAGGCCGGATATACCCACCATCGACCGGGTTGTGGAGCTACGCTAGTCCCTTCCCGATCCCTGGAAAAACCGCTGCAAAGGAGAAATAAGCTATGCCAACAGATCTGGATCAGGAATTAGAAAGGACCACTGCGTTGAGGGGGTTCCGCTACGGACTGCACGACTTTGTGGGGCAACTTAAGGGAGCCCAGGCCCTAAAAGAACACAACGACAACACCGAGGCCAACTACCTGAATCCCGGCCTCCTGGATCGGAAGACCAAGGAACTACTGATAGTAGTGGCCTGCGCCGCCCGCCGAGACTTGGTCTCCCACATGCAGTTGCATATGCACGCGGCCCATCAAGCAGGGGCCAGTCCGGAGGAGATCATGGCGATCCTGGAGTTGGTGGGCGGTTGGATCGGTAATGTGGCTAAGATTAACGCTTTGGAAGCCTGGCGAGCTACCTTCCTTCCCGACATCCCAACAATCGACCGGGTCGTGGAACTACGCTGAGTCTTTGCGCCGACCCTTCGCCTGGATAAGTTGAGGGGAGCCCTCAAGGGTCTTTTTAGAGCCCGTATGAACCTTCTTCTATTCGATGCCGGGTGACCCCAAGGGTTCCCCTTATAAAGGTTGGGTTTCTGGAGTTGCTGGGAGATGGAGTGCAAAAGGAATGCCTGAGGAACATTTCCAGGTCAATGTTAATGACCGCGATGTGACAGCTATCAGGATACTCCCGGCAAAGCTCAGTTCCGGGCTACTGTTCATTTATGCCCCAGGCGCGGGCTCCAATATAGACGATCTCTTTGGGAGCTACCTTAGCCAACGGCTATTCAAAGATAGAATCGGATCCGTTAGGTTTCAGTTTCCTTATATGCAGGATGGGAGGCGAAGGCCGGACTCACCGGCGCTGCTCGAGGAAACCTGGGGGAAAGTGATAGCAACTTTCAAAACTCCTTCAACGAAGTTGGTTGTTGGCGGCAGGTCCATGGGAGGGAGGATCGCCTCCCATGTCGTTGCCCAGGGAATTCAAGCGGATGGGTTGGCCCTCTTTGCCTACCCGCTTCATTCCCCCAGCAACCCGTCCAAATGGCGTGATGCCCATCTTCCCGAAATTACCGTGCCGACTATTTTTTGCTCGGGCACCCGGGACGCCTTCGCAACTGGCGATGAGCTGGTAGCTGCCGCCTCCAAAACGCCCGGGGCTACGGTTAATCTGCTAGATGGAGCCGACCACGGGTTTGCAGTTCTCAAGTCCAGTGGCCGAACCAAGGGTGAGGTATGGGATGAGGCAGCCAGCTGTCTAATTTCATGGTTTGTTGACCAGGGCTTTACCACGGGAGGAAGCCCAAGCGGGCGGGGGTCAATAGTTTCGGCGGCTCCTTTGATTATTGTGAAGGATGAAAGATGAGTGCTAACACCAACGACTGGACGTTGATGGATTGGGATGGATTTGACCTTGCCTGGTTTGACCTTCTGCTGGATCGGGGAGCTGGCAGCCATTTCGCGCCAATACCGATTTCAATACCAGATCAAAGATATGCCCCGGCCGAGACTCTAATCAATTGGCTGAGTGGCGGCGATCCCATCAGGGTGTCGTATAAACAATGGGATGAACTAACCGAAGAAGACCTGGCGATAGTGAAATTGCATCTGGAAGCAGGTAAAGAGCACGCGGAGGCCGTAGTCAGCAGTCTGGAAGAGGAGCTGGAAGAATTGGAGTCCGTCCGGAGTTCGCTTGGATAGCGACGGCCGAGCCGCTTCCTTTTTGTCCAGATTTTGGAAATCTGAGGATTGGTGATGCGCATACTCGACGTTACGGCTATTAGAGCCTGTGTTCAAAAATATCCGGGGGTAGCATTATTTCCTGCCCGTCATTCCGGCGCAGGCCGGAATCCAATGTCATCTCCCCATCAACCAGGGGCGGTATCTGGGCTCCGGCTTTCGCCGGAGCGACGAATACAACGCCTCAGGGCCCATTGATACTTTTGACACCCCCTATTAGGGAAACATAGGCGTAATCCGCTTGTTCCGAACTTCCAGCATCCCAGCTTTTGCCGTGCTTCAGAATCGGGACTTTCGCATTCTTTGGGCCGGCCGGTCGATCCACGAGCTTTCTCGGCGGATGGAACTATTGGTGCTGGGTTATCTCATCCTCGATATGACTTCCTCCGTCTTCCAGGTGGGGCTGCTTGCGGTCTTCCTCAATTTACCCCGGCCCTTTATGTCCCCCTTTGCCGGCGTCTTGGCGGACCGGCTGGACCGGCGACGCATCATGATCGGCGTCCACGCAACCTTCTTCGGGATAGCGATTGTCGTTTTGGGTTTGCTTATCACCGAGGCCATTCAGCCCTGGCACATTTTCATCGCCGCGTTCGTCCAGGGGTCAGTAAAGGTGTTGGATGACCCTTCGCGGCGCACCGCTATCGCCGACTTGGCCGGCTCGGACCACCTGGCCAGCGCCATGTCCCTGGAGACGATAACCAACAACAGTGGCAAAATACTAGGGCCATTTGCCGGTGGGGCCCTGGTGGCCGGTCCAGGTTTTGCTGTCGCTTATGGGATTCTCGCGATGTTGGACCTGGCGGTCTTCCTGCTAATGATTCGGGTAAGGCTACCCAGGCGAGTCCCTGCCGGCGGGGCGAAAATAGCCATTTCGCAAAGTCTGCTGGAAGGAATAAAGCATTCCATATCCAATCGGATGGTTTTGGGTGTCCTCTGCATCTCACTGATCATGAACGCCCTGGTTCTTCCCATTCAGTATTTCATTCCGGTCATCGCCAGCGAACTGCTTAAGGTCGGTCCTATTTTGGGTGGATTGCTGGGATCGGCTGAAGGTATCGGGACGCTGATCGGCGCCTCAATAATTGCCCTCAAACGGCAGATTCGCTACCACGGGCGGCTATTCATCGCCGGTGCCTTAATCACGGCGCTGGGGGTCACACTGGTGGCCTGGTCACCTTGGTTCCTGGTCTCCTTCCTCCTGCTGCTCATGGCCGGCGTGGGACAGGCGGGTTTCAGCACCATGCAGAGCACCATTTTGTTGTTGTCTTCCGCGCCGGAAATGAGGGGACGGACCATGGGAGCCCAGGGAACGGTCAATGGCCTGGGTCACCTGGTTGGCGACTACGAGATAGCGGCCATAGCCAGCCTCTTCGGGATTGGTCTCGCCATCGGCCTGAACGCCGGAGCTGGTCTGTTGTTGATCCTCCCGGTAACACTGCTCACACCCCTGATATTTCAGCAGGTCGGGACCCGACCTGAAAACGCTTCTCCAGCTGAGGAGGCGTTAATTGAGCACAGGCTGGCACCGAAATAGTTGGCCAGGGCCCGCTGCACCGCAAGAGTTCATCCCCAGGAGCAACGAGATATTCCTTCAGCTCGGCCAATGCGTTTCGGTAAGGAGTTGCGCCAATACTGGTTACGCAGTGGGCCCCCTGTTTTCTCGTGAAGTTGACATAACCCAGTGGGTACTCCAGCACCTTTATGCTCCGGCCTTCCCCTGCCCGCCGCAGCTTGGTAGGCTTCGCCACGACTTTAAGGGAGCCCGCGTCATGGACCTGCCAGGCACTGCTTTCACCGCTATGCAAATCGAGGTACCACTTCCTCAGTCGTCGTTCTCAAAGAGAAACTGGTTTGTTGGACAGCCTCCAAGTTGGGAGGGAGCCTTTCGGCAAACCAAAGTTGACAACTCTGCTTATTTTCGGTGTACGATACTGCAAAGCACAAAGAATTCAAGCCCGTATTCCCCATTTGGCTCAAACAAGTGATGCGGTAAATAGGCAACTTTCTTGCTTTTCTAGTCGTTACATGAATCTCTTAGCCGTATTTCAGATATAATACATGCAATAAGTTGGCTATTTCAGATAACTTGCGTA
>JAKZUA010000183.1:0-16314 GCA_047516825.1 Dehalococcoidia bacterium
CAGAGTTTCGCGACTCGCCGCGTTCAGGTCTAGTTCAGTGTCCACCTCCCTGGTATGCCACAACTCCCCCGGCCATGCCAGCGTTTTTCCAACGGCTTTGAGCCAATTCACCTCATCAAGTCTGAACAGTTACCCAAGAAGTGATTCCGTTGACAGGCCAAAAAGGGGGTGATACATTTCACACGGTCTAAATATGACGCCCAAAAGGGATGAATTATGCCGATAAAAATCGGCGTGCTGGCCAAGCAAGTAATCGACCCGGAAATGCCTATGGCGGCCTTTCGGATCGACGACGCAGCCAAAAAGGTGGTGACTCCCCCCAACATACCGCCGGTGGTCAACGGCTTCGATGAAAACGCGGTGGAGGCCGCCCTCCAGATTAAGGATTCTCAAGAGGCTACTATCACCGTTATCTCCGCCGGCAGCTCCTTCGCTCTGGACGTCATGAAGAAGCCCCTTTCCATGGGCGCCGATGAGCTGGTCCTGCTACAGGATGACGCCTTCGCCAATAACATCGATAGCTTCTTTACCGCCCAGCTACTGGCAACGGCCATCCGCAAGCTGGGCGGGTTCGACCTGATAATTTGCGGCAGGCAGGCATCAGACTGGGATAACGCCCAGGTCCCCTTGGGCGTGGCGGAAATTCTGGGCGTATCCTGCGTATCCCTGGGGAAGAAAGTGGAAGTCAAAGGCGACACGGTGGTGGTGGAGAGGTTGATTCCCGACGGTTACGAGGTGGTCGAAGCTCCCATGCCGGCCCTGGTGACGGTCAGCAACGAGTTGGGCCAGCCCAGGTATCCAACCCTTCGGGGCATAATGGCGGCTACCAGGAAGCTCCCAACTATTTGGAGCGCCGCTGACTTGGCAGCGGACAGCGAGCAATTGGAGCCGCGTATAACTTTGCACAACCTTTTCGTTCCTCAGCGCAGTCAGGTTTGCGAGATCATTGAAGGGGACAACGAAGCGGAGGCGGCCCGCAACCTGGCCCAGAAACTGCGGGAAGCCAAGCTGATCTAGCCTCCGGACGATACGCTGCTCTTTCCCTAGGGGTTGCCCCAACTCCGGCCAACCTGCCGGGGATTCCCAGAGAATTATTTCTAACATGGGAGGCCACCATGGCAGACGAAAGTGGCGTGCTGGTTCTCGGCGAAGCCGGCGGGGGTCAGCTAAGTGGGACCTCCCAAGAGGTCCTGGCAGCGGGACGTAAGATTGCCGACGACCTGGGAGAGGAGTTGGCCATCGGTCTCCTGGGGGACACCCTGGAAGGCGCGGCCCAGGAAGCCATCGCCTACGGCGCCGATCAGGTTTACGCCGTGACCCACCCGCTGTTGGTCCAGTACCAGGTGGAGCTGTACCTGACCGCAATGGAAACCCTCAGCCGGGAGGTAAACCCTAGCGTAATCCTGATCGGACGTACCAACGAAGGTCGGGAACTGGCCCCTCGCCTGGCCTTTCGCTTGGGGGTGGGCCTGGCTCAGGATTGCTTAGAGGTCGCGGTCGACCCGACCAGCCGAAAATTACTGGCCAACCGACCGGTCTACGGCGGCAACGCCGTGGCGGTAATAAGCTGCAACTACAGCCCGCAAATCGCCGCAGTCCGACCCAAGGTCTACGAACCGCTGGAGCCTGATTCCTCCCGCCAGGGGCAGGTCACCTCCTTCCCGGTGGACCTGGATGACTCGCTAGCTCGAACCCGGGTAGTGGATGTGGTGAAGGAGGAGGCAGTCGGGGTCAAGCTGGAGGATGCCCAAATCGTCGTGTCCGGCGGCCGGGGTTTGGGAGGCCCCGAACCCTTCAACGATCTGGAAGAGCTGGCCAAGCTTTTGGGCGGGGCCGTTGGAGCATCCCGGGCCGCGGTGGACTCGGGCTGGGTGCCCCCAGCCTACCAGGTGGGGCTGACCGGAAAGACGATAACTCCCGACTTGTACATTACCATAGCCATCTCTGGGGCCAGCCAGCACATGGCCGGCTGCTCCGGCGCCAAAGTCATCGTGGCGATCAACAAGGACCCGGAGGCCAATATATTCAAGGAAGCCCGCTACGGTGTCGTCGGCGACTGGGAGAAGGTGCTGCCAGCCCTAACCGAGACCGTGCGAGAACTGACCCAGAGCTAAGGCGGACCAATCGGCGCGGCTGCCCTTCCGGCGCTGCGGGCTCTATTCGAGAATCAGGTTGTCGATTAGTCTCGTTTGCCCCAGCCTTACTGCCACGGAAAGCATTGCGCGGCCCGCTAGCGCATCCAACTCCTCCAGCGTGCCGCAGTCTGCCAGGCTGACGTATTCAACTTGCTCCAGGAGTGGCTCCTCTTCCAGCACCCGGCGAGCGGCCGCCCGCAGTTCCTCCCCGCGGGCCACGCCCTGCCCGCGCAATTCTTGGGCCCGCCTCAGGGCCCGAAAGATGACCGGAGCGGCCTTCCGTTGTTCCGGCGTAAGGTAAGAATTTCGGCTGCTCAGGGCCAAACCGTCGGATTCCCGTACCGTGGGCACTACCACAACTTCCACCCCAATGTTCAGGTCCCGCACCAATTGTTGAATCACCAGGACTTGCTGACCGTCTTTCTGGCCAAAGTAGGCCCGGTCCGGGCGCACCAAGTTAAACAGCTTGGTCACCACAGTGGCCACGCCCCGGAAGTGTCCCGGTCGAGCCGCCCCCTCCAGTCTGTCGGCCAAAACGCCAGGGTCCACCCAGGTGTCGAAGCCCGGAGGGTAAATCTCCTTTGTGGAAGGGACGTACACCAGGTCAACACCATCCTGGCGAAGCAAGGCCAGGTCCCGCTCCAAATCCCGGGGGTATCGGGACAGGTCATCGGTCTGGCTGAATTGGGTCGGGTTGACGAAGATGCTTACGGCTAGCCGTTGGTTTTCCTGCCTGGCCCGGCGTACCAGGGCCAGGTGCCCCTCGTGGAGGGCGCCCATAGTGGGCACCAACGCAAGGGGACGGCAGGCCTCCCGGCAGGCCTGAGCCATTTCCTGACTGCCTTCAATAATGCGCATATGGGAATCGGTAATAGCGGAACCGCCTAAGAATAATCTCCGAGGGTAGGTTACTGTTCCTTGCCTAAAATTCTAAACTTGGGAGTATCAAATCCCCCTCAGTCCCCCTTTTAAGAAGGGGGATATAGGGGGATTTATCCAAACGGCAGCGCCTCCGGCCAGGTTTAGCACCTGGTTCAAGGCTGAGAAAAAATACGGGGCCGGGCTAAAAAAGCTCGTTGATCTGTCTTTCCAAACGTTCCTGGGGAGTTTCGCCGGTTTGGCGGCCGTCGCCAAGGTCAGGTGTCTGGGAGATCTGGGCATAGAAGTCCTCATCATAGCTCCGGGTGTGGACCACCACCGGCATGGGCAGCGCATGCCCAAAGAGCAGGGCCTGCTGCTTCGGCTCCAAGCGGGAGAGGACTCCCCGCAGCTGCCGGCTGCCGGGAGCGCCGGAAAGCGCCGCTTCCACGTCCCGATCGTTATCCAGCAGGCAGGTTAATCGGGTACCCAGTTGGCTCATAACCTCCTGATCGATGGCGCTGGGCCTCTGATCGATCACCATCAGGGTGACGCTGTACTTGCGAAGCTCCCGGGCGATAATCCCAAAGATGGTCTGGGATGCCACACCGGGATGGAGGAACTTGTGGGCCTCTTCTATTACGATCACCAGGGGCCGCGGCTTCTTGCCCCGATTGCCTTCGGACGCGTCGGTCAGGGCCACATACCGCTCGTGAATCCGGCGGGAAAGCAGATTGCTGACCAGAATGTAGGCAGTCAGGTCATTACCGTAGCCCCCGAACTCCAGCACCACGTGATTGCCTCGCTCCAGGTGCTGAATAATCTTTTCCGTGACATCATCCGTTGCGCCGGACTGACTTCGCTCCTCCAGAAATCGGTAACGCTGAATGCGCCGCAGCCGGTTGTGCAGGGCACCCAATGCCGCAGAATTAACGCCTAACTCGCTGGCCAGTTCGGTCACCTGGGTGCCGCCGAGGGCAAGGAAGCTGGCTAGCCATTCCTTTTGCCCGAATTTCTGTTGCAAGTTGTATGCTGCGGCCGCGGCAACATCGGACAGGTTTAAGGTTTCCCGCAGCAGCTCCACGTCCTCCGGCTCGATTTCCCCATAGCCGATGCGCACTACTTCATCGGCGGATACACCCCGCCGCCGGGCCTGTTCTTCGTCCAAGGTGAAGGTAGTCACTCGGGCGGGGAAAAGCTGCTTCAATCCCTTCACCGTGGTGTTCCGGTCGGTGTCCTGACCGCCCCAGCCGTATTCGCCGTGCATGTCGAATATCAAGGAAGACGCTTGGTTGCCCTGGAGGATTCCCACCAGAAGCAGCCGGGTCAGGAAGGTTTTGCCGGTGCCGCTTTTGCCGAACACGCCAATGGACCGCTTCACCAGCTCTTCCAGGTTCAGGCAGACCTTGGCATCCATATCCAAGGGAGTCCCCACCCAGAAATGCTGCTCATCCTCCCGGCCGAAGACCATCTCCACGTCCTGGTCCGATGCTGGGTAGGCCGGCGAGAAATGGGATGGAATGGTCTTGGCAGCCACCGGAGTTTCCGCCATCGAAGGCTTGTCTGAGCCGCCCAAGACCAGGGGCATGGTCAGGTGCGGCAGCACGGATGCGGTTCCGTAGGCGACCGATCCGGCAACCACCTCGGCGGTAAAAGGGTCATCCACCGGGGGCGGCTGGTGCTTGAGCCGGGGATCCGAGCTGTTCAATGTCAGGTCGGTTACCACGCCAAAGAACCGGTGCTTGGCGCCCCTAATAGTGACGAAACTGCCGGCTTTCAGGTCCTCCACCGAGGTTCGGCCGCCGGTATCGAGCCGGACTTCCACCCCCTGCGATAAGGAACCACCCACTACCAGGCCCAGGGGCTGCTCCTCCGGCAAAGGGAAATCCGAAGCGATTCCGTTGGTCATCGGGCCAACCCTCTCAGAATAGCGGTAAGCTGGGGAACATCTCCGGCCAGTTCTTTGGCCAGCGCCTTCCCCACCTGGACTCGGAAATCGGGAACGCCGGAATGGGCGTCAATCAAGCGGCTCATGCAGGCACGAATTACCTCTTCGCTGGCAGGCGGACCGGCGCTGACCAGAAGATGAATAAAATCCAGGCCGCTGCTAAAATCGATGATCTCATCAGGCGAGCACTCCCTTACGAAGGCATGCACCCGGGGTGGTAGCGGCGGCAAGTGATGGCTGATGCCGGTTGCCGACTGGTGCCCCACGATCAGCGCTTCGAACCGGGAGGTCAACAATCGGGAGATTTGGGGATTATCCTGATAAACCTGCTCTTCGGTCTGGGCCGATTCTCCCCTGGCCAATACCGGCCGGCTGGGATCCAATGGCTCGGTCGAAACCCGGCAGACCACTCCGTAAACCGCCGGCGCTCCAGCCGCAACCAGAGAGCCCAGGGCCGGGGCTTCGTAGAGCCGATAGCATTGCGCCCGGAAGACGCTGGAACCGGCCTCGATGACCTCGGCTAGCCGAGGGGACGCGGAGGTATCGTTCATGGGTGGCCAGAAGCCGGAACTAAAACCTGGAAAAGGGAGTTAGGTTCCCAGAGAAATGGTCCCATCGCCATCACCGTAGCTTGGGGCCTAATCTGCCCTGAAGTCCTCGGTTTCGACTTCCAAGATTTCGGATTCAATGCCACGGCGGAGTTCCCGAATCCGATCGGCTCCGGAGGCGATTCCCTGCCTGAGAATTTCTCGGGTCTTGTTACCGGCCTGGGGAGCCAGCAGGAACCCGGCGGCAACCCCGGCCGCCACTCCAAACAGTAGGCCCACCACCAACAGACCCGTGGTGTTGTTTTGATACATCTGACCCACCCTCCATTTTTATCAGTGCTAGCCAAAAGAAGCCAAGGCCGCAGCTTGATCAATATTTTAACACAGAGTACCGCCGCCGGAATCCCATCGCGGACAGCAAATCCCACGGCCGCCGAAGCTAATTTATTGCGAACAACTGTCTTGACAAATGAGTGGCTTGTGCCATAATTAGTTGTCGCAAACAATTGCAATAACTGGTGGTTGCATGTCCAGTCCCGACCAGGCCACTCGCCAGGTTCACGAACGAGCCGTGGAAAGTCTTCGAGAACAGGGGTACCGGCTTACCCCCCAAAGGCTGCTCATTCTTTCCGTCGTCGCTGAGAGCGGCGGACACATGGGTGTTGACCAGGTGTTCCGCCTAGCCAAGGAAGCCTACGCCTACATGGACATTGCCACTGTTTATCGGACGCTGCATCTACTCAAGAAGCTAAACGTGGTTACTGAGGTGGCCATTGGCGACCGGCTGCACTACGAGCTAACCGACCCGGAGGGCAGGCACCATCACATGGTATGCCAGGTTTGCAGCGGCGCTTTCAATTTGGGCCACCACTATTTGGAGCAATTTCGGAGCACGCTGATGCAGGAGTTCAACTTCGAGCCGGACCTAGAGCATTTCACCATCACCGGGGTCTGCTCAACATGCCAGGGGCGACCACGCAAGGCTAATCCCACCAAACAAAAAGTTTAGGGAGCGGGAATTATTCCATGCCAGAACAATTAGCCGAACTCGGATTATTCGGCGCCCTAGTCTTGGGAATCGGCTGGGGCTTGATTCACGCCTTGGAGCCCGACCACGTGGTGGCGGTTTCTACGAGTGTCAGCGGAAACCGGAATCCCTTCCGGTCCTTCTGGGTAGGTATATCTTGGGGCCTGGGGCACACCACTACCCTGTTCACGCTGGGCATAATTATTATCGCCCTAAGGCTGACTATTCCGGAACCCCTGACTCAATTGTTTGAGTTTGCGGTCGGAATAATGCTGATCGGACTGGGGGCGCAGGTCATTTACAGCTTTCAGAAAAAAAAGGTCCATCAACACGCCCACGGCCATGAGGCGGATGGTCACTCCCACTTTCACTCCCATGCCGAAAACCCGGCCCATTCCCCGGAACACCATGGGTTCAGAGGGGTTGGCAAACCCTTCTTTAGGAAGAAGTCCTACTTCATTGGAACGATCCATGGCTTGGCGGGCAGCGCTGCTCTGATGCTCTTGGTCCTGGCAACCGTAGATTCCCCTCTAGCCAGCCTGGGATTCATACTACTGTTTGGGTTGGGATCCGTGCTCAGCATGGGGGTAGTAACCATTTTCATCAGCTATCCCTTCATCTATTCGGCTAACCGCCTCCCCAACCTGAATCGCTTCATCCAACCGGGAGTAGGCGTGCTGAGCATCCTGTTCGGTGTGTACTGGATGTACAGAATAGGATTTACCCAGGGGCTCTTCTAGAGCTGGCCCTGAACTGAGGCTGGCCGCACAGCTTCTAAGCCGGGGATTTCTAGATCTGGGCGGACGCTGCCCTTTCCTCTTGATTGGGCTTGCCATTAGGCTTAAAATGCCGTTCAGAATTCCCTCACCCATCTCAGCAGCCTCATCCTGATGCTGGTAGCCCGCTGATAAAACATGGCCGATACCGAAATTGAAACCGGTCGGGAGCAGCAGCCTTCCCGATTCCAAACCTTCTCCGCCCTCCGCAACGTCAACTTCCGATACCTCTGGGTAAGCAGCGCCTTTATCAGCGCCGGCAATCAGGTCCAGCAGATCGCCATGGGCTGGCTGGTGTGGGACGCAACCAACTCGTCCTTTTGGGTCGGCACTGTTCTGGGAATTCGTGCCCTGCCGATCCTGCTGGTGGGCCCTTTAGCCGGGGTGGCCATAGACCGGCTGGACCGGAAAAAGCTGTTCCTGGCGGCCCAGCTGGGGCTGGTGGTGACGGCTTTCTTCTTCGGACTGGATGTGTATTTGCATCCGGAGCAAATACCGGTCTGGCACCCGCTGGTCTTCACCTTTCTGCTGGGCCTGGATGCCGCCCTCAGCCAGCCGGTAAGACAGGCGATGATCGTCAACACGGTTCCGAGGGAGGACATCACCAACGCGTTAGCGTTGAACAACTCGGCCAACAGTGTCATGCAAAGCATCGCTCCGTTGATTAGCGTCGGCCTGATAGCCCTCCCCTGGGGTGTGGCGGGCAATTTCTTCGTGCAAAGCGCCGCCTATGTGGCGGTATTTTTGATCATCCTCCCCTTGAAAACACCCTACCGAGAAGCGGCTGCCGAGCGAACAACTATCAGGCGGAACTTCACCGAGGGCATCGGGCACATTCGGAGCGATACCACTCTTTTGCTCTTGATTATTCTGGTATTCATCCCTTCCCTATTTATCCATTCAACCCAGAACTTGCTGTCCATATTTGCCACGGACGTTCTTGGTGGTGGAGTTTGGACTTTGGGATTGCTGGGCGCCTGCATGGGCCTGGGGGCTCTGATAGCGACCTTCACCGTCGCCTCGCTGGGGAATTTCCAGTGGCGGGGCAGGCTCAACATGGGCTCCATCATTTTGGTTACGGTTGTACTGATTTTCTTTGGTATGTCGTCCCACCGGGTCCTTTCGCTGGTGATCATCGGAATCCTGGGTTTTTTCAACACCGGCTTCCGGCTGGCCAACAACGCCCTGATTCAGTCCCGGGTGCCGGATGCGCTGAGGGGACGGGTTCTCAGCATCTACAACATGGACCATGGATTTCAACCGGTCGGCAGTCTGCTGCTGGGTATCATGGCGGGAGCCCAACTTTTGGGTCCCCAGGGAGCCGTGATGGTGGCAGGCCTGGCCGCCGTGGCAGTTACGCTGTTCATCGGAGTTCGCTTCCGGCGTCTCTGGAGCTTGCAGTAGCCTTAGCCGGGCTGTGGAATTAGATTTCCATCCTCGGAAACCATCGCTTTACATCACCGTTTCAAACCATGGACTTCCCCCACCACCCTGGTCCGTACGCATATTCTTGAGACCCCACCAGGCTTTTGGCAGCTGATTTATCCGCCCAATTAGGCCAGGACCCGACAATTCGCGTCCCCGCCAGCCTTTCTAAAATCCCGCTATTGCCGGATAATTCATTGTTGGCAATCATTTCAAAATGTCACCCGAGCGAAGTGAGGGGTCTAAAGTTTCTGGGTAAAATGGTCTGACGCCATTGGCGGTGGCATACTGCCGTACTGACTTAGGACGTATTGCCGACCCAGGAATTAGATTCCTCAGTCGCTCCTCTCCTTCGGAATGACGAGGATCGTTTTGAGATAATTTATTGAAGTGGTTTAAGGAGTTTTCTGGATGGCGATCAACACTGTCGCGATACTGAGCCCGGGAGATATGGGGCACGCCGTTGGCCGGCTGTTGCGGGAGCACGAGTTAAGGGTAGTCACCTGTCTGACGGGCCGCAGCAAACGAACCAGGGCTCTCGCCCAGCAGGCCGGTATTGCCGGTGTGCCCGACCTGAACGACCTGGTACAGCAGGCGGACCTGGTTATCTCAATCACCGTATCCGAGGTAGCGCCGCAGGTCTGCCGTCAGGTGGCGGACGCGATTCGGGACACCGGGCGCGACATCTTGTTCGCCGAATGCAACGCTATAGCTCCCAGCAAGGCCAAGGAAATGGAGCCGATTATCTCCGACGCCGGCGGACGCTTCGTGGACGTATCCATCATCGGCAGTCCTCCCCGTAACGGCAGCAGCCCCCGGTTCTATACCTCGGGAGAGCACGCGACCGTGTTTGAAGAGATGGCCGGTTTCGGTCTGGACGTGAGAAACATCGGGCCAAATATCGGGCAGGCTTCCGGCATCAAGATGTGTTACGCGGCCATGACCAAGGGCACTGCGGCACTGCACACCGAATTGCTGATGGCCGCCCAGCTTATGGGCCTTTTCCAGCCTCTGCGAGAGGAATTTCAATCCGGCCAGGGGGCGGTTTACCAAAGAATGGAGCGCGGCATCCCAGGGATACCAGCCAAGTCGCGCCGCTGGGTCAGCGAGATGGAGGAAATAGAAGCAACCTTCGGCCAACTGGGAATGACCCCCCACATTCTGGAAGGGGTGGCAGATATGTACCGCATGGTGGGAGACACTCCGCTGGGAGAGGAAACCCCGGAGTCCAGGAATCGGGAGAGGTCGTTAGAGGAAACGATTCGCTTATTGGCGGAAGCCTTGAAACCGCCCGGAGCTTAAACCACGAGATTAACCCGCCAGCGCCAAGGCCAGGCCGGATTGGGGCTGGATGCAGAAACCCCGGAACCTGGCGCCAGGTTCCGGGGTTTTCTACCGACCTAGGTAATGCCCATAATTAAAACCCGCCAGGATGGGAGCCTTAAGCCTCGGTCTGCTCCGTCTGACTCCCCTTAACCGTCACCGTAATGTGCGCCATCGAGGTATCGTCGGGAGCGCCGTGCCAGTGATTCTCTCCGCCGGGAATCAGAACCACGTCGCCCTGGCTCACCGTCACCACTTCATTGTCCGTCGCCACCTTCCCGGTGCCTTCGGTAATGATTAGAATCTGGTCGCCGCTGTGTTTATGGAACTTGTTGCGGGAGCCGGCGTCGAAGCTGACAATACCGAAGTTGAAGTTATTGCTGTCGTCGCCCTGAAGAATTCCCTGGCGATATACCTGGGTTCCGGTCATCAGGCCCCCAGTCATCGGCGCGGCTTGCTTGGGAACACTGTCCTTCTTAACTATCTTCATATACTTCCTCCTAGTTGCGGCCAAGGGCCGTCTTCGTGCTGGTAGCGGCTGCTCCGGAGACAGTTCGCCAAGTATACACAGGGACCCGGCTGCCACCGGCGCTAATAATAACCCGTGTTTGCTGTCACGTCTACTTTGGCCCCGAAAAAGCCGCGACCGGCGAGATTGCCTACGCCTTTAATTTCCTCCACCCTGCATGCCTTCCAGCAAGTCCGCCAGGGTGCGGGCGAGCAGGCTGGGCCGGTCAGCGTACTCCGGGGTCGGGTACCACTCGTAGTCGAAACTCCGCAGTGGCTGCCCATCAATGCTGCACAGCAGGCTGGAAAGGATTACCTTGAACCCGACTGTCTGCGTCGCCAGGTCCGCCAACTGCTCCAGCACCGGAGCGGGACAGTCCAGGATCACCAGAAACCCGCCCTGCTTCTCCCCATCGGTTACGCGGGCCCGGAAAACCCGTCCCAGCAGCTCCAACTCGACGATTTCGTAGCGCCGCTCTTCGCGCTGGAATTGGGGCCACCCCACCGAGACGGTTCCTCCTACCCGCCAATGGTGCATGGCACCACTTCTCACTAAAGCAATTCTGAGCAATTGCCGGCGCCAACACTACCAGCGTCCGGCAGCCAGCCAAGCTGGTTAATGGCCCATACTACTCTGGAGGATGGGAGAGTGGCAAGGCGCTGGGGGATAATCGAGGGAGGCAGCTATCGCTCTTGGCCATAGGAGAGGAAGGCCAGAGAAATTGAGGAAACCAAGATCAGCAGCAAAGCCGGAGCGGCGGCTCGAGCGAAGAAGGCCTCCGAGGCGGCGCTCCAGACGGAGGTGGCCAGGGTGTCGAAGCCGATGGGACTCAGAATAAGCGTCGCCGGCAACTCCTTCATTACCAGCAAGAACACCAGCGCCGCCCCGGCCAGAATGCCCGGTCTCACCAGGGGAACCGTGATTGAAGTTAGCAGCCGCGCCGGAGAGCTGCCCAAGCTGCGAGCCGCATCTTCCACGTGAGGACTAACCTGGAGCAAGGAAGCTCGAATGGGTCCCACGCCAGCCGGGAGGAACAGTATTACATAGGCCAGGGCCAAGAGTCCCAGAGTTTGATACAGCAAGGGAGCGTAGTTGGCGCCAAAGAAGACCAATCCCAAGGCAACCGCTATCCCGGGCAAGGCGAAACCCATGTAGGTAATCCGCTCCGACAATCGGGTGATTACCCCGGGGTGACGAACCGACAAAATCGCCAGCGGCAAAGCCGCCACCACTGTGACTACAGCCGCCAGCAGGGAGACCATCAGGGAGTTCAGGGCAGGTTGCCAGAGGAGCAGCAATGGCTCTCCGGCCAACACGCCGCGAACTATCCAAATAAGCAAAACTGTCAAGGGCAGCGCCAGGGATAACAAGGCTGCCAACCCGCAAAAAATCAGGGCGGGCCAGCGCCATCCTCCCAATTTCAAGGTGGATGCGGGCCTGGCCGCCCCGGCGTCGCTTCGGTAATATTTGGAACGCCCTCGGGACCAGGATTCGGCCACGACAATGGCCAGCGCCAGCCCCATCAGCATTAGTGAGAGAGCCGCCGCCAGGGTCCGGTCCAGTCCGGACCCATATTGCTGGAAGATCACCGCCGTAAAGGTCTCGTACCGCAATAGCGAGACGGCGCCGAAATCGCTCAGGGTGTAAAGCCCCACCAGCAGGGCTCCCGCCGCCATAGCGGGCCGCAGTAAGGGAAGGAGCACCCGCCAGAAAGTAGACCAGGCGGTCTGGCCCAAGCCCCTGGAGATTTCCTCCAGCGACGGGTCGAGCCGGTTCAGGGCCGCCCGCAGGGTTAGGACCACGTAAGGGTAACTCAGCAGTGTAAGCGCCAGCCAAGCCCCGGCAAATCCGTTAACGTCCGGCAGGCGCTCCACGCCCAACGGACCTTCCAACGATCTCTGCAGCATCCCCCGAGGTCCCAGGGCCAGCACCACGATAAACGCGAACACGTAGCTGGGGATAACCAGAGGCAGCAGGGTCAGCACACTCCAAAACCGCCGAAAAGGTAGGTCCGACCGGGTGGTTAGCCAGGCCAGGGGCAACCCGATTGCGACAGAAGCCAGGGACACCGAGGCCACCAGAAGAAGAGTACGCCCCAGAATCCCCAGAATTCGCATCCGAAACAGGACATCACCCAACTCGGCTCCGGCGCCCAGGGTTCGGATGGCTAGGTAAACCGGTGACAGCAAAAGAAGGGCTAGGATAAGAAGGGCTGGAGCCCAAATCACGACGGGCGGCAGGGATGAATATCCCAGACGCTGCCATGTACTTGACCGTGCCCTGGACCTGAGCCTGCTAGATGAATGCAAAGTCTTCCCCGCCGAGCCTTGAATCAAGGACTAAACCCGGCCGAAGGCGCCAACCTTTGGGTAAATCCCCCACGTCGCCCTTTTGAAGCTGACAGGGGTGGGCATTGCAGCCAATAACCTAGACCGCCATGTCATTTCGAGAGAGCGCAACGACTGAGGAATCTTAGAGCCTGTTTTAAAAGTTCCTTGCCTTCCAGGCTCAAGCTGTTATGCCGGTTTGGGCTTAAGCTTCCTCTCCCCTTGTGGGAGAGATTTAAGGTGAGGGGGTATCACCCTCATCCAAACCTTCTCCCATCAAGGGAGAAGGGGCTATGGTCAGGCCATACCAGGATGCGCATTTCTCTATTCCAGCGCGGACAATGCGCGAGGCTTTTTAAACACCCTCTAAGATTCCTCGCCTCCACTACGTTCCGACTCGGAATGACATATTTCTTCATGTTGAGGCATATTCGCGGGGGCAAATATGTACGTATCATCGTCAGGCCTAAAAGGGAGTGCCTAGCAGTGGCTCCACCGACCGTGTCTAGCTTTAGATTTAAGCCCATTCGAAATGGTCCGGGCACAGCTGACATTCCCAGCCTTTAGGGTAGGACCCCGGTGTCCCTCAAGAGTTGTTGAGTTTCCTCTAAATCCGCCAAATCCAGCGTTGGTATGTCCGGGATGTTCAACTGCTCCAGCGGCACAAGGAGGGATGGCGTCTTCACTCCTTCCACCAGAGGATACTCGAAGGTCCGAGTAGTGAAATAAAGCTGGCCAACTTCGGATAACATGAAGTTCAAGAACTTCTCCGCTGTCTCCGGATTGTCGGCGGTCGAGAGCACGCCCGCTCCGGCTACCATGACCATAGATCCCGGTCCACCGCTCCTGGGATGGTAATTCCTGGCCGGGAAACTCTCTCCTTCCTCTGCCAGAAATCGAAAAAGATAGTAATGGTTTACCAGCCCTACGTCTATCTCTCCCGCCGCGACGGCGGCCACCTGCGGCGTGTTCTTGGGATAAACTTTGGGATCGTTAGCCTGAATCCCCTCCAACCAGCGACGGGTCAGATCTTCTCCCCAAACCGCCCGCATGGCGGTGACCATGGCCTGAAAGGAGGCATTAGTGGGAGCCCAACCGATCCTCCCTTTCCATTTCGGATCGGCGAAACCAAACAGATCATCGGGCAGAGCCTCTTCTTCCAGCAGGTCGGAATTGTAAACCACGGTGCGAGCCCGCCCGGATATTCCAACCCATTTGCCCTGGGGTGAGCGGGCCCATTCCGGGACCTGCTCCAGTATCTCCGCCGGCAAAGGCGCCAGCAGTTCCCCCACGGCCCCTAGTCCGCCCGGGTCCTGGGAGAAGAACAGGTCCGCCGGGCTGTTATCACCCTCTTCCAACAGAGTCGCGGCAAGCTGAGAGGTGCTGGCATACTTCACCTTCACATCCACGCCGGTGGCATCAGCAAATTGCCGGATGATGGAGTCTACCAGGGTTTCGCTGCGGCCGGAATAGATGGTTAGGCTGCCCACGCTCTCCTCTCCAGAACGACAGGCGGCCGAAGAAACAACCAATACTACCAAGAGCGCGGCCGCGAAGATTACCCGGACTCCAATCATAGCGGCTGGTATTTCCATATGTTTCATTCTTGCCATCTAAACCCTGGTTGGAGGAAGCTTATAAACCCCAGCCAAAGGCTTTAGCTTGTCGCCTCGATTTCGTGCTATTAGTGTACCTATATTTTTATTTTAAGTAGAACCATCTTTTTATACTGAAGATTATCATGCTGGTTGAAACACTGTCAACGCACGCCGGTTGGTAAAACAGCCTCCCTTCAGCTGGGCGGTAGACCAATTCAACCCACCGAACAGTCTTGGTATGGCGCATACTCAGGGGTTGGAGCCGACCCCTTGCCGCCAATACTGCCCCACGGGGAAAGCCGATATTGGTGTTATTGCAGGTAGAAAACACTGGACTGCCCCAGACTGAAAACTGCGGTCAAGGCAGGTTATACGGAAAACTTGACATCCAAAGCAACCGTAATTACACTTACCCTTAACAGGAAATAATGGTCCCATAATCCATAAAATTAGCTCGCACGAAGTTTAGCTGCAGAACAGGCCAGGGACCAGCGGCGAGACAAATCAAAATCGGAGTTCTTCCGCACCATGCTCGGTATGCAGTTCCAAAAAATAGCTCCAGAAGTGCCCAATCCGGGACCGGGAGCAACGGAGCCGGCTCCGATGGCGCTGGAATGTCTGGGGCTTGTCAAGAGCTTCGACGAGGTCCAGGCGGTCAACCATTTCAACCTTTCCGTTCCCTTCGGGCAGATTCTGGCTTTGCTGGGCCCCAGCGGCTGCGGTAAAACCACCGTATTGCGACTGATAGCCGGTTTCGAAAGTCCCGATGCCGGCACCATTGCCCTGGACGGCCAGCCAGTATGGAACCAGGGCAAAAATGTTCCTCCCGATAAACGCCCCGTGGGTATCGTTTTCCAAGAAGGGGCTCTTTTTCCCCACATGAGCGTGGAGCAGAATGTCGGTTACGGCTTGAAGAGGGGAAAGGGCCGCACCCAGCGAGTCCGGCAAGCCCTAGAGCTGGTCGGGCTGGAAAGCCATGCTCAGCGTATGCCCCACCAGCTTTCCGGCGGACAGCAGCAGCGGGTGGCGCTGGCCAGGGCTTTAGCCCCACAACCGCAGGTGCTTTTGCTGGACGAGCCTTTCTCCAATCTGGACCCCGGCCTGCGGGAGCAGGTCCGTCGCGACACCCTGGACATTCTTCGGGCCCATCGAGTCACCGCCGTTTTCGTGACTCACGACCAAGACGAAGCGCTGCTGGTCGGCGACCAGGTGGCCGTCATGAACCAGGGAAGAATCGAGCAACTGGCCACACCGGAGGATATATTTCACCATCCCGCTTCGCGCTTTGTGGCCGAGTTTATCGGCATGGTTGACTTCCTTCCGGCCGGTTGGGATGGGCGAAAGGTGGTAACCCAGGTGGGCTCGGTGGACTGGCCGGGTGAGTCTCCGCCCGAGGAAAATGTGGAACTGGAAGTGATGGTCCGTCCCGATTGCTTAGAGTGCCGCCCGCTGGCCCACGGGTCCGGAGTCACTGGGTCCGGGGCCACCGGGATCACGGGGGTCATTAAGGAGCGGGAGTTTCGCGGAGCCTTCTACGTCTACCGAGTCGCTCTGCCCACCGGCCATACCGTCCGCTGCCTGCAATCCCATACCGAAGAGTATCCGGTTGGTGAAGCGGTGCAGGTGACCCTCCGCAATGGACACGGCCTGAGACCTTTTCTCAACGGTCAGGCGATAGACCACTAAGTAACTATCTCAATACCTTGAATTGAATTTGAAACTTATATTATACTTCCACCAAAAGTGTGGAGGTGAAAGCAGTGAAACCAATGAGGCAAGTTGAACCGCTGGAGACTATTTGGGAGATTCCGGACGATTTGTGGGAGAAAGTTGAGCCAGTG
>JAKZUA010000184.1:0-7736 GCA_047516825.1 Dehalococcoidia bacterium
GGTTGCGTGGTAGCATCTGTTGGGTGCTCCTTGTTTCTGGTCGGTTTTCTGTCTCGAAAACCATTATCCCAGATTCAGAGGAGCACTTCCTTCCCTATACGCCCTGTCGCGACACGCCCTCTATCGGTGGATTCGGGCTAAAGTGCCTGGGAGCATGGTCCTGACGCCAATGGGAATGGTGTATCTGTAATAGTGATTCGTGGGGTTTCGCGGGCCCATAGTTTAGATTTCTCAGTCGCGGAGTTTATCCTGAGCCGAGCCGAAGGGCTCCTTTGAGATGACATGGGTCGTTTTGAGATGGATTCCAAGTAGATCAAGGGGAGTATTTCATGTCATTACCTGCCACTGAAACTGTGGAGTGCGACATTCTGATCATCGGCGGTGGTATGTCCGGCTGCGGCGCGGCCTTTGAAGCCAAGTATTGGAGCCGCGACCTCAAAGTTGTGTTGGTGGAAAAGGCGGTTATTGAGCGAAGCGGGGCCACCGGGGAGGGGCTGTCCGCCATCAACTGCTACATGGGTCAGCGCTATGGCTGGAACACGCCGGAGGATTTTGTTCACTACGTGGTCAACGACATGATGGGGCTGGCCCGGGAGGACCTGGTCTATGACGTGGGGCGCCACGTCGATTCCTCGGTGCATTTGCTGGAGGAGTGGGGACTGCCAGTTTGGAAGAAGGACAATGGGGAATACCAGCGAATCGGCCGCTGGCAAATTCCCATTCACGGCGAAGCGATCAAACCCGTGACCGCCGAGCCGGCCCGCCAAGCGCTGGGCCAGGAAAATATTTACGAGCGGGTAAATATTACCCATCTCCTGACCGACGCCGACGATGCGGGCCGGATTGCCGGCGCCATCGGCTTCGCGGTTCGGGAGAACAAGTTCTACGTGTTCAAGGCCAAGGCGGTGCTGATAACCTGCGGAGGCGCCTCCAACGTTTTTCGGCCTCGTTCGGTCAACGAGGGACTGGGCCGGACCTGGTACTCGGTCTTCGCCACCGGCTCGGCCTATGGCTTGATGATTCCCATCGGTACCGAGATGACCCAGATGGAGCATCGCTTCGTCCCGACCCGCTTCAAGGACGGTTACGGACCGGTGGGCATGTGGTTTCAATACTTCCACGCCCGGGTCACCAATGCCTTGGGCGAGGATTACACCGTGACTCGAGACGATGAGCTGAGGAAGTATGAGCCCTACGGCTCGGCGGTGCCCACCCCAACGCCGTTGCGTAATCATCAGATGTTCCTGGACATTAGGGCCGGTTTGGGCCCGATGTATATGCGGACCGAGGAGGCCATGCAGAAGCTGGCCGGGGGCGATTCGGCCAAAATGGATCAGGTTCGGAATGAGGCTTGGGAAGACTTCCTGGACATGACCATCGCGCAGGCTTTGACCTGGGCCTCGCAGAACATTATGCCGGAAGACACCCCATCGGAGGTTGTACTGGCCGAACCCTACATCATGGGCTCTCACTCCGGGGAGGCCGGCGCCTGGGTCAGCGGCCCGGAGGATCTATCTCCGACCGAATACTTCTGGGGATACAACAAGATGACTACCATCCAGGGGCTCTTTGCCGCCGGAGACGGCGTCGGAGCCGCGCCTCATAAATTCTCCTCTGGCTCCTTCACGGAAGGGCGGTTGGCCGCCAAGGCTGCGGTCAACTACGTGCTGGATCATCCCCAGGCTCCCGGCGTCAGCGACGGCCAGGTCCACGACCTGCAAGAAGCTATCTGGGCGCCCCTGGCAACCTACGACCGGCACAAGGACGCTTCGTCGTCGGAGGAAGTAAACCCCAACTTCATCAATCCCAAGCAGGCCCTGGTTCGCCTCCAGAAGATTATGGACGAGTATGCCGGGGGCACTTCAAGCTGGTACACTACCAACGGTCCCACCTTGGAGCGGGGCATCGCGCTGATCGAGATGCTGCGGGAAGACCTGAAGCACCTGGCGGCCCGGAATCGTCACGAGTTGCTGCGCTGCTGGGAGGTGGTTCACCGCACCTGGGTGGGAGAGGCCCACATGCGGCATCTACTGCATCGCAAGGAGACTCGCTGGCCTGGGTACTACTACCGTAGCGATTATCCGGACTTGGACGACGCCAACTGGCGGGTCTTCGTTAACTCCAAGTACGATGCGGCATCCGGGAGCTGGGAACTCTTTACCAAGCCTTACATCCAAGTCGTGAAGTAGGTAGGTAGTTACTGGGCCTTGAACCGATAGCCAAACACGGTGTAAGGGGCCATCGTTTGGGGAAATCCCCCTATACCCCCCTTTTTAAAAGGGGGGTATAGGGGGATTTGGATCTCCTATGTTTAGTAATTTCGTCTAGGAGCGGTAAGTGGAGTGATCTACCCGCCCCAGCCCGGTTCCGATAAAAAGCAGAGCCGGAGCGGCGCTTGTATATTTCATGGCCTCTGATGAACCACAAGGAAGTGAACATCCGGGTAGCACCCCAAACACCCTATCGCAGACTGAGGGTCTGAGGCTAGCCGCCGGCGGGACGCCGTTGCCAAGACACCGGGGCCTGAGAACCTTCTCATCGCTACAGACGAACCGCGATTACCGCTATCTGTTTGCCGGTAACCTTTGCGGCAACGGAGCCCATTGGCTGCAGCTGGTTACCATTGGTTGGCTGGCCCTGGATGTCAGCGGCTCCGCTTTTCATTCCATCATGGCGGTAGCAGTGCGGGCTCTCCCCATTCTGTTGGTCGGCCCCTGGGGAGGGGTACTCGCCGACCGTTGGGACCGGCGAGTCCTTGCCATGGTTACTCAAATAGCGCTGGCGCTGGGGGCGCTGACCTTCGCTGTCCTGGTCACCCGAGGCCAGGTCGAGACCGTCTGGCACGTCTATGGCTACACCTTGGCTATGGGTGTTGCCTTGGCGGTGGCTCAGCCGACCCGACAGGCGTTAATCGCGAACACGGTTCGACGGCCCGACATGGCCAACGCGCTGGCCCTTAGCGCCATGTCTACCACCAGCATGCGCCTGGTGGGCGCCGGTGCAGCCGGGGTAATGCTGGGTTTCCTGGATTTCCAGTGGAATTTCTTCGTCGAGGGCGGCCTCTACGTCGGCATGGCCCTGTTGATGATTCCCATGCGCACACCGTATCAGGAAGCCAGCACCACCGGAGGGGATTCACCCCTGTCCAATCTGCGCCAAGGGCTGAGTTACGTCCTGGGCAACCGCATCATTTTTCGGCTAATGGTGCTCAACTTCGCCCGCGCCGCTGTATTCGGCCCCTTGCTGCTCCTCCTCCCAGCTTATGCTTCCGGGGCGCTGGATGCCGGGTCGGGAACCGGCACCGCCATGATCGTCGTGATGGGAATTGGAGGGACTGCCGCCAGCCTGATCATCTCTTCCTGGGGGTTTTTCACCCGCAAGGGGTTGGTTGGCTTAATCAGCTTAATTTCCGGTTCCGGCGTCATCTTCACCTTAGGCCTCTCCCCTGTGGTTTGGCTGTCCGTACCGGTGATGATCGTCATGGGGCTCTCCCAGACCCACTTCATCGTCAGCAATCAAACTGTTATCCAAACTTTGGTGCCGGATACGCTGCGAGGGCGAGTGTCCAGCGTCTGGCATTACGAGCAAGGACTTATACCCTTTTTCGCGGGAGTGATTGGGTTGATCGCCAACTTCGTCGGCATTGCCTCGGCCATGGTCTGGTTTGGCGGCATCGCCTTGGTCATGGGCCTGTTCTTCCTGCTCGCCTTTGAGGATATTAGAAGGCTGGACTAAACAATTATTTCAAAACTCTAGCCAGCCCGCCGCCCGATGCCGGCCCCCGCAGCTACGGCCCCTAAGGTTCTGGAGCAAGCCATGCTATAATGCGGCCAACCTAAACCCTAGCTGAGGAGCAGGCACGATGAAGGTAGGATTTATCGGGTGCGGCAACATGGGAAATCCCATGGCATCCAACCTGATCAAGGCCGGGCATCAACTGACGGTCCACGACCTGCGACGGGAGGCGACCACGAACCTTCTGGAGTTGGGCGCCAGCTGGGCCGACACGCCCCAAGATGCCGTAGGCGGCAACGAGGTCGTCTTCACCTCCCTGCCGGTTCCCCGGGATGTGGAGGCCGTGGTGCTGGGGGAGAAGGGTGTTTTCGACGGTGTTTTGGAAGGAAGCAGCCCCACTACTGTCTACATGGACCTCTCCACCAACTCGCCGACGACCATTCGCCGGATTCATGACCTGGGCGCCGAGAGAGGGATCACAGTGCTGGACGCGCCGGTCAGCGGCGGGGTCTACGGAGCGGCCGCCGCCACCCTGGCGGTTATGGTGGGTGGCGACCGGGCGGTATATGACCGGATGAAGCCGACCCTGGACGCCATTGGAAGTCATGTGGTCTACTGCGGACCCATCGGCAACGGCATGGTCTGCAAAATCTGCAACAACCTGCTCAGCATGGGCATCGGGACATTGATGGCCGAGGCGCTGACCATGGGCGTGAAGGCCGGGGTCGACCTGGCGGTTCTGGCCGACGTAATCGCCAACAGCTCCGGGGGCAACCGCCGCCTGGTTGAGAAATTCCCCCGCTATCTCTTCAAGGGCAACTTCGAGCCCGGCTTCGCCACAGCGTTGGCGGCCAAGGACGTGCGGCTGGCCACCGACCTGGGGCGGGAGTACGGCATTCCCATGGAGCTTTCCAACCTGGTGGACCAGCGGCACGTGGAGGCCATGCAGCGGGGATGGGGACCGGAGGACTCAGACGCCGTGGCCCGTATCCAGGAAGAGAAGTCTGGGGTGCAGCTGCGCCTGCCGGATGTTTAGGAGCTAGAAACTCGGACGGAAACCCCGATTCTTCCCAAGCCGTCGTTTTCTTAACGTCGGTTGTCGATGTTACAGTTGGTTATTGAAACGTATTACATATACTATCATACCGCATAAGACTGGAATACGTCTGCTTGGCGTAGCGCGGAACCCGGCCAATGGCTTTCCGGCCAGACTTCTAGGAGGTAATCCATGACGACTACACCCAGGTCCAGAGAAGTAGAAACCAGCGACACCCTGGAGGCCATTGAAGAATGCTACCGCATGGGGTGGAGTGACGGTCTGCCGGTGGTGCCGCCGGTGGATTACAAGGTTCGGGAGATGCTGGAGTACGCCGGCATGACCGGCGAGGAGGAGCTGATCTCCCTGGAGATGCGGCGCCGGGTCATCACCTCAGAGAACGCCGCCGCCAACGCGGTCATGGCCGGCTGCCTGCCGGAGTATTTCCCGGTGCTGGCCACCGCTCTGCGTGCCCTGGAGGAAGAGCGCAACTTCGTCCACATGGCCTCCGCGTCCACCAGCTCCCCCAGCATTCTGATGATCGTCAACGGACCCATCCGGGAGCAAATCGGCATCAACTCCAGGGACGGCCTCTTCGGTCCCGGCTGGCGGGCCAACGCCTGCCTGGGCCGGGCGGTGCGGCTCTGCTTCATGAACGGCTTCGATGCCCGCCCCGGAACTCTGGACCGGGGAACCCTGGGGAATCCGACCAAGTACACCTTCTGCATCGGCGACAACGAGGAGGATTCCCCCTGGGGCCCGCTCCACGTTAGCCGAGGCTTCCAGCCGGAGGACAGCTGCGTCACGGTGGCGGTGGCCTACAATACCATCACCGTCAACAACCGCTACAGCAACACCGGCGAAGACATCCTGCTGTCCATGGCCGACACTATCAAGTCGACCGCGCTGTGCCACCGCTTCCCGGCCGAATGGGTGCTGGTCTTTGGGGTGGAGCACGCCCTGACCCTCAAGGAAACCGGCTGGGGCCGGCGGGATATCCAGGAGTTTCTCATCGAGAACACTGGGCGGCCGCTCAGTGAGTTGATCCGGCTGGGGGCCAAGCCCGGTCCCGCCAAGCCGGGGGACGAGCAGGTAATCCGCCGCTGCGCTGCCGGTCCGGATGACATTCTGATCACCATGGGCGGCGGCACCGGCGGGCGCTACAGCGCGGTCATTGACACCACCGGCTTCAAGATACGGACGAGGAAGATAGAAGGGCATTCCGGTTAATTTATACCATTTCGTCGGTCGTCAGGTCATGCACATGACAATTCCGATACCTGTTCGTGAACCTTCCTGTGGACGTTACCGATCCCTGATGGGAGTCTCGGTCATTCTGTTCAGGTAGAAAATTAGCAGGGATGGAGGCTTGAAGTTCACACGATATTTTCAAGCAATGAGGGAGCGGCCGGACCGGTCAATGATCCACTTGGAGTGGATCAGCTATGTAATAGAGCAACCAGTGCAAGAGGTCATTCAACAAGACGGACGAATTCGCCTGTGGGCACCCATCGAGGAAATGGACGGGAGGTACCTCAGAGTCATTCTGCTACCCGATCGAGAAACCATACACAACGCCTTTTTTGATCGCTCCTTTGCATTATGAAGATAAAATATTTCCAGGAAACAGATACCCTTTATTTAGCGTTCAGTGATGGTGAAATCACCGAGACAAGGGACCTGGATGAAGACACCTTGCTGGATTTCGACAGCCAGGGAAATATTTGCGCCATCACTATTGAACATGCCAAAGAGCGGGCCGATATGATGAACTTCTCCTATGAACAGGTTACAGGCCCGGGCTGAGTTAATCTGTTCGACCGTCCGGCGTTTGCTCACAGAGAAGGTTATGTCTCACTTCCAATAAGCGGCCCTTGGCACAGGTGTCGCCAAGCACCTTGGCCGGTGTATCATGGTCCCAACAGGCAAAATCCTTGCTCATCTAGATAGGAGGCGACATGGCTGAAACGGTTACCATCCGCAGTATGCGACTGGTGAATCCTCGGGGCACCGACCTGGCCTCGGGCGATTTTCATCTGAATGCCCGGCTCAGCGACCTCAGCGGCAAGCGATTGGGGTTGCTGGAAAACTCCAAGGACAACTCGGACAAACTGCTTCACGAGCTGGGAGAGATCCTGAGCCAGAAGTACGGGTTCAGCGAGATCAAACACTACAGCAAGCACAGCGCCTCCCTGCCCACCAAGCCAGAGGTCATCCAGGACATCCTGAACGAGGTCGACATCCTGATCACCGGGGTGGGGGATTGAGGGTCCTGCAGCTCGTGCAGTGTGCACGACGGAATTGAAATGGAGAAACTGGGCATACCCACCGCGTCGATCATCACCCATGTCTTCAAGAACACGGCCAACGCCATGACCCGCATGATGGGCGTGCCCGACTTCGACTACATAATGGCGGAGCACCCGCTGTCCAGCCTTACCGATGCGCAGGTCAAGGAGCGGGCCGCGCAGCTGGCTCCGGAAGTGGAGCGGATACTGCTGGGTAGGGAGAAGAAGGACTAGAAAGCAGGCCAGGCCAAATTGGGTTTCTTTCTGAGTTTGTCTGCTTGGAGGATCCTGCGGATACCACGTGCCACGGGATTATCGAGGGACGGGGTTCAAAAGCAAGAGGAAGGAATTTGACTCGCCTAAGCGATTTTGGGAACCGTATGCCGATTACAACGGCAGAGCAAGCTATTGACAGAGGGGAACAATTTCTTTCCAGTCACCAATGAGCCTGTCCCACAAACCCCCTTTGAAAGTCGAGGTTAGAGCCCTAAACTGGTGACAGTTGAAGATAGGGGTGTACGGGATGGCCTACAATCTGGTGCCCTGTGACCGGGAGCAAGGGTACCTGATGCCCCCTTCCTTACAGGAGTGGCTACCCGAGGGCGATCTGTCCTGGTTCATACTGGACGTGGTGGGGCAGTTAGACCTGAAGGAGTTCTACGCCGCCTACCGGGAAG
>JAKZUA010000185.1:0-6863 GCA_047516825.1 Dehalococcoidia bacterium
ACGCCGGGCTGGGCATTCCAACGTAGCCGCTGCCCTACGCCGCCACAATGCCCATCTCAGCGAAGCTTTCGACATGATGGGCTTTTCCTACCAGGCAGGAGAATGAAAAGGCCCTGATTGTCCAACCAGCCCACCGTGACACTACTGGATAGGGGATTTAGGACGCCGCTGGAGCGGGCGATGGTTCGGTCGGAAACGGTTTCAGAAATGCCATCGTCTTCGCAGGAACCGTCGCCGCAGTTGACGGCGCCGAAGCGAGCTCCCTCTCTTACGGCGTTGGAGACGGAAACGTACTGGTACATCAGCATTCCCAGGTCAACCACCATAAGGAAGGCGGCGACGAATACCGGCAAGACCAGGATGAACTCCAACGACGACTGGCCCTTTTCCCTGCGGAATAAGCAGCGGGACCGCCGGCGTTTGCCGGCTGAATTATTTTGCCCTGAATTAGGGTATAGGATTGCTTTGTCGGTCATTGTTACTCCAGGCAGCTGGCGGCAGCGCTGGCGGTGTCCACGGAGGAACACATTAACCCGGCGAATTGGGGCACAAGGGCGCCAAACCCCACCATCAGGATGCCGGCGATGACCACGCCGACCGCGCCGACTACCAGGACGTATTCAATGGTGCTCTGCCCTTGTTGCTGCCGCAGCAACTTCATTTCTTTGCTCCGTTTACGGGACTGTTTCTCGGACCCTTCTCAAATCCCCTTTTTAAAAGGGGGATATCGGGGGATTTCACCCTCAGTATGTCCCGGCGCCCGTGCCCGGGAGTTTTCCGGACCCGGAAGTTAGTATGAAAAACATGTGAAAAGTGCTTGTTTTACCTATATACCTTGGCAGATGCTGTTTGGGAAAACCATTGGGGCAGCACCTGTAATTGCTGGCTAAGAGTCTCTGGATTACTCCGGCTCAGGCCCTATAGGATATCCGCCGACCGGATGGCACCTGGGCCGGCGCAGCTGCGCCGGCCCAGGTGGGGGCTGAAACCGTTTGCCAACCGTCCCTTACGGACTAGGTTGACGTTGCCTGGGTTGGTCTACTAGCCGAACAGAGTGAGGGCACTACAGTCCATCCCGCCCATTCCCGGAAGACCGTTGATTGCTTGACAAGTAACTGTAACCAGTTGCGGGAACAGGGCGCCGGCGCCGGCGGCTAGGAGCCCGACAACTACGACGCTGACGCCGCCGATGATGAGCACGTACTCGAAAGCAACCGCGCCCCTTTTGTCCTGGATAAAGGTCATGGTCTGGTACTTGATATTCCGTAGTGCGTTGAACATGTTGGGTATCCTCCTTAAATTTTTTGATTCCTAAGTTTTGGGGCTGTCAGGTGTCTTGCGGCTTACGCGATTCATTTACAAGACTTGTTTATCATTACACCCGTTGGTTCCAGCTGATGGAAAAATTAGCGGTGCGGGGGAGACTAATCTGTATATAGTTGTAACGGAAACCCAGACTAGTCCGGGGCCGGTTATTGGAGTGCTAGTGGAGCTGGTTGGGGGATGTTTGTAGCTGCCAACGGCAGCGGAGCGGCGCAGTTTGAACCAGTGGGCACCAATTGAGGCCTACCCCTGGCCGAGATAATCTTTACCGCGCCGCGACGAATTAGGTTCAGAGGACAGCCAAGCAGGAGCCGGGGAAAAATCGGGCCTTCCTTGTTGATAGGAGAAGTCCACCGGGAAATCCTGGGTTGACCCCATCCCGGAGGCTGGAAAGCGGGAGATAATCAGTAGGCCGACATTCCCGTCTTTAAATGCGACTCGGCGGTAGGGCGGCCAAAAGTACCAGGCAACCGGCCCGGCAGTCGCTAGCTTCAAAAAGGGGACCGGTTAACCAGGGGCAGCCCAGGCGGAAAAATCCCGGTAGGGAGCGGACACATGAAGCTATTACAAAGAAAATCCTGGTTCGCCCGAGATGTGAAGACCTACCTATCCTTCCTGTTTCTGGTGTCCGCCACCGACGCCGGCTTGCTGAACGCGCTGCGGAATCCGGCGCATCGGGATCAGCTCCTCGGTACGCTGGAGGTTGAGCGTCCTAGTTGCTGGAGCGGCCTCTGGCCCTGGGAGTTTCGGTGGGCCAACTGCGGGAGTATAAGGGCCGATATGTGGTATCCGGTTCCCGCGCCCGATCTCTGCTGCAGGGCGACCAGACGCCCATCACGTCGCTGATGAAGATATGGGCTTCGATCTACCCATCGGTATACGACAATCTGGCTGCCCGCATGAGGGACGCGGCCCTGGTGGACTATCTTGACGGCACCGGCGACCTGTTCGCCAGGGCCTGTAATGTTCATGAACCATTTATTTACGGCCTCATGTCCGATGTCGTTAAGTCGGGAACGCCTCTGAAGATTCTGGACGTAGGCTGCGGAACGGCTACCTATCTCCGCCGCGCGGCAGACATAAACCCCCAAGCGACTGGAGTGGGTTTGGAAATGCGGGCCGACGTAGTCACTCTCGCCTCGGCAAACCTGATCAAATGGTGCTTGCAGGAGCAATTCAAGGTGGTACCGGGAGATATTCTGTGCCCTCCGGTGGAGATGGGCGGTCCATTTGACGTGATCTTAATGTTCAATAATGTTTATTACTTCCCCGAGCAGGACCGCCCGGACCTTTTTCGGAAGTTGAAATCGAGCATGAGCCCCGGCGGCGTCATGGCGATTGTGTCGATGATGCAAGGCAGCACTTTCGGCTCGGTTAATATTGACTTGATGTTGAGTTCCACTAAAGGTGGTGGTCCGCTACCAGAATTGGCCCAGCTTGAAGTTCAGCTGCAAGATTCCGGATTCGTTGTAGAAAAGTCCGTGCGCCTGGGCTCTGGAGAAACCTTACTTGGTGTAGTATCGACCAATCCGGCGTAAGGGTTCCATCTTGAGGAATCCCGTCATCCCTCCCAAGTTTAGAACGCGGGTTTCTTTTCCATATTATTTAAAAGCCACGGGTAAAAGCCACCGGGACTGGCGCCATTTGAGGACTCTCTTAATGTAGTCAACGGGCTGTATTAATTGCGGGGTCCGCCTTGCAATTGCCTATCGTCACCCTTCTGTCACGGGATGCTTACCGCGCCTGTCCGATAACGCGCTCTCTAAGCCGTTAAAATAGACAGGTCATGCTTCAAAAAGTAAGGCGCCGACTCAGATGTTCCCTGATGACCTGGCTGTCGAGCGGGCATTTTTGGGCAGTCTTATTGGGAGGACTGGCCCTGTCCCTGGCTAGCAAGTCGTTCATCAACCTGGCCATCGAACCCCAATCCTTCGATGTATCGGTAGGGACCCTCGAGGGACAAATTTTTCCTTTCCCACCCGGTAGGCTAGCCATTACCCATTCGCAGCACTGGGCCGAAGCCGGCTTAGGAAGCTTGTTAGGGATCGGATGGACCCTGTTGATGGCTTTTTTGTTCCTGTCTTTGACCAGGCGCGCTTTACATCATCGAATCGCTTACGTGGGAACTGGTCTCTTCCTGGCTGGAGCCATCAGCAATCGAGGGGAAGTCGCACTTTTCGGCCACGCCACCGACTTCTTGTTCATACGGCCTCTAGGTTCAAGTGAGCTGGGGGTTATAGTCAATTTCGCGGATATGATGATTGCCGCCGGACTGGTCCTATTATTGCTCTGGTCTCCGATATATGGGTTGCTCCAGAGAAACCGATGCGAAAGGCTAGAGGCGCCTGAACCCAGTTCCTGATTTCTGGAAGAGGACCGGCGCATTCCCTTTCCAAACTCCTCTAACTTCCGATTCCCTAATCCCCGCGAGCCAGCCCTTCCCGGCCCCCCGTGTTGGTGGGGCCGCCTCCTTGCGTAAGCGAAGTGCCGCCAGCCTCGCCGAGACAGCTACATGGGCCCTCGCGGCCTGGCTGTCGAGCGGGCCTCTGGCTGGTAACAGATTGTTCCCAAAACCCGGTAACTCGGCTCCCCCGATAACGTGAATTCCAATGAACACCGGAATTTCCCCGTCCCTTCACCACTAGGAAACCTAACAACCCAGGGATCTTTACCATTTTGAGCGTTAATAATTGCATCAAATTGTGTTATTTGGAGGACTATTCATGAATGAGCTACGCCTGCTCTTGCAGAAGCAACTCGGTCAGTTGGAATCGGAACGTGAGCTGATTGATGAGGCTATTCAGGAGCTACACCGACGGTTTAGCCTGTTGGATGACGTAGAATCTTGGGGCTTGCTTCCTGAGGCAGACGAGGCCTCGCCGGCATTTGCATCCAGCCTTCCGGAGGTGAGTGAGGAGGAGGGGTTTGATATGGTGTATGCGGAGCGCGAGGAAGATTTCGAATTTGCGGCTTCGGGGGAAATGGCAGCGGAGTGAGCCTGGGGCGCTGATAGGCTGGGGTCTGGACTACGAAAACTGTTCCAGCCGCCGTCCGATCTCTAGAGGTTTAGCAGACTCTCCAGATTTTGGTACAGAATCCTCTCCTTTTCTTCCTGGCTCAGGCTCTTCAGGCCCTGAATCCATCCCGTTGGCGAAGGATCCCAGGGGACAAACGGCCAGTCGCTGCCCAGGACGACGCGGTCGATGCCTACGGAATCGATAAGAAAGCGAAGGGCAGTCTCGCTCATGGTGATGCAGTCGTAGTAAATCTGCCGCTGATAGGTGCTGGGAGGTCGGCTGATGTTAGTTCTCGCCTCCGAGCGCACTTGCCAACCCCGGTCCAATCGGCCCATACTGAAGCAGGCCGGGCCCCCGCCGTGAGCGATGCATACCTTCAGGTCCGGGAATTTCTCCAATATGCCCCCAAAAATTAGGATGGCGGTGATCAGGGTATCCTCAACAATCACCCCTACGCTATTGGGTATCGTGTACTTGGGAGCGCGGTCCACTACCAGATTATCCTGGGGTTGAGGGTGATAGAACAGCACAGCCCCCATCGATTCCGCCGCTTCAAACAAAGGCAGAAACTCCGGTTCATCCCAGTTTTTCCCGTTGACCACCGTGTCCAACTCGGCCCCTTTCAAGCCCAAGACGTTTACCGCTCGGTCCAGTTCGGCGATGGAGGCAGCCACGTCCTGGAGAGGCAAGGTTGCCATTCCGGAGAACCTCTGGGGCCACTGGCGGGTCATGGAAGCGATCTCGTCGTTCACTTCCTGGGCCTGAGCGACACCCGCCGAGGCTTCCAGGTGGTATCCCAGGATTTGCGTGTGGATTGAAACTACCTGAACCTCCGTGCCCTGCTGATCCATGTCCTCGAGACGTTCTTCGGGAGTGAAGCGCACCTTCGGCGTTTGAATGGCGCCGACCTTGCCTTCCCGGATGAACAAAGAGTTTTTCTCCGCGGTATGGTAGCGGATGCCATACCAATCCCCTCCAGCGTCGACAGTTCGCCACAAGCATTGGGGCACCAGATGGGCGTGGATGTCTATGCTGCGCACTTTTCTACCTCAAGCGGTCCTGACTGTGGGTGTCTGGAATAAGGTTTTCCGCCGGCCAGGTCTGGACCATCGCATTTGCAGTCGTATTTTCGGTCGATGCTTGATGCCAAGCACCCCAAAGCTTAATTGCCCGCCGACCGGTAGTCAAACCGTCCGCAACGACCCATGTCATTCCGATGGACACAGCGACTGAGGAATCTAAATCCTGGGCCTTTAAACCTCATGATTTGGTATTACAGTCACCCAATAGTTAATGGCGTCAGGAACATGTGCCGAAGGACTTTAGACTCCTCGTTTCCCTCGGGGTGACATCTTGAGATAAGGCTTAACCCGTAGTGGATTACTGCCAGTCCTTGGACCGGGGCAAGTTTTGCTCCAGCATTTTTATGTGGTGCACCTCTTGAGCCACGATATTAAAGGTGTCTTCCCGTCGGGACACCACTCCGGACATCACCAGCAGAGGCTCTCGGATCAGCAACCGGAACTTCTGGTACACGTCGGGCCAGAGCACCAGGGGAATGTGACCGAACTCGTCCTCCAGGGTGATGAACACGGCCTTGGCGTGGGGACGCTGCCGGCGTATTACCAGGCCGGCCACGGTTACCTCCGCTCCTTCGTTTAGCTCCAAAATGGACTGGCTGTTCATTACGTGCCGGGGCAGACTGGGGCGCAGGAAGGCCATTACATGACCCTGGGGATACAATCCCAGGGTGGAGTACTCGCTGGCCATGGTCTCCCACCGGTTCTGCGGCAGCAGCTGGGCCATGTCCTGCTCCACGGGTAGGGAGAGAGGCTGTTGGTAACCGCCGGGGCGGTAGCGCAAACCGATCTCCCACAGGGCCGCGCGGCGGTGGGACGTCAGCGAATCGAAAGCCCCGGCCAGAACCAGCTGCTCCAGGGCCTCCCGCTGTAATCCGGTGCGTTGCATGGCGTCGGCCAGACTGGCGAAGACGCCGCCTTGATTGCGAGCGCCGACAATGGCCGAGGCCGCCGCCGCGCCCACCTTCTTGACTTGGAGGAAGCCCAGCAGTAGCGACTCGTCCTCGATGACGCATTTTTCCAGGCTGGCGTTGATGTCTGGGTTCAGCACCCGAATGCCGCGACGCTTGGCGTCTTCTTTCAATGTCTCCAGGTTGTAAAACCCCATGGGCTGCTGGTTGAAGATGGCAACAAAGAATTCCAGCGGGTAGTAGTGCTTGAGCCAGGCCATGTGGTAAGCGGTTACCCCAAAGGCGAAGGCGTGGGATTCGGGAAACATGTACTGGCCGTTGAACTTTTTAAAAATCTTTACTGCGGTCTCTTCCGGCACGCCATTGTTCAGCGCGCCCTGTAGGAACCGGTCCCAGTGGAGGTCCAGCAGCGACAGATCCCTTCTCCACACGAAGGCGCGGCGCAGCCGGTCGGCCTCCACGGCGCTAAACCCGGCCACGTCCATGGCCAGCTGATTCACCTGGTCCTGAAAAAGAATGACACCCAGGGTGCG
>JAKZUA010000186.1:0-17999 GCA_047516825.1 Dehalococcoidia bacterium
CGGCGGCACCCGCTCAGGGCAGGGCACCGACAGCAAGATGACCTTGGCATCCCTCTTTGGCACCTGGCGGGCCAGAGGTCTCAATCCCCTCCTGGAATGCCGCCGGTTGCTCACTTCCCCTCAACTCTGAACAGTTTCTTAAAAACCACCCCTAGTAATTGCATCAAGGTTAAGTAATCTACTCATTTTGCTCGTTCGCGGTGTCAAAGCCAACAGAATGAGGCTTGATATCCAGCACCGGAGAGCCGTCCTGGGCATCCAGGCCTGTCACGGTCAGAATGTTATCTTCGAGAGAGACTATGCGCGCCACGGTGGCACCGATGCCGTTGGGGCGGTACTGACTGCGGGTGGCGAACACCCCACTCAGGGGCCGGGAAGGGTCGTGGCGGGGGTGGAGCTGCAGCTCGTAGGTTTCCGCCCGATGCAGGTGAAACAGAACCAAAATGCTGTCTCCCGCGGACAACCCCATCAGTCCCGACGCCATTTCCTCGCGCACCACTATGCGGGAGGGGTGTAGCCGCATCTCCTCAGAAGGGGCGTACTGGGCGAACCGGCTCTCCACGTAGCCGATGGGAGTAAAAGATATGGGCTGGCTCATAGCGCTATCTCGCCACGAACTTCTCCAACGAAACGGTGTAGTTGTTGTCTTCCTGGTGGTACCTCATGCAGTATTCGGTCGGGTACCAATTAGCCTGGTCGAAGCTTTCAGGCATTTTAATAGGTGCGCAAGCGTCCTCTGGCTGTCCCAATAGGAATTTTCTGGTAATCATGGGCTCGTAGAAGGTGATTTCCCCGTCAAAGGTGCCATAGATAAACGTATGGGTGAACTCGGTTGGGCTAAACTCTGGGGAGGTGGGGTCGATGAGGTGGTTCCCCATGGCGGGAACTACGGCGCCTACGGCGATATAATCTGGAGCCACATACTCAGCTGGCACCGGCGCCATACCCCGCTCGAAAGTCTCGCAATCTACCCCTTCCCCGCCCGCTTCACAGGTGCCAGCCTTGATCTCGTCCAGCTTGGACTGCTCCATGATATAGAAATGAAAGTCATGGTGGGGAACGTCGTAAACGCCCGGCGGGATGTGGCCCTGAGGATTCCAGTTGAGCATAAGCCACTTGAAGGGAGTAGCGGAAGCTTGCTCAGGAAAGGTGAGTATGGCCATACTTTCCGGAGAGCCATGGTCGCCGGCATCGGCTGGCAATCCCTCAAAGGCATCCGCGGTAAGTTCCAACCCGATGGCAACAGGAACCGCGGATTGGTCTCCAATGGTATCTAGTGTGACATAGTGCGGATGCTTCCGTTGCCATGGTCGGCCGCCTCACTGAATTGGATGGACGGCCCGCCCTGGCCGCAGGCCGCCAGCGCCAAGATAGCCATCAGGCCAACAATTAAAAGCGTCCCCAATCGATATATCCTCCGCACAGAACCTCCTTTCTACGACCGAATTTTAGGATAAAGCCACGCGAAGTGTAGGTTCATCAAGAAGGGCTGTCAACGCCCCAGTGGACTCATAAAGCATGATGCCGAAGGGGGTAAAGATATGGGCTGGGTCATAAGTTTTTACCTAAGGGAGCCGCAGGCGCTACTCAAGTCCTGTCTGTGCAAGAAGCCTGTCCCGAAGTTTTGTGTGGCCGCTAGACCCGGGAGGGTAGTTGTCAGGGGTTATATCGCTACCTTGCAACCTAACGGATGCGAAAATGCTATTGAACTGCTGTCTAGTAGGGATGTCCCCTGGCTTGCCTAATGAAAGATAGGCGTGCCGCATGAAATGCATAAGACCACGGAAACCAGTCGTACGATTCAGAACATTACCTCTTTGAGCTTCTCTCCAATAGTCGCCCCACTTGTCTTCGACTGCGCCGAAATAATTCCACAGAATTCTAGCAATATCGGAGTCCCGTTCATCGAGGAAAAGGTTTCTAAAAATCAGAGACTGTTCTTCGGCAGGTGTCGCACGCTCAGGTTTGTTCCGACCCCGCTTCAACAGATCTCTGTCCCGCCTTGGTTCCTTTGACATGTAGGGTAAGAGAGCATCTATAAATAGAGCTTGGGAAAGAGTTTCACCTGGATCTCTGGCCGTACCTAGAACTTTTATCTTTCCCTCGAATGGGCTGCCTTCTCTGCTGTCGAGGAGCCTGACTATGTTGTGTGCGGTCTTTTGAGGACTACGGGCTTTCATGTAGTCATAAAGGTCATAGGCAAGTGACTTGTTTACCTTTGTATGCTCAAGGTTAATGGTCGCGAAAATCATCGCTTGATTGTCCATATCCATATCAATAAATATCGTGGCTGTGAGCTCAAAAGTGTCCTCGCCCTCATAGTCCTCCAAACCAGCCAAACGGTGTTGACCATCTAGAACCTGGGCAATATCTTCTCTGTTGCGAAGCAACAGTGTGGTTTTCTCCGGTTCGTATTTAATATTTTGATTGCCCTCATTGTCGGTCGATCGTATGGCCAGGTTTACCGCTGACGGGAACGCAGCGTCAATCGTGCTGACATATTCCTTTAGCTCCGACACGCGCTTTCTATTAAGAGGTCTTTCAATCCCCAAGTATGTCTCTACCTCGCGCTGTTCCCCTTCGATCCTTCTGACATCGGCCCTAGATAACCGGACTAAATCTCTAGAGTCGAACACCCCTACATAAAAAGTGCCTATAGGTTGTGTAACCTCTAAACATTTGGACTCGATCCATTCGTCAAAAACAATAGTCATATTTGTCCCCTCAGCTATTCATCTACAGTACCAAATTCGTCACTGAGTGTTTGAAAATCCGCTTGTCTTCACGACTGTGGATCGAACGCCGTACGCTTATTGTCCAAACCAACTGCGAAGAATGTGAAAATAACTGAGATCCCGAACAAAGCAACGCTAGGCCATTCTATGAGCCTGCTATCTATGTCCACCCCATTTGAATACAGCGTTGCTATGACAAATAGAGCCACTGCTAGACCAAAGCCTATGAGGGTAAACCACCCAATAAGCTGTGTAGCAGGCAATCGGAGGGTGGCTGGCTTAACCAGGAGATAGCAAATGGTAGCCCACAAGGCGGCACTATAGATGGCAATTTGGCCATCGTTCGTGAACACACCAACGGTAATTGATAATTTCATGGCGGCCAAGATAGCGGTTGTCAGTAGCACTGGAAACCCTATCCCTAAAAGACTGTAGGCTAACCAACTGATCGCGTCCCGCCAGTGTTCGGGAAGGAATACCATCTTTTACCTCCACATGGCTTTTTGTGTATTCGCATCGACCGCGGCGGGGAAAAAGGCTCCGTACACGGTAATTCCATCAGAGGTCGTAAGGCTAATCAGTTCTACCAGCATACTGGGTTCCTTTCCTTCCCTCGCGCTCTTGCTAATGGCGATAATTCCAGCTATGTGGGGTCCTTGGTTCGAGCATTGTAGGTGGGTGGTCAAAAAGCTGCAAGTGCAACGGTCTACTTTGTTGACAGTGACCACAACGCAGCCTAAAGTTCTAGCACAAGGACTGAGATTACTACTCTTTTATTGGAGGACACCAACGTGCCGAACGACTATGACGTCTTAATCATCGGCGGGGGTCTGGCCGGCCTTACGGCCGGTATGTACTCCGCCCGCTACGGTCTGCGGACTGGTCTCATCGAGCAGATGATGGGAGGGGCGCAGATAATCAACCAGGATAAAATAGAGAACTTTCCTGGCTTTCCCCAGGGGATATCGGGCGCCGAGCTGGGCCCTTCGGTGCAGGAGCAGGCCATGGACGCCGGGGCCGAGTTCATCATGGCGGAGGCAACTGGAATTACCCGGAACGGCGACTATAAAGTGGTTTCCTGCGACGGCGGCTTTTATCGCGCCAAGGCGGCCATCGTGGCGACGGGCTCCTCCCGGCGGCGCCTGGGGGTTCCTGGGGAGGAGCAGTTCGACGGCCGGGGCGTTTCCCACTGTGCCACCTGCGATGGACCATTCTATATGAGACAGACGGTGGGCGTGGTCGGGGGCGGGGATTCGGGGGCAGATGAGGCCCTAACGCTGGCCGAATACGCCGACCGGATTTTTTTGTTCCACCGCCAGGACCAGCTCGGGGCTCAAAAGGTGCTGCAGGACCGGCTGCTTCGCCACCCCAAAATCGAAGTTCTTTGGAACACCGAGGTCCAGGCGATACTCGGCGAGGAGAGCGTTTCCGGGGTTCGGGGGCACAATGTGGTGACCAACCTGGATACGATCGTAGACTTGTCGGGTCTATTTGTGTATGTAGGACTGGAGCCCAACTCGGATATAGTGAAAGGGCTGGTCAATCAGGACAACTCGGGTCATATCCAGGTCGGCCTCTCGATGGAGACTTCCGTGCCGGGAATCTATGCCGCGGGAGACATTCGCCAGAACTCCGCCTCCCAGCTGGTATCCTCGGCGGGAGATGGGGCCACGGCAGCAATCTCGGCGTTCAAATATATTCGCGGTAAGTAATGGTAGCAACGGGGAACAGCCTCCGACTCTTCACCTGAGGGGGCCGAATGCAGACTTGGAGTTATCAGAAGAGGGAAAGGAGGAGTAGGCCAGCAAAGATTCCCAGGCAAAGGAAGAGGAAGGTCAACAATGGATTGCCCCGGGACTCCTTGCTCTCCTGCTCCCAAGGCCGGTCATTGTATCGGTTCAGCCGTTCCAGCTCTTTCTCCCACATGTACTCGCCGACGCGGCTCCCGAGGCGTGGAATCATCGCGTTTGCTCTCCTTGCAACGGTGTTATACCCGTCATCATAAAGCAAAATCGCCGCACAGGCCATCGTTGCCTCTATGTGAAAACGCATCCAACCTCTGGGAGCGTAAATTCTTTTGACTTGCTGCACCATGACCGCAGAGCGGTGGCCTGGCCGTATTTCCCCAACCCATAGACCGCCCAACATCCCCAGTTTTCCGAGTCCGGGCCTCCTTCAAGTGTTGCCTCCCGGAGCTTTGGCAAAGATTGACCGGCTGAGGGGGAGCCCCTACAATCTTCCCGAAACCCTCCTGAAACGATTCCTATCTCCGGATTCCCGCTGTTTGGACTTTAGTATGAGGTGAAGTCATGCCCGACTCGCTGAGCCGCACCTTTGCCCGGCATGTTTCCTATCTTCATTACGATGCCTTGCCTCCCCAGGTGGTGGACAAAATTAAGGCCTCGCTGCTTCACGCGCTGGTAGTAGCTATCATTGGCTCGGAGACCAGCCACGGCAAGGCTGCGGTGGATTTAACCAAAACCGAAGAGGCCAAGGCCGACGGCGCCACCATTCTGGTGGATGGCGCCAGGGCCACTCGATGCGGCGCTGCCTTCGCCAACAGCAAGCTGATGCACGCCACCAACCAATCGGACTCCTACCGAATGCTGACCCACCCAGGTCCCTGCATCATTCCCGCCGGGTTGGCCGCCGCGGAACTGGCCGGCCGCACCGGACAGGAGTTGGTTACGGCCCTGGCAGCGGGATATGAGGTGGAGTCGCGAATCGCCGGAGACTTCATCCCATCTACCCCGGCTCGGGGATTCCGGTCCAGCCCGATTTACGGCACCCTGGGCACCGCGATAACCACCGGCAAGCTGTTGGGTCTGGGGGAAGACCAGCTGGTTACAGCTTTGGCCCTGGCCTGCACCTTTACGGCCGGCACCAACGAAGGTCCCCGCTCCGGTGGGCGGGAAATGATGTTTCACGAGCCCAACGCCACCCGCAACGGCATAATGGCCGCCCTGCTGGCTCGGGAGGACGTTCGGGGGTCGGAGACCTCATTGGAAGGGGATGCCGGTTTCTACAACGCCTTTGTGGGCAACAACCGGGGCGAGCTTTCCTACGTGTTCCAGGGGCCGGAGCGTATTGCGGTGGAGGACGTAGTTTCGGAGCTGGGTACCCGCTGGGAGCTGATGCACGTGGTGCCCAAGATTTACCCCACCGCCGGCTACAACTGCCCGGTTATAGACTTGATGACCGATATTCGGGCCGCTCATCAGCTGAATATCGATGATATCGAGGGCATAACAGTAGATATGAACTGGCTGGAAACCACCTATCCCTCGCCGGCCTTTCCCAACCTCACCCGATCTTCACCGGGCGTGGGGAGCACCCACTACTTCACCGCCTACACCTGCGTTCATAGCAGCTACCCGCCCCTGCGGCCCCGCATCGAGGCTGGTGAGCAGTCTTCCGGCGATGACCAAGCGGTGATGGACTTGCTGCAGAAAGTAGAGGTGATTGGTCATAAGGACCGGCCCGCCTTCGCTCCCCAAATTACGGTGCGGATGAAGGGCGGGACCACCTACCAGGGAGAGTACCAAGGGCAGGAGCTGGAATGGGACCTGGCCACGGAAACCCGGCGCATCAGCCCGCTTTTTGATAATATCCCCTTCCCCAAGGACAAACTCCAGGGTATCGTCGAAACGGTTTGGCAGATTGAACAGGAATCGAGCATAGACTCACTAATAAGGCTCTGCGTGCGGTAGTAAGGAGGAGGGCTTGCTAACCAGGTGTGTGAGCAGCCTTCTTTTTGTCATTGCGAGCAAAGTGACGCAATCTAGTCCCTCTGGGATTGCTTCGTCCTCTCGATTACATCGGGACTTCTCGCAATGACATTCCACCCACCTTCCAAGGAGAAAGAAATGGATCCGGGTTTGGAAAATAAGGTTGCTCTGGTCACCGGTGGCAGCATGGGGATTGGGAAAGCCACCGCGATGGCCCTGGCCCAGCAGGGGGCCCAGGTGGCCGTCTGCGCCCGAGGGCTGGAGGCGCTAAAGGCCACGGCCCAGGAAATAAAGGAGGTCACCGGATCTCAAGTAATCTCCATTCGGGCGGATATGACCAGCCCGGAAGACATCAAGCTGCTGGTGTTTTCCACGGTGCAGGCACTGGGGGAAATTGACATATTGGTCAATAACGCGGTCAATTCCACCTCGGGCCGGGCCAGTGAGCTGTCCGATGAGGTTTGGCTGAATCACATTCAAACCAAGGTCATGGGGTACATCCGCTGCGCGCGGGAGGTCGTACCATCCATGAGAAGCAAGGGCGGAGGACGGATTATCAACATCGGCGGCATGGGCGCCCGCAGTGCCAACGCAACCAATCCCGGCTCCGGGGTTACCAATTCAGGAATTTCCAACTTCACCAAAGCTCTGGCCGACGATGTCGCCGCCGATGGTATTCTGGTCAACTGCATTCATCCCGGCAGCACGCGAACCCAGCGCCAGATGGGGCTGATCGAGGAGAGGGCGGCCAGGGAGAGCGTTACCTCCGCAGAGATCATGGAAAGAACCGTGGCCAACATCCCCATTGGGCGCATGGTGGAGCCAGAGGATATCGCCAACCTGGTGGTATTCCTGGCCTCCAATCAAGCCAGCGCTATAACCGGCCAAACCATTGGAGTGGATGGCGGCGCCGGACGGGGTGTCTACTATTAGCCGCTACATCGTTTCTTCCCGGCCTGGGGCGGGTATTCGGAAATCTGATCCCATTTACCTTTGGCCCTGGCTATCCTCTCCACTTCTGGCTGCCTTGCTCCTGGCAACTATCCTGGCATTAGGGGCGTGCGCTTTTCCCACTGCTACACCGACACCTGTCCTGCCTCCTAATAATCCGCAGTTTAGCGCCATCCTGGCCAGCCAGGACCTGGCGGTCGGCCTAAATCGAGTGGCCTTTGGCCTGGTGGACCTGAATGGGATGCCGGTCCGCACCGATGAGGCCCAGGTCCAGGCCGTATACTTTGCACCGGGGCAGAATCAGGGACAGTTGCGGGACTCCGCTGTGGCCCGGTTCAGACGGTGGCCGCCCCCGGGGGAGCGAGGCATTTTCATAACCAATCTGACCTTTGACGTGGCCGCGACGGGCACCGGCCCCGAGGATGGCCTGTGGGAGTTGCAAATTACGACGACCACAAGGGAGGGCGCATCGGTGGCGGCTGGGACCGCCCTCCGGGTGGCTGAAAAGTCGTCGACGCCGGCCATCGGCGCGCCGGCGCCGCCCAGTGTGACCCTTACCTCCGCCGGCGGGGAGGACTTGAGCGCCATTACTTCGGCCAGCGATCCCGACCCGGAGCTATACAAACTTTCCATTCATCAGGCGTTGCTGGAAGAAAAACCTCTGGTGGTGGTATTTGCCACGCCAGCCTTCTGCGTTAGCGCTACTTGCGGTCCTCAGGTGGAGATGGTGTCCCAGGTAAAGGAACGCTATGGAGACCAGGCCAATTTTATCCACGTCGAGGTTTTTGAAAATCCACATCTGATCCAGGAAGGGCGTCCCGGGGGAGGGCTGGTTGCTGCGGTGGAGGAGTGGGGGTTGCCTACCGAACCCTGGACCTTTGTGGTGGACCGGGAAGGCCGGGTTCGGGCCAAATTTGAGCAGTTTACTCCGGCGGAGGAGATTGAGGCGGCCCTGAAAGACCTGCTTTAAAACCGGCTTTGATTTCGGCCTTAAGGTCGGTCTAATCCTGCTTCTTGCTGGGGCCCCTACGGCCGTCAGGCGACAGGACGAACGTCTTGCGGCTCCGGCGGTTGTTTGCTCCTCTCCTCCTCGGCCGCCGCCATGCATGGGGCGCAAAGCCAAACGTTGGTAGCCGGGGCGATCTTGTACATCTGCACGCCGGTATTGGTGCAGCCAAAGGTCTCGCATTTCTTCATGGTATCCCTCCTGACTGGACTCCAAGATGAAACCAGGCGGGTTTTTCCGCCAGTGGTTATTTACATGTGGTTATTTACATTTTGGACTTTGGCAGACCAAACCGGCAGAGGGAAGGCACCCCGGTTGGCCGAGTTTGGCCTGGAGCTGGAGGATTGGAGTGGAGGTATTGGGGAAAAGGTATTTCGCACCCGGTTTGGCGGGTTAGTCCGGGTTAGTCGGTGATGGCCACCGCAACGAGCTGCCCGCCCTTTTGGACATAGCTCACTGTCACCGGCTGGCCGAAGAGCTGGTGCTCCCGAAGATGGGATGGAGTGAATCCCACGAAACCCTCGCTGGTGAAGCGGTACTCCTGGCCGTCCTCACTCAGCAGACGCAGGGTCTCCACTTCGGTGATATTTCTCGCAACCACCTCCAACACCATTCCCCGAACCCGCGTTTCACCGTTCCCGGACTCGGGGCCGGTCCCGGTTTCGGACGTGGAAGACGCCGGTTCGCCGCAAGCGGCTGCTCCAGCCAGCGATAAAGCGAGAATCGGAAGCCAGATGAGCGTTGTTCGGCGTAAGAATGATGGAGGATTCATGATAAACGCTAGTTAGAGCATCGCGATTTGAAAAGCGCGGATTTTGGGAATGTTGGGGGCGCGGCATACCCAGCAGCTTACGAAATCACCTAAGCCTACCCTGGCCAGGGGGGGTTGCCAGCCTGACCAACTGCTGGCAAGCGCAGTTTTTCCGATTCAGCTGAATCGGAAAAACTTGATCGCAGCCAAACCCGTAACAACCACCCAGCCGGCCAGAGCCGCTAGCTGAGGCCATACTTGCCAAAGGGGCGCGCTATCAATGCCAACGGCTCTCATGGCGGAGAGCATAGGAGTCAGGGGCAGCGCCTCGGCCAGGTAGGGCAGCAACCAGGGCAGCGAGGCGGTGGAAAAAAAGGTGCCCGCGAAAAACATCATGGGCAGGGCGATGGCATTGCCCATTCCCGAAGCCGCCGAAGGAGTGTTGGCCCAGGCGGATAGAATGAAGCCGATGTTCAAGAATACAATGCTCCCCAGTATTACCGGCACCAGCAGCCAAAGCCAATTGCCGGGCACGTGGGCTCCGAAGGCAAAAACCCCTACCGCCAGAATGATTGCAGCCTGGACTACTGCCAAAATCAGATAGGAGATAATCTCGGCGGCAAAATACTTCCAAATGGCCAAAGGCGTGACCAACATCCGTTTTAGGATGGACTGGCTGCGATAGGTGCTGATCTTGACGGCAATGGAGATGATGGAGTTGCTCATGATGCCCAGACCGACCAGACCCAGCAGCACCGCGTCGAAGTACCGCACTTGGGACACCGCCAGGCTTTCGATAGATACAGATGCGGGAGATGCAGCCGCAGGAATGGTCTCCGCACCTTCTCCAGCCCCTTCTATATAAAGGGACTCCGCCACCAGGTGTCTCACCGCTGCCTCCACCAGCTGGTTCTGCTCCAGGTTGTTGGCGTTGACCAGCAGGCTGATTCTTGGGGAAGCGGAGCCTGCGCCGGGAGCTTGGGCATCGCTGAAGCCGGCTGGAATCAGTAGCAGGTAGTCCAGATCCCCCTTTTCCAGGGCAGCCCGAGCTGCTGCTACTGATTCTCCCCCTGGGGGGTTTTGCAGCCGGAGGAATTCCAGCTCGGAAAGGCTTTGAATCAGCGATTTGGAGTTGAGCGTATCGGCCTCATCGACCACGGCCAGGCTGGCCGAGCCGAACCCGTCGAATTCGAACAGGCCAAATACCACCACCAGCAGCAGAGGGAAAAAGAGGGCCCAGAAGGTGGTGTTCCGGTTCCGCAGCATCATCTTGAGGTTGGCCAGGGTTAGCGCCAGCATGGCTAGTCTTGCAGCTCGTTACCGGTCAATTCCAGAAACACGTCCTCCAGCGTCACCGGGCCAATCTCCAGATGATCCAGCCGGATATTACTGCCAACTATGGTCTGTAGAACAGTGTCCAAGGCTTGTGAGGCCTGGCGCAGCCGGAGCAAGTAGGTGTTTTGCGCCACGGTCTGGATGGAGGATATACCCCCATTAAGGGAAATGATCTGGTCCTCGGACAGAGGCGCCGGCACTACCAGTTTCACCGTGTAGGTGGTCTCCAATCGATTGATCAGGTTCTGCGGGGTATCCACCGCCACCAAGCGGCCCCGGTCCATAATCGCCAATCTTTGACACAGGGCCTCCGCTTCCTCCATATAATGGGTGGTCAACACAACCGTGACCCCCCGCTGGTGAATCTCGCGGATCAAATCCCACAGATTGCGCCGGGCCTGGGGGTCCAACCCGGTAGTCGGCTCGTCCAATATCACCAGATCCGGATCGTTTATCAGGCTGGCCGCCACCGTGAATCGCTGCTTCTGACCGCCGGAGAGGTGCTTCACCTTATGAGTAGCCTGGTCCAGCAATCCGACCTGCTTGAGCAATGGGTCGGGGGCTAACCGTTTGGGATAGAAGCTGCCCAGAAGGACCAGGATTTCCCGCAGGCTTAGATAGTCGTAGTAGGCGGAGGACTGGAGCTGAACGCCAATGCGAGCCTTGATCTGGGCTGGTTGACGGAGGACGTCCAGTCCCAACACCGATACCTGGCCCTGGTTTGGCCGCTGGAGCCCTTCGATTATCTCCAGAGTGGTAGTTTTACCGGCCCCGTTTGGCCCCAGTATGCCGAAGATTTCGCCCGATTTAACGCAGAAGGAGACGGCATCCACCGCCGTGAAGGAGCCATAGCGCTTGGTCAGGCCTTCTACCCGAATCGCATCTTCCATGATAATATTGAGAATTATATCACAATCCCTTTCTGAACCGACCGAATTGAAGGTCTTCCCGGATAGAAGGTCCTCGGATTAAATGTCTACATGTTAGCCAAACCCGGGGTGGCCAAACCTACCGAAGTAACCCACCCTCGCATCAGGGCGCAGGGTTGGATTCGTCCCTTATCCACGTTGACCGTTTTCTCCGTGTTCGCCCTGGTTGTTTTAGGCGGGGTGGTGCGGGTTACCGGGTCGGGATTAGGCTGTCCGGATTGGCCGCTATGTCACGGCCGGGTGGTTCCGCCCTGGGAACTCACCGCCCTAATCGAGTACACCCACCGTCTGGTGGCCTCGGCTATCGTCAGCCCGCTGGTCCTGCTGACCTGCGGGGTTAGCTGGCTGGCGCACCGGCAGGAAAGGTGGTTGGTGCTACCCTCCAGCCTGGCGGTGGTGCTGCTGGTGGCCCAGGCATTACTTGGGGGAGTCACCGTCCTCACCGAGCTGCCGGGACCGGTGGTGGCTTCCCATCTGGCCCTGGGCCAAGCGTTGTTAGGCTGTCTGGTCCTGGTAATGGTGGTAGCCTATCGGGGACCCTTGGGTTTTAGCCGTCAAATAGGCGGGGTCTCCGACGAAGCCGGGGTCTCGGGCGCGGACCGATTTCCCGCCCTGGCCCTGATCTCCGCCGGGGCGGTTTATCTGCTGATACTCTCCGGCTCTGTGGTTACCGCCAGCAACGCCACCGGCGCTTGCGTGACCTGGCCGCTCTGCCAGGGTCGAATATTCCCCGAAAATTTACTGCCAATGATTCATATGGCGCACCGGTTGACCGCCGCCCTCATAGGAGCTTTTCTGCTCTACATTCTATACCTGGGATTTAGAGATTCCCAAAAATCCGGGGAGCTGCGTCTCCTCTCCCTGGCGGTCGCGGTATCTTTTGGGGCCCAGGTGCTGGTGGGGGCTTTTGTCATCTGGGCTGGCTTCCAGCCGTCTTTGATGGCCCTGCATCTTTCGACGTCGGCTCTGGTGTGGGCGCTGTTAGCCGGTCTGGCGGCCCTAAGCCTTACCCAGCCCGGCGGGAGCCCCCGTTTCGGTGGGAGCTTAGGGAGTGATACTGCTCCGGGTGATACTGCCCATGACTGAGCGGCAGCTGATGGCGGAGCGGGAGCAGGGACGATACAGTAGGACTTGGGCAGTCCTGAACGATTATTTGACTCTGACCAAACCGCCAATAATTCTGCTCTTGCTGATTACCGCCGCGGGCGGGATGTTTCTGGCAGCTAAAGGCATACCATCGTTGCCCCTCTTGGGGCTGGTTTGGGCGGGTGGAGCGTTAGCCTCGGCCGGCGCCAACGCCATCAACCACCAGTTGGATCGGGATATCGATTTGGTCATGTCCCGGACCAGGCAGCGTCCGGTAGCGGACCAGCGCATTTCCCCGGCGAAGGCGCTGATCTTCGGAATTATGCTGAACCTTCTGGCCTTCCTGGTTCTGGCGGCTTGGGTTAATCTGCTGGCGGCAGCGCTTACCCTTTCCGCGACTCTGTTTTACGTTTTTGTATATACCCTTTGGTTGAAGCGGAGCACTCCGCAAAACATCGTCATCGGCGGCGCGGCGGGTTCTATCCCTCCTCTGGTGGGTTGGGCTGCGGTTACCGGCGGGCTGGACCTGCCGGCAGTTTACCTGTTTGCCATTATCTTCTTCTGGACTCCGCCCCATTTCTGGGCCTTATCCTTGCTAATTCAGCAAGATTACGAGCGAGCCCGCATCCCCATGCTTCCGGTGGTGGCGACCCGCGATTACACCACTTTGAACATTTTTCTCTATACCCTGGTATTGGTGGGTATCACCGCTATTTTTGCGGCATCCCCAGCCGTTCATGGGATTTACCTGCTGGCGGCCCTGGTCTTGGGAGGGATTTTCCTGGCGCTGGCCTGGCGTCTGAGACGTGAGAGCACCAGAAAGCGGGCCCGCACTCTTTACCTGTACTCCCTCCTCTACCTGGCCCTGTTGTTCGTCTCCCTAATGGTGGATACTCTGGCGCCGATATGAGGGGTGGAAACCTCCGCCGGACAGCCTATTTTCATCTAGCCGGTCACATTGACATTCCGAAGCGCATTATGATATTTTGCATTAGTGAAATTTTGCACACACCTACCGTCGGCGAAACCACCAGCGAAACGTCCGGGGAGTTGCAAAATGGGCCCATGCCCCCGGGGCCGGGTAAAGTCCTCAGCTAGGGGACCCAGCAGCGACCAACCACCTGCCTCCAGGTGGCGTTTCCATCCCCAACAGCTCATCTCTTTAGGCGTTTTGGCCGCCCTGCTTTTGCTGGTGGCCTGCGACGCCGACGCCCTGCAATCCACTTTCGGGACGGCCGGGCCGGTAGCGGAGAAGCAGCTACTCCTTTTCAACGTTCTCCTCTGGGTCATGGTGGTGGTCTTCGTCCTGGTCGAGGGAGCGTTGCTCTACTCGTTGATCCGTTTTCGGCGGCGTCCCGGCGACGCCCTGCCATCGCAGGTCCACGGTCACACCGCTCTGGAGATTACCTGGACCATCATTCCCACTGTATTGATCCTGGCCCTGGGCATCTGGTCGGTTGTCACCCTTTTCGAGTTGGAGCCTCCGCCGGTTTCCGCCAACACGCTGGAAGTCACCGTAACCGGCCACCAGTGGTGGTGGGAGTTCGAGTACCAAGACGCAGATGGCGCGGGCAAATTAATTAATACGGCGAACGAATTGCGGGTTCCGGTGGGACGGCCGGTGAACCTGCTTCTGAACAGCGATGACGTGATCCACAGCTTCTGGGTTCCCAAACTGGCCGGCAAGGTGGACGTGGTACCCACCCGAAACAACCGGATGTGGTTCCAGGGGGATGAAATCGGTACCTTTTACGGGCAATGCGCCGAGTTTTGCGGGATAGCCCACGCGCTGATGAAGTTCCGGGTACAGGTGCTTTCCGATGCGGATTACATGGCCTGGGTTGATAGTTACGGCCAGCCACCCGGAACTTCCGAACCGATGTCGCCCCTGGCCCAGCAAGGCCAGCAGATCTTCCAGGGCACCGGGGGCTGCTTGGTCTGCCACACCGTCAATGGTTCTGACGACTCTGCAGCGACGGCTGGACGAATGCTGGGTTTTCTGGGCGGTGGTCCCATCTTCCCTGGTCCCAATCTCTCCGACCTGGCAACTCGAACGACTATTGGGGCTGGACTGTTGGACCTGAACCGGGAGAACTTGAGGACATGGCTCAACAATCCCGACGATGTCAAGCCGGGGACCCACATGGCTGAGCTGGCGCTCATCTACCAAAAAAATTCAGACGGCAGCACCAGTTTGAGCCCTTCAGAAGTGTCCGCACTGATTGAGTATCTGCTGAGCTTGAAGTAGACTCTAGGTTGGTTAAGCCCAGCGACATCCAGCGAAAGAGTAACCGCAGGAGCGAAGGTATTTCATGGCATCGATAACGGCCGCAATACCAAGGCCGACCAGCTACACTACCGGCATTTGGAGCTGGCTCACTACCGTCGACCACAAGAGGATCGGCATCCTTTACGGTGTCTCAGCCGTTATTTTCTTCCTGATCGGCGGCATCGAAGCCGGCATAATGCGGATTCAGCTGAGCCAGCCCGGAAACGACTTTGTCGACCCCGACACCTTCAACGCCATGTTCACCATGCATGGCACCACCATGATTTTCATGGCGATAATGCCCCTGAGCGCCGCATTTTTCAATATCATCATTCCCTTGGCTATCGGGGCCCGCGACGTGGCCTTCCCCCGATTGAACGCCCTCAGCTACTGGGTGTTTCTCTTTGGCGCGCTGTTCATGCACGCCGGGTTCCTGGTGAATGCCGTGCCCGACGCCGGTTGGTTCTCCTATGCCAACCTGACGAGCCGGATCTACAGCCCCGAAGCGGGCTTGGACTTCTGGGCCATAAGCTTGCAGATACTGGGCGTGGCGTCTCTGGCGGCGGCCTTTAACTTCGTTGTGACCATAGTAAACATGCGGGCTCCGGGCATGAGCCTGATGCGCATGCCCCTGTTCGTGTGGATGACCTTGATTACCTCCATTCTGCTGGTCCTGGCTTTCCCAGTCATCACCGTGGGCTTGATTGAGCTTACCTTCGACCGTCTCTTCGGGGCCAACTTCTTCGTGACCAGCGCCGGCGGCGATCCCATTCTTTGGCAGCACCTCTTCTGGGTCTTCGGACATCCGGAGGTCTACATCCTAATTCTGCCGGCCATGGGGATAGTTTCCGAGATATTGCCAACATTTTCTCGTAAGCCCCTGTTCGGGTATCCAGTGGTGGTGTTTTCAGGCATCGTCATCGGCATAATGGGCTGGGCTGTCTGGAGCCACCACATGTTCACGGTGGGATTGGGGCCGATACCCAACACGGTGTTTACCGTCACCACAATGCTGATAGCGGTTCCCACCGGGGTTAAGATATTCAACTGGATGGCCACGCTTTGGGGCGGGTCCATCGACTTAAAAACGCCGTTACTCTTCTCCGTTGGCTTTGTCGCCCTGTTTATTGTCGGAGGTTTGAGCGGCGTTTCCCATGCGGTGGCGCCATCGGACGCCCAGCAGCAGGATACCTACTACATCGTGGCCCACCTCCATTACGTCCTATTCGGCGGCTCCATGATGGGGTTGTTTGCCGGTATCTACTATTGGTTCCCCAAGATGACCGGCCGTTTTCTCAACGAATTCTGGGGGAAGGTCCACTTCTGGCTGTTCTTTCTCGGCATGAACATCACCTTCTTCCCCATGCACTTTGCCGGTCTGAATGGCATGCCTCGGCGGATCTACACCTATAGCTCCGAATTCGGCTGGGACCTCATGAACCTGATTTCCAGCGCCGGCTACATCGTATTGTTTGCCGGGGCTGTTTTGTTCCTCGTCATATTCATCCAAAGCGTTCGAAACGGAAAACCCTCCGGGCATGACCCTTGGGACGCCCCTACGTTGGAGTGGAGTATCTCATCCCCGCCGCCTCCCTACAATTTCGCGGAAATACCGCAAGTTCAGGGGCGGGATCATTACTGGATCGTCAAGCGCAAGGCCGCGGCGGAGGGGCGCCCGCTGACCGAACCCGAGGCCCACGTTGACCCCAGCACCATCCACATGCCCAGCCCGTCCTACTGGCCATTGGTTATCGCCTTTGGAATCGCCTGGATTGGTGGAGGGCTCATGATCGAGTTTCCCTGGCCCTACATCAAGTTCCCCATCAGCTTTATAGGTGGAATTATCGCCTTCTTAGGGGTAATCGGCTGGGCCAACGAACCGGCGACAGCCGAATCTCACCACTAGGACCTAACCCAACTCTAGAAGGGGGCTGATTTGGCCCACGCTGAAACCGCTCACCACGCCGAAGAGGAATATACCAGCACCGGCTTAAACCACCGAAAGCTGTTGATGTGGGTGTTCCTCAGTTCGGACTGCCTATTTTTTGGCTCGTTGATCGCCACCTACATGGTTTATCGCGGGCAGAGTTTGGTAGGGCCCTACCCGGTAGACATCATCAACGTCCCGGTGACCACTATCAGTACTTTCGTGTTGCTGTGCAGCAGTTTCACCATGGTGCAGGCCCTGGCGGCCACCAACGCGAACAACCAGAGAGGCATTCAACTCTGGCTGCTGGCGACGGCTTTCATGGGCCTCATATTCATTGGTTTCCAGGCTGTCGAGTTTAACCAATTTCGGGCCGAGGGCTTGCTCATATCCACCAACCTGTTCGGCAGCACCTTCTTCACTCTGACCGGTTTCCACGGGGCTCACGTGACTCTGGGCATAGTCTGGCTGTTGGGCCTCTTCTGGGTCGCTCGGAAGGGACGGTTGGGCCCTCGGACGGCGCTGGACGTGGAGATAGCCGGCCTGTACTGGCACTTTGTCGACATCGTCTGGATCATCATCTTCACTCTGCTGTACCTGATTGGCGGGTTCGATGCGGGGCCGGCGGCTGTTGGTGGGCCCGCATCGCTGCTGGGCTCCATGGTCTGAGGGGTTAGGTAGATGAGCGATCAACCCCAGGCTGGGCACTCCCGGCACCCCACTTTCAAGCAATATGTGTTGGTGGCCATCATATTGTTCACCATCACGATTGTTGAGTTCTTAATTATATGGCCGGTCAACCACATCGAAGCATTCAGCACCCCCATCCTCATTATCCTGTCGATAGTCAAGTTTGCCATCGTCATATCCTTCTACATGCATCTGAAGTTCGACAACAAGCTGTTAACCTGGATTTTCCTGGGCGGCCTGGCTCTGGGTACGGCGGTCACCTTCTCCCTGCTGTTCCTGTTCTCTGCGGTCAGCGGCGCGACCACGCAGCCGCGGGACTTCGCCGCCGACAACGCCCGTCCCTTTGTTGAGCACGCAGTAGAGGGAGAGAAACCCTCTTCGGAAAAGCCACCCGAGACTGTCCCCGAGACGCCGGACCAACCCGTTGATGAGCCGCCCCCGCAGGATGGTGGCGCTGCCCCGGAGACCGGTCTGGTGGCGTTGGGACAGGAGATCTTTACCGGCGCCGGTGGATGCTTCGCCTGCCATACCATCGAGGGAATCAGCATTGGTCCGCTGGGTCCGGACCTGACTCATATTGGGACGGATGCAT
>JAKZUA010000187.1:0-6129 GCA_047516825.1 Dehalococcoidia bacterium
GATTGCTTCAGCTCAATGAGACGTTAGGAGAAGCTGCCATTACGGCGTTTTCTCTATTTGTTCAATCTCTACTGGAACGGCAAATCAATCCTTAAATAGCATCATGAGGTACCTGATGTTGGAACGAAACAAAGTCAGCAAGGACACCATCCCTGAGCCACTCCCAAGGCCGGAACCTGAGCCGCGACCGACGCCAACGCCAACATCACCGGCTCGACCCCGCCCGAGGGGAACTGGGCTAATATCCAATTATTAAACTCCTTCATATATCCCCTATCCCCCAAATCCGGTTGCACAGAATGGTAGTAGGGTGCAACCTCCCCCCACCTTGGCTTTGGTTTAGATGGCGATATTGCTGGCCATGAACACCCGACTGGCGCAGATGATACCAGCTCTTCTAAACCAAAGCCAAAGTGGAATCTACATCGACACCGGGTTGGGTAGCACTGCCAACACCGTCTTTCCGGCGAATGCCGGAATCCAGGGAACAGTGCAGAATGTACTTTCCTGGACACCGGCTTACGCCGGTGTGACGAAGGGTTTTGCTCCCCCAGGTTTCGCAAACTAACACGCAGCCGATGGCCGAAGCAGATTCTTGGGTTTAGCTGAATGTAGTTTTCAGCTTGGTATTAGTATAGGGCCATCCGGGGATTCCTGGCATGGGGGATAAGTCTTGGAGTATGTTCTCTATCACAAAAACTGTGAAGATGGATTCGGAGCCGCTTGGATAGCCTGGAAGGCAATGGGCGATCAAGCTGAATACATTGCGGTTCAGCATGGCGAATCCCCTCCAGAATTACCGGATAGCTCCAGAGTAACTATCGTCGATTTTTCATATCCTCGCGACGTGCTTATAGCAATGCGGGAGAGAATGGAGAGCCTGCGGGTCCTCGACCATCATAAGACTGCGGCTCAAGACCTGGCTGGGTTAGATTTCGTCACTATCGACATGCAAAAGTCTGGCGCTATGTTGGCGTGGGAATATTGGTTTCCAGGGGAATCCGCACCGCTGTTGCTCCAATATATCCAAGACAGAGATTTATGGTTGTTTCACCTGAAGAACAGTTCAGAAATCTCGGCAGCGTTGAGGTCCTATCCAAAGAATTTTGAAGTGTGGAATTCTCTTTCCGTAGATGACCTAGCCAAGGATGGGATAGCAATCCAACGCGCAATTAACGTCCAGGTATCCGATCACGTAGAAGTTGCAACGCTCCAAACTGTGGCTGGATACTTGGTTCCGGTGGTCAACGCTACCTGCTATCAGAGTGAGATTGGTGATCAGCTAAACGCCCGTTATCCTGACAGCCCCTTCGCTGCCTGTTACTTTGAGCGGGCAGATGGTAGGCGCCAGTGGAGTTTAAGGTCCAAGGGCAATTTCGATGTTAGCGAAGTGGCACAGCGGTTTGGCGGTGGTGGACATCAAAATGCCGCTGGATATGTGGAAGCCATAGCAAGACCGGCTATTTAAAAGAGACGCCCCGAACATCGATTGACTTCGGCGACTTCGGCGGCTTCAGCAACAGAGGGAAAAGGTTAGCAGGCTAATAGGATTCTGCGCCTCCGGTTGGAAACGCCTGCAAAAGGGGAAACTCTTCCACACAGGCGGAAACTTTTCATTGCCATGGCGGCATGTGGGAACTTTAGGTCGGCCGATTACGTCGTATAAAAAAGAGCAATCGGAGATTTGAGGTAATTTAAGTGGTCCGATACGCCATTCTTTTGGTGGTCGTCTTACATTTTTTTGGAGTCGCCTGCGGCTCTTTAATCACACCCTCGACTCAACTTCCACAAGTCGACTCGGCTACGCCCACAACGATGGCGGCAACCAAATCACCCGACGCAGGCTCGGTTACAACCGCGACCCTCCCCAGTCCTCCTTTGCTACCGGAAGACCCCAGGCCACGAGACCTTCGCGTCTACTTGGATGGATGGCCGGAGGAGCGAAAGTTAGTCATCGAGCGAGACCTTATCGTCACCTTTACCTATTCCCATCCTGCGGTAACCTGGGATCAGACCGCGTCTCTCCATCATGTACCATCGATGTCTCGGGTGGATTTGAATAGCGTTGGAAAGGTCGCCATCACCCAATACGGAAATAAAGAAGGGCGCCAGGCCCTTGAGCGGTTACTCACTGACCACTCGCTTATGAAGCTAATACACGGTCTCATCTCTTGGGAATAGCCCGCAGAAACCGGAATCAGGTTGAACCAGATCGACCTCCGGCCGTGGATTCTGAATAACGCCGTTCCACGATGGTCAGTTCCCCATACATTTCCAACAGGACCCTCCCCCTTTGGCAGCCGGAGTAATGGAGTGGCCGGATCATGAAAGTCTTGGTCATAGGAGGAACCGGCAACATCAGCAGGGAGGTGGTTGCCGCCTTGTTGAAAGCAAACCATGACGTTGTTCTGTTTAACCGGGGCATGAATCCAGATCCTCCTCCGCCCGGCCTTCGGGTCATAAAAGGTGATCGACGAAATCGCGACGATTTCGCTGGCAAGATGTCGTTGGAACAATTTGATGCGGTAATCGATATGATTTGCTTCGACGCCGACGATGCGGCTTCATCGGTCCGAGCCTTCCGGGGCAGGGTGGAGCATTTCGTACATTGCTCCACGGTAATGACCTATGGCCCTCCCTTCGCCGGGATCAACTTGGATGAAACCGGTCCTGTAAATGGAATTTCCGAATATGCATTGGGGAAGATAGCAGCCGATGAATTGTTCCTACAGGCTTTTTCGGAGGACCATTTTCCGGTGACCATCTTCAAACCCTCTTTGACCTTCGGGGCCAACGTTCTTTTACCCCAAACGGGTGGAGGAGGTATATGGATACACCGGCTCCGCCAGGGCAAGCCCATATTATCCGTAGGAGATGGTCTGAATTATTTCCAGTTTCTCCCTTCCAAGGATGCCGGAATCGCTTTCGCGGCAGTACTGGGACGAGAGCAAAGCTTGGGGGAAATCTACAACCTGGTGCATCCAATTCCAAGAACCTGGGACCATTGGCACCGGGAAGTGGCTGAAGCTTTAGGTGTGGAGGTAAAGCTGGTACATGTCCCCCAAGAGACTCTCCTAGCTATGTCACCGTCAAGGTTTGGCCAGTTAAAGGAAAACTTCGGACATACCCAGGTATTTAGTGGCGCTAAGCTGGCAACCTGTGTGCCGGAGTTCCAACCGGAAGCATCCCTGGTCCCCAGGATCACCGACAGTATTGCATGGATGGACCAGCACCACCGGGTTCCGGAGAGTCACGACGGCGATCTGGAAGACAGGATAATTGCGTTGATGAAGGATTTGCCTTCCCGGCTGGCCGAATAACGTTGCAACCGCACCTCGGCCAGGTTACTGGCTGATCCGGAAGGGTGGATAGTGATCGGTAGATACCGATCCTTGACGGCAGTTCTAAACTTGAAAGATCCAGATCCCCTCAGCCCACCTTTTAAAAAGGGGGATATGGAGGGATTTACCCAAACGGGATCACCTCCGACCGGGTTTAGCTCTTTATTCAAGGCTCAGTAGGAGAAAAGCCTAGTACAACACCTGGGGTGTAACCGGCCTGGCCTGTTGGAGTATTTGAAAAAGTGGTTTCAATATTCAATTGGAGGCAAAAATGGGACCTAAGCTAGTCGATTATCTTCTCTACGAACCAGAGGACACCGGCATTCTGTGGATTAAATTCAACCGGCCGGAGCGCATGAATGCCCTAATCGGTTCCTCCGAGGAAGGCGGGACAGTAGCCAAGGTTGGCGAATATATGCGGGCAGGAGACGATGACCCCGATATTCGCGTCATGGTGCTCACCGGAATAGGGCGCGGGTTTTGCTCTGGCGCGGACATGAGAAGAGACACCACTGATGCCCTAAAAGGGGAGAACTTTGTTGGTAACCGCGGAACCGTGGCTGGACCGGATGCCGCCAGGGAACACTTTTTCCATGGATTCACCAAGCTCCACCGGGATATCTCCCAGATCCGTAAACCCACTATCGCCATGATAAACGGCCCAGCGGTTGGGTCAGGCATGGATATGGCGTTGCACTGCGATATCCGCCTGGGATGCGAAAACACACGTTTCATCGGGTATCAGCAATTGGGCCAGATCATAGAGAACGGCGGCAGCTACTATCTGCCCAAAATGGTAGGCCTGGGCCGGGCCTTGGAATTCGCCTACACCGGCCACCTCGATGCTCAAAGGGCTTATGACTGGGGAATGCTGAATTACCTCGTTCCTTCGGACAAGCTGGAGGAGACGACCAGAGAACTTTGCGACCGAATATTGAGAACCCCGCCCATGGTCCAATGGATAAGCAAGCGAATCATGCGGGCCGCCCTTGACAACTCCCTGGAAACCACCATGGTGATGACCTCCAATGCTGGAGGCATCCTCAACGGCTCCGAGGATGCGGAAGAAGCTCGACAGGCGTTCCTGGAAAAGCGATCCCCGATTTTTAAGGGAAAATGATGCGGCTTACTGATCCTTCACGAAAGCCTTAACCTTGTAAGATCCAAATCCCCATATTTAAAGGGGGATATAGGGGGATTTCCCCAAACGCCGGCACCTCCGACAGGGTTTAGCTCTTGCTTCAAGGCTCAGTAATCCCACTTGGTTTTGGATCAGGGTCAGTCCCATGTCCTGGAATCCAAATAGAACGATCTTTGGGGAAGCGTTGGGGCATGCGTCGGAAAACAGCCCTGGGCTAGCCTCCAAGATTGGTTACCAGCACCCACATGGGTCTCTTCCCCACCGAATAAGTCTCCAAAGGAGTAAGTTCTCCAGTATCGCCGTTGATTCGATATGAGGCCAGCCGGTCTGAAGCGGAGCCAGCGGCAAACAGGAACTTCCCCTCCGGATCCAGGCTGAAGGCGCTGGGCACCGCTTCTGTTGGCTCTTGTCCAATGGCCGTCAACCGCCCGGTTGAAGGGTCTACTGTGAAGCCCGCGACGCTGTTGTGGCCCCGATTAGGAACATACAGGAATTTTCCGTTAGGAGAGATTTGAATCTGGGAGCAGGTGTTCCTTCCAGTGTAGCCATCGGGCACGGTGGATATTGTTTGGATTGCCGAAAGAGTCCCCGCAGCCGGGTCTAGTTGATAACCGGTGACGCTGCACCCCTGCTCGTTGGAAAAGTAGACCATATCCAAGGTTGGATGAAAGCAATAGTGTCGTGGTCCCAGACGGCCCTCCGGTTCGACCTGCGGCGGAGAGCTGGCAGTAAGATGACCGGTGTCTTGGTCGAACTTAAACTGATAAATCACATTTGGACCCAACGCCTCTTTTGGGGGTTCCAATACGTTGTCGTTTAAACGGGCGATGTGGGGCACGAAGGCAAACCGGTTAGACCGGTCGGTCTGCATAGAATGGGCACCGATGTCCGTCGGCAGCCATTCAACGGGGGGGCCTCCTACCGCACCGTCTCCTCCAATGGGATTTACCCCAGCATGGCCGCTTTGATAGCAAGAGGACAGCAAATACCGGCCGGTGCGGTCGGTGGAGAGGAAAGCGGGGGCGGCCTCGGGGGATACTGATCCGATCTTCGAAAGCTCCCCGCTGTCTTGGTCTATGCGCCAGCTGGATATCTCTGGCACCGAGCGATGCCCGGCATATAGGACTTGCCGGTTCGGGTTTATCGCCAGCAGGGACGGCCCACCCGCTACCGGGGTTTCGGACTTCGGAGTAAGCCTTCCCGTCTCCCCGTCCATGCCAAGTACTAATATCCGGTCGTCGTCCTGCGCCGCTACGTACATGTGGTATGGCATAGTTCCAACTCCTCTCTCTCGATTTGGTTTTTTGCCAGCTTAAGTCTCTGTGGAACCGACTAGGGGTCCTGGTCCCTCGCTACTTGTCTCTGCTAAAGGAACCCGCTAAGGACGCACACCGGGGGTATTTAATCGCATGCGGTAAATGCCGGTCATCGCCGTCATATAGAGGGTTCGGGCATCCTGGTCGCCCCAAGCCAGGTTAAGCGGTATTTCCGGCCCCTGGATCATGCCAAGGGCTTGTCCCTCAGGAGAGAGAATCCAAACGCCGCCTGGCCCACAGACGTAGAGGTTTCCTTCCAGGTCAACTTTGATCCCGTTAACGGCGTCGTCTCCGGCAGCTTCGGTCAAGTCGTAGAATACTTCCCCCGAGG
>JAKZUA010000188.1:0-3743 GCA_047516825.1 Dehalococcoidia bacterium
CATTATTGCAATACAGGTATGCCTTCACTAATAATTCACCAGGCGTGGTATCCGTTTCCAAGCCTTTTGTACCTGCATTACCCCTTGTAGCGGCACAATTGGCTTCGCCACTGCTCGTTGCGTACGAGGTCCGAAGGACTGAGCCCAGCGAATGCATCACGGTCACTTATTCCCGAGACGAGAAATGAGACAGGCCCTTGGTGGGTTATACCAGCCAATTGAGAGACACACTTTGAGTTGGATGCCTCACAGGCGGCTAGCCCCATCCAACCGGGGAACAGGCCCCTGGATCTTGGTTTCAACGCGACATCTTCTCACTGCCGTGCCTGAACACTGGGGACAGCATCGCGACGCTGAAGCCGCAAGGGTGCGAGATGGTCTGACACTGCGACGACATCCCATCCCGAATTGTCGAATTCTCCGAGGAAGATAGTACAGCAGGAACGGCACCCTTTCAGAGGCAATCGGTTCCGGGGGCAGAGCAATCGCGTCTTAATCGCCCCCAGGTTTGGGACAGTGGCTCTTTGGGGTCTGACGAGTCCCGGAAGTCTTTCGATCTTTACGTGTTATAGTCAAAATAGCTGGGAAAGCATCGGAATATCTACCATTCGCTAGCCTTCTGTACTGAAGTTCGAAAAGGCAGTTTTAGACGCGATTGCCCTGGGGCAACCCTGCTAGGATGGGTCGCCTCTCCAGCTACCCGATGTAATCCCGGAGGGAGCGGCCGGGCTGGGGGCCGCCGGCGGGATTCGGAATCTCCGGGAGGAAGGCTATCAGATGAAGGCCGGAGCATACAACCAGCCTTCCAGCAGGACGCGGGGCTCGAACTCCTCCGCGCCTTCTGGGGCCGGTTGGCGGAACCTGCTGGGGTCTTGTGCCCAGAGGGCGGCGACCACAGCGGCAACCAGGCTGTCCAGGCCATCGTGGCTGGCCAGGCCTAGTTGGTGGAAATCCCCCAGGTTGGGCAGCCGCAGCCCTGATTTGAGCGCCAGACCGTCCAGTATGGTTTGCCGGAGCTGAGGGGCGCGGACGCCGCCTTTGTATCCCTTGAAGGGCAGGTCCAGGGCCCGCAGGGCAGCGCCCGGCATGGCCTCCAGCAGTAGGGTTTGGGCTCCAGCCGGGGGAGCCAGGGGAGGTATGGAGCAACCGCCGAGTCCCAACCGGTCCAGCATCTGCATGCCCCGGAAGGTCATGGGGACCAGGTTGGGATTGGCCTTGTGCAGAGGGGAATAGCACTCCGGGTAAAGGGTGTCGGACAGCCGCTTCAGCTCGCCGTTCCGGGCGACGAATCGGTCGCGGAGCTCCAGGAACTCCTCCAGATCCATGGCCGCGGCGGCGGACCACAGCTCGGGCATGGTGGTTGCTTCCGGTTCCCAGAAAGCGGCGAACTCCCGGGGCACGGAGAAGGGGAAGTCCAGGGCGGCTACCGTTGCCATTTCTTGGGAAGATTCCTGCGGAGATTCGGGCGAAAGTTCTGGGGCGGCCCGGACCTCTATCAGCTCCTCCGTCAGCTCTTTCCGGCTGATGGGACCGCAGCTCTCTAGGACCAGCTGGCCGTCCTCCAGCGTACCCCGACTGATCCAGGTGTTTCCGTCGCCGCGGGCTCCGCTGTAATCCACGCCGATGATTCGCAACTGGAATCCTTCTTAATGATGCTGGCCAAATAGTGCTGGGCGAGTATATTTTCCGGTTTATGGGGTACGCCCGGATAACGGTCGACTTTATGGTAGAATGGGCCACGCCTAAGTCTGCCGTAAGGGCACTAGCTGGCCGCATTATAATCGGGCGCGGGTATTCGCCACAATGGGACCGGGCTCGGCCGCCTGGCGACCCATCCCGGAAGCAAGACACCGGAAGCAAGTTACTCATAATTAAGGCAGGATAGGGAGGATTGGAATGAACCTGACCGATCGACGCCAAAGGTTTCGGGCTATTCTGGAGGGGGACCGCTGCGTGCATCCTGGTTCGGTTTTCGATCCCATTTCCGCCCGAATTGCGGAAGACCTGGGATTCGAAGTGGGGATGCTGGCCGGCTCCATTGCCTCCGGCACGGTGCTGGGGGCGCCCGACCTGATCGTGCTGACCCTTACCGAGTTTGCCCAGCAGATCCACCGTATTTGCCGGGCCGGTAACCTGAGCTTACTGGTGGATGCTGATCACGGGTACGGTAACGCGCTGAACGTCCGCCGCACCGTGGAAGAGCTGGAGACGGCGGGAGTATCCTGCCTGACCATTGAAGACACTGTGCTGCCCATAAGCTTTGGTGCCTCCGGAGAGGGCAAGCTAATATCCCTGGAGGAGGGTGTGGGGAAGATGAAGGCCGCGCTTTCCGCCCGGCAAGATCGGGCCCTTTGTGTCGCCGGCCGGAGCAGCGCCCTGCGTTTCGGCGGCGTGCCCGAGGCCATCAAGCGGACCAAGGCCTATCAGCAGGCCGGAGTTGACGCCATGTTTCTGGCGGGAGCCCAGACCAGGGAGGAAATTCAGGCGGTTAGAGCCGAGACCAGCGTTCCATTGATACTGGGTGGCGCCGGAGGTGAGCTTTCCGACCTGGAGTTCTTGGGAGCCAACGGTGTGCGGGTGGCCCTACAGGGACACCTCTCTTACCAGGCGTCGATCAAAGCGGTATACGACACGATGAAGGCCCTTAAAGATGGCGTGGCCCCCGCGGATTTGAGGGACCAGCTGGCGACGCCGGAGCTGGTCGCCCAGGTGACTCGCCGGGCGGACTACACCCAGTGGACCAAGGATTATTTGTCCTAAGCCAGCTCCGGGTTCAACTCCGGAGGCGATCGGGGATTCCCGGCCGGGGTCGGATGGTGATGTAAGCCCGGATGGCGGGGCCGTTTGGATAAATCCTCCGGTATCCCCCATTTCCATAGGGGGACTGAGGAGGATTTGGATCTTACAAGTTTAAAACTTACGTCTAGGGTCAGTATCCCTGCAGGTTCGATTTCCGGCTGTGCTTAACCCTACCAAACATGCCTGACCGACAAGATGGGCTGCTAGGCAGCCGCTATGCCAAGCTGGAACGCCTCCGCCAGAGGGGTATCGACCCCTATCCGCCCCGGTACCAGCCAATCACGGCCGCCGCCGTCGCTATCGCCGATTTCGAGGCTTGGGAAGCGCGGGCAGAAGAAAATCCCCATGCCCAGCACTTGGCCGTGGCTGGGCGCATTGTTTCCCTTCGGGCCATGGGAAGGGGCTCCTTCCTGGACCTGCGGGACGGGTCCGGCACGATCCAGGCCTTGCTGCGCCAGAACGTGCTGGGAGAGGACTATGCTCTCCTGGAGGATCTGGACCTGGGGGATTTCCTGGGGGTCTCCGGCACCATGATGCGGACCCGCACCGGACAGCCAACGATTGAAGCTCATCAGATAACCCTTCTTTCCAAGGGTTTGCGCCCCCTTCCCGAAAAATGGCACGGCCTGCGCGATGTGGAAATCAGGTATCGCCAGCGTTATTTGGACCTAATCGCCAATCCGGATATTGCCAGCATCTTCGTGCAGCGGAGCCGGGTGATTCGCGGGATTCGCAGTTTTTTGGATGCCCGGGGATTCATGGAGGTGGAGACGCCGATTCTGGTGCCGGTGGCGGCCGGGGCTCACGCCCGCCCCTTCGTTACCCATCATAACGCGCTGGACCAGCAGCTATACCTGCGCATCGCCACCGAGTTGTATTTGAAACGGTTGATAGTGGGGGGGTTCGACAAAGTCTACGAGCTGGGCCGGGTGTTTCGCAACGAG
>JAKZUA010000189.1:0-2861 GCA_047516825.1 Dehalococcoidia bacterium
GATGCCAAATGGATTGCCTTCGGTGTCCTTAAAGTAGGCGGCGTAACCGACCCCAGGGATGGTCATCTTGGGGACCAGCACAGTTCCCCCACCTTCAGTTATCTTTCCGGCGTACTCGTCAACCGAGGGAACATCCAGAACAGTAGTTGTAACCGAGGCCGGGTCTTGCCGCTGTAACATACCTCCGTTGATTCCCGGGGTCGAGTCGTCCCCGGTGGTAACCAGCCAATAAACGAAGCCATTTTCGCCTTCCCACTTGTCCACCTTCCAACCGAAAATGTCGGTATAGAACTTGGCAGCGCGTTCGAGGTCGTCGGCGTGCACTTCAAAATGGACTACTCTGGGCATTTGTAACCTCCTGTCTTTTGGTCTTTGTCCGGGCCGGTACACCCGGCGTTCCAGCAGATTACCAGAGGAAATACAGCCCTACAATGGCCTAGTGTCAGTAAAAAGGACCCTCTTCAATACGAAGAGGGCCCCCTAGAGCATCGCTTTTGGCGGGATTTGGCCGCCATAACCAAACCGGCAAGTTAGGCCAACAGACTGCTCCCTTCGCCCTTCACGAAGTCGGCAGTGCGCAGCGCCAGGGCCTGGATAGTAGTGGTAGGATTGATGCAAGCGCCGGTGGTAAATATGCTGCCGTCAATAATTAGCAGGTTGGGCACGTCATGGGCCCGTCCCCAGCGGTCCACCACCGCATTATTGGGGTTGCCACCCATCCGGGCAGTTCCCAGCAGGTGCCAGCCGGAGTTACGTCGAATGTGAGAGCCGAAAGTTTGCCTGGCGCCGGCCGCCTCCAGCACTTCCCGCGCCCGATCAACCCCGTGATCCAGCATTTTATGGGTATTCTCGCTGACGGTGTATTGGATTCGGGGCGCCGGAATGCCGTGGGAGTCTGTAAGAACCGGGTCGAGAGTTACCTGGTTGCTTTCCTCGGGCAGGTCCTCAGTCATAACGCTGATACCGATGGTGTGCCCGAACCGTTCACCATATATCCGGTGGTGGTCCTGACCCCAGGGCACAACTTCCTGCTGAATTCCACCCAACGCCGTAGGCAGCGGGGAGCCGGTAACACCGGTGATTTGCAGGTCGTAGCCGCGGACAAAGCCTCGGCTCAGGTCAGTCTCGTAGAACTCCTGGCTGAGCATGCTGCTGCCGCGAGGTCCCGAGTCGGCGCCGAGCCATTCGTCGAATATGCCCATAACGCCGCCTACCGGGTGGTGCATCAGGTTCTTGCCCACCAAGCCGCTGCTATTTGCCAGACCTTCAGGGAAGAGCGACGATTTGGAGTTTAGCAGCAAGCGTGCGGTTCCGACGCCGTTGCATGCCATGACTACCACTTTTGCCCGTTGTTCTTGCAAGTTGCCGTCGGCATCATAATACAATGCGCCGGTGGCCCGACCCGACTTGTCCACCAGAATTTCCCTGACCCGGGCATAAGTCTTGAGGCGGGCGCCCAATCGCAACGCCTTGGGCCAGTAAATTATGTCTGAGCTGGACATGGAGCGGAGAGTTCCCCCGGTGTCCGGCTGCCTCCCGTCGTACTCGACGGAGGAAATCGCGTTATCCGACGACCACCAGTGCCAGCCCAGCTTATTGAATCCCTTGGCCAGCAACTCACCGCCTGCGCCAATGGGCAGAGGCGGCGTCGGTCTTTCCGGCTTGGGCGGATAGGCCGGGTCGCCCCGCAACCCGGAGACGCCTTGCATCCGGTCGTTCAAGTCGTAGTAGGGTTCTAACTCTGCATAAGTCATCGGCCAGTCATCGGCAACTCCGTCCTGGGACCTGAGCCGAAAGTCGGAAGGATGCAAGCGAGGGAAGTGGGAACCCCAATGGATGGTGCTGCCACCAACCGCGTTATACATCAGAGGCGCGATGGGAGTCTCAGCTTCGTTCACCGGATAATCTTCGGGGAGACCACGGAAGTTCGGGTTGGAGTGAAACTTTCGCTGCCAATGAATCTGGGCATCAGGCTCGCTGGTCGAAAAAGCATCCAGAGGTACCCAGCCGCCTTGCTCCAGGCATACTACCTTGATGCCGGCCTGGGCCAGACTCCAACTGAATGCGCCTCCGGAAGCGCCTGCTCCGATAACCAGGACATCAGCAACATCTTTCCGGTTAGCCATAATGCCTCCTTGGTAAAAGAACGTGGACAAAGGAACCTAGTCAGTATCCGGGTCAACTCCCGAGACTCTTGCTAAGGCGCTGAGCGCTCTGCGTTTCTAGCGACGTTCAAATACTGCGGCTACGCCCTGCCCGCCTCCAACGCACATGGTCTCCAGACCATACTGGACATCCCGCCGTTCCATCTCGTGCAGCAGAGTTGTCAGGATGCGGGCGCCGGTGGCGGCAATGGGGTGGCCCAGCGATATGCCGGAGCCATTAACGTTTAGTTTGTCCTCATTGGGCAGTTTCCACTCACGGAGCACCGAAAGTACCTGGGCGGCGAAGGCTTCGTTAAGCTCAATCAGATCCATGTTTTCCAGGGACATATTCAGCTTTGACATCAACTTGTTGACTGAAGGCACCGGGCCAATGCCCATGTAGGCAGGATGGCAGCCGGTTACGGCCCACCCCTTGAGGTAGCCCATAGGAGTTAGTCCCAACTCTTCAAGTTTATCCTCGGCCACCACCAGGCATACCGAGGCCGCGTCGTTCTGGCTGCTGGCGTTACCGGCGGTAACCGTACCGCTGGGCATTACCGGCCGGAGACGTGCCAAGGCCTCAATAGTAGTGTCGGCCCGGGGGTTTTCGTCCTGAATAAAATTCACCGGGTCTCCCCGCCGCTGGGGCACCGGAATCGGTACTATCTCCTGGGAAAACTTGCCCGATTCCATGGCGGCTACCGCTTTCTGGTGGCT
>JAKZUA010000190.1:0-3442 GCA_047516825.1 Dehalococcoidia bacterium
TACTACTCACGAAACATTCCAGTTGATTAGGGAGCATAAACATGGCTAAGCATGTCCGATGCATCCGGCGGAGAGGCAGCCTCGGCAACGTCGGTGGCTTCATTCACCGCCCGCTGCGCCTCCGCATTGATTTCCTCCGCATCTTGATCGGTAAGAAAACCCTGCTCCTTCAGAAAGGCGGGGAAGGTGACCAGAGGGTCTCGCAGCCGAGCCTGCTCCACCTCGTCATCCCCGCGGTAACGCCGGTCATCGTCATCGGTGGTGTGGGGCATCAGGCGCTCCAGTTTCATTTCCAGCAAGACTGGGCCCTGGGAGCGGGCGTGCTTGATCCCTTCGCGGGTGGCCTGGTACGACTGCACCAGGTCCATGCCGTCCACTACCACACCGGGGAATCCGTAGCCCTCGGCCCGGCTGGCCACATCGGTTATCGCCATTTGCTGGCTCTGCGGAACCGAGATGGCGTAACGATTGTTTTCACAGACAAACACCACGGGCAGCCGGTGCACTCCGGCGAAATTCATGGCTTCGTGGGCTTCTCCCTGGCTGGTGGCGCCATCACCCATATAAGCCAGGACCACGGTATCGTCGCCCAGCATGCGGCATCCCAGGGCATACCCCACCGCCTGAGTCAAGCCGGCTCCGACGACGTTGGAGATTTGGATTATCCGGTGCTCCAGATCGGCGCCCTGCAGGGGAAACTGGCGGGCGCCGCTGTAGGGCTCTCCGGCCTTGCCCATGAAGGACAGCATTACCTGAGTGGGGGATAGACCCACCATCATTTTTACCGCCAGATCGCGATAGTAGGGAAAGAAAAAGCAGTCTCCGTCTTGTTGGGCCGCCAGCAAACTTCCCAGCTGAGCGGCTTCGTGGCCCTGGCAGGATGCGGCAATGGGCACCTTCCCCTGCCGGTTCATCATCCAAACGCGCTCATCGGTCTTGCGGACCAGCACCATCTGACGGTAGCTGTTCAGTAGATCCTGCTTAGTGAGGCCTTCGGGAAGCCCCACCGCCCGGCTTTCCTTAGTCGCTTTGCCCCTTCTGGGAGTTTTTGTCGACCTGGGCTTGGCTTGTGTCATCGCTCCCTCTGTCGATACCGAAAGGCGGAACCATTATTCACCAATTATATAGCCCGTTGTTGGTCACCGCAAACCGCCCACTTTCCGGGCTTCCGGCTAGGAACCAGAACTCCCTAGCTAAAATAAGGGAGGGTGAACAGGTATTAAGGCCCCCGTTTGTCCAGCACTGGGTCCGGCGCAAGGACCGGCCACAAGACTGAAATGAAAGGCCCCGATCAGCTTGCCAATACCCTTGACACCCATTGGGGGCTGTGATAATTTTCACTAGGTTTTCCGGCCCCATCCAATTCGGGAGCTAGGACGTGGTAGGGCAGGGGTTATGCCGGTGACGGATCCCTCAGGACTAGGAAGCGCCGACTGGGCCAACCTGAGCAACTGGTTGACCTTTCTCTGGATATTTTTCCCTCTTTTAATCACCTTCGCCTTCAGCATGCTAATCGCTCACGGCTTCATCCCCTCGGCCGTAGGCACCGGCCACCTTCCCCAGAAAATGTCGATGCTCCGTCTACCCTTGACCGTGTTCGGTTTGGCAGCTCTGTCCGGGGCGGTAATCATGATGATATTAGCTGTGATTCAGGCTCCCGAAACATTGGGGAGCATCTGGAGGAATTTTTGGATTTAGGGTGGCCTAAATCTGGTATTCAGCGAAGGACTCCAGGTTTGGTAATAAGGCAGGCGGCGAGTTCCGCAATGGCTCTGACTTAAATGAAGCCAACGGCAAATATGATACCCTTGGCCCTGGTTGGCCTGGTGGTTACCGCCGTAGTCGGTTTCATCATAGTAGTTCTGCTAATGTCTTGGTTCTCCAATCCGCCCTTCGGTCTGGGCAACGCTCCTCCCCAACCCATCGCCTTTCCTCATACGGTGCACGCCGGGCCGGTGGAAACGGGAGGGGTCGGCATCCAATGTGAGTTCTGCCACCGAAATGTGACCAAGGGCGCGGCGGCTACCGTCCCGGCGGTGGAAACCTGCGTCTTCTGCCACAAACAGATAAATCCGGAAAACGTGGTGGGAGAAACCACTGTGAATCTGGACGAGGTTCAGCGGGTGGTCGACCGATTCTCCGATGGGAATCCCATAGATTGGGCGCGGGTCCACCGGCTGCCGGACCACGTGCGGTTCGTTCACGAAGCCCACATTCGATTCCTGACCCAGGGCGAGACGCGTAACGTGGAAATTCCCCTGGGAGGAGGCGGTACTCGCCAGCTTCCCATGCCGGTGGGCCAGGCCTGCTCGGTCTGCCACGGCGACGTTGCCAGCATGACCGAAGTTCAGCCCCAGGCCGGACAGTCTCTCAAGATGGGGACCTGCCTGGACTGTCACCGGCAAAACAACGTGGCCACCGATTGCACTATTTGTCATAAGTGAAGTAAGTAAGGACCTCCCTTTATGAAACTGACACGGCGTAATTTCCTGGCTTGGGCCGGCCTCTCCGCGGTAGGAGCTGTGGCCTGCGATGCCTTTGGGGATGACCTGAAGACGCAGAGCCCGGTAAGCCAGCCGGAAGACCTGGTCAAGGGCCGGGACAACTGGTACGCCACCCTGTGCCGGCTCTGTCCCTCCAGCGAAGGAGTGCTGGTGCGGGTGATGGAGGGACGGGCCAAAAAGGTTCAGGGCAACCCCAAGTACCCGATAAACCTGGGCAAACAGAGTGCCCGTTGCGACGCCGGGTTGCAGGCCCTATACCATCCGGATCGCCTGACGGGCCCCATGCTGCGGATTAACGGAACGTTGCAGCCCGTGTCCTGGAACATTGCGCTGGACCAACTGAAAGAACAGCTAGAATCCCGGGGCGAGGGCTTGGTCCTGGTAACCGAGCCTTTGAGTGGCCCCCTGGGCACCATCGCCAGCCGATTCGCCCAGGCCTTCAGTGGCAACCATGTCACTTTCGAAGCCCTGAGTAACGCCACCTACCAGGCCGCCGTCAAGAACGTCTTCGACCAGGAGTTGCTGCCCGATCTGGATATCGGTAACGCCAACTTCCTGCTCTCCTTCGGCGCCGACTTCCTCTCCACCTGGGTTTCTCCCACCCGCTGGTCCACCGGATTTGGAGAGTTCCGCGATGCCGAGGTTGGTTCCGGGCGCGGCACATTTTGGCAGATCGACCCCCGGTTTTCCATGACCGCGGCCAACGCGGACAGGTGGCTGCCGATAATACCCGGCATGGAAGGACATCTGGCCCTCAGCCTGGCTCAGGTCATAGTCCAAGAAAAACTACAGGCTGGCGGCGTGGACCTGGCGGCTCTCTCTGGCGGGCAAGGAGCGGAATTCCTATCTGACTTCAGCCCAGAAGCGGTCGGCCCCAAGCTGGGGTGGCCGGATGCAATGCTGGGGGGTCACAACGCCGCTGACACCATTCGCGAGTT
>JAKZUA010000191.1:0-2614 GCA_047516825.1 Dehalococcoidia bacterium
TGTTGACCAGGCGGTGGTCGTCGAAGGTGATGTGGATGCGGTCGAGGTGGTTGCGTGGTAGCATCTATTGGGTGCTCCTTGTTTCTGGTCGGTTTTCTGTTATAAAACCATTATCCCAGATTCAGAGGAGCACTTCCTTCCTATCCGCCCTGTCGCGACACGCCCTCTATCGGTGGATTCGGGTTAACCCTTTTGGGCGGCGGAGAAGAGGTGGTGCCCGCTCTCTTGAAGGACTTCCATCCCGCGGTGCGCTGCCAAGCCGCGGAGTGGGCCGGAGACCATGCCACACCTTCAGTAATCGACAACCTCATTGAAATGCTGGACAACCGGCAAGATCCGGCCCGCTTCTCAATTCAGGACAGCCTGCTGCGAATGGGCTACCCGGCGACGGAGCCGCTACGGGAAGCGCTTAATTCCTCCATGACCAGCGATCTGGCCGGAGTTCTGGAGGTCGCCATAGGACTGGCTAGCCCCCGATTCCTGGCTCCCGCGTTAGGTCTTTGTAGCAATCAAGAAGCCAGCGTGCGTACCCTAGCCGCCAAACTGCTCGGCGCGCTGGGCGGTGGCGAGGCAGCGGAGGTTTTGACCGGAATGCTGTCGGATCAGGACCATCAAGTAAGGCAGGCGGCGGCGGCGGCCCTGGGCAACCTGGGGCATTGGCCCGCCGCAACGCCGGTGGCCGGGCTGCTGCGGGACCCGGTATGGGCGGTGCGCCGGGAGGCGGGATTAGCCCTGCAAAACTTCGGGGCTCCGGGCCTTCTGATTTTAAAACGCAGTTTGGGCGATGAGTGGGCCCCGGCGGCGGAGATGGCGAAACAGGTTCTGGACACACCAAACCAGGCTGAACCGGCTTTCTAGCATTATATGGACGCATTAAGCAATTTTCTGGTCAATGTCCTAATCCGAATCGAATGGGCAACCATTGGGTATTTCCTTCTGCTCAACAGTCTCTATGGCGGACTGCTGCTGTCCGCTTGTTTCCAGATGAGAAAGCACCTGCTGGCTACCGGAGGGGGAAATCTCTCCCGGGTACTGGGCTCCCAAGTCTCCCCCATATCAGTATCCTCGCCCCCGCCTATGAGGAATCCGCCACCATCACCGAAAGCGTCAGGGCCCTGTTGGCCATTTCCTACCCCAACCTGGAGATAATAGTGGTAAATGACGGCTCCAGGGACGACACCCTCCAAGTGCTGGTAGACCAGTTCGAGCTGGTTCCGATTCATCCGATCTATCAGGAGCTAATCCCGTCCCAGCCGATCAAGGCTCTGTACCGCTCCCGGCGGCATCCCAACCTGGTGGTGGCGAACAAGGAAAATGGCGGCAGCAAGGCAGACGCGCTGAACGCGGGGCTTAACCTGGCCACCGGGGATCTGGTGTGGGCCATCGATGCCGATACCTTGATTGAGCCCGACGCTTTGCAGCAGATGGTGCGCCCTTTCCTGACCGGAGAAGAGGTTCTGGCGGCGGGAGGAACAATCCGCTTGGTCAACGGTTCCCAGATCCGCCGGGGCCGGATTCTGACCAGCCAGGCTCCGAGAGAGCCGCTGGTCGGCTTCCAGGTCATCGAGTATATGCGGGCCTTTCTCTTCGGCCGGCTGGGGTGGAATGGCTTGGGGGGTAACCTGATCATCTCCGGTGCCTTTGGCCTGTTTCGCCGCGATGCCATGCTCCGGGTCGGTGGCTACGCTCACGATACGGTGGGTGAGGACATGGAGCTTATCGTCAAGCTCCGTTGCCAGATGTATGAAGAGGGAAGACCTCACGGGGTGGCTTTCATTCCCGATCCGGTGGCCTGGACCGAGGCTCCCGACACGCTGCGTCTTCTTTCCAGCCAGCGGGATCGCTGGCATCGCGGCCTGGCCGACGTCATTTGGCGATACCGCCACGTGTTCTTTAACCGGCGTTACGGCGCCATGGGGCTGTTCGTCTATCCCTATTTCTTTTTCGTGGAATTGCTGTCGCCGGTGCTGGAAGCGGTGGGAGTGATAACCCTGCTGGTAGGCCTGGCCGTGGGGGCCGTGAATGGTAACTTCGCTGCCCTCTTCTTTGCGGCGGCTTATGGGTACGGACTGCTGCTGACCATGCTTACCCTGCTATTGGAGGAGGTTTTCTATCATAGGTACCAGAAGTGGCAGGATCGGGTTTGGCTGATTACTTGGACCATATTGGAGAATTTCGGCTACCGCCAGCTTTCGGTCCTCTGGCGGCTATGGGGTCTGGTCAAGTTCCTTAGAGGCCAACGGGATTGGGGGACCATGGAACGGCGGGGTTTTACCCTATCCTCAAAGGCAGAAAACTCACCGCCCTTGTAGTCGAGAGCCGGTACACCAATCCGAAGTTCCGGAGCGGCGGGTTCTAGACCGTCGGTGGCCACTGCAATCGGCTTATATCGGCGATGGACAGCGGGAGCGGGACCTGGATATAATTGCCTGCGCCGGTCCGGGCCCCCGCCCGGAATCGGTTTCGGTTCAGGCTGGGAGAGGTGCCGGAGTGGACGAACGGGCGCGACTGGAAATCGCGTAGGGGCTAACCGCCTCTCGAGGGTTCGAATCCCTCCCTCTCCGCCAGATATTGTTCCAACAACGTCCTAGGAAGTCTCACAGAGTCCTGTTGG
>JAKZUA010000192.1:0-14861 GCA_047516825.1 Dehalococcoidia bacterium
GGTTGCGTGGTAGCATCTATTGGGTGCTCCTTGTTTCTGGTCGGTTTTCTGTTATAAAACCATTATCCCAGATTCAGAGGAGCACTTCCTTCCCTATCCGCCCTGTCGCGACACGCCCTCTATCGGTGGATTCGGGCTAAACCAAGGTCGTTGCCCTTCCAAGAAAATTTAACGAACCCGCCTACCAATGGGATGTTTCTGGCCTTGCAGGATTCAATGTTGAATCCTGCAAGCGATCTATCTCTCAGCCTTGCGTCGGCTATCCCGAAAACAGCATAGTTAATCGTTCCTCCTTCAACAGCTATCTCCCGAACCTCGATCCATTCGATGGGTCCCGGCCGAATGGTAATTAAGCCCAAGGAACCCGGCCTTTCCTCGGGATGACCACGGGGAGCCATTTCGGCTTTCAATCCCAGGAGACGCATATCGTCGCAGATGTCGTCTCTTGTATGATTCCTAAGAGCCTCGCGGGCCGCATCGAACCATCTCATTCGCAGATTACCTCCAGTTCGCCCCGACGAGGTCCAGTCTAGTAGGACTCTTCTTTCGCTACAAGTTGCTGCTACCCTTCCTCGTCTAGCCCACCCCGAGTCTAGCCGCTGGCTATCAGACTGGCGGATTGGCGCGGTACCAATCTATGATTTCCGAGCCGGTGGCGGCCCAAACGCCTTGATGCCCCATAATGTATTCCAACGCGCCGGCCAGATATCGGACCCGGAAGGGCTGTCCCGTCAGCCAGGGCCTCAAATTGAGCACCATGAGCCGGCCGTTTGCTGCCCCTTCTTCGTAGACGGTATCGAAGCTCTCCCTGATCATCTCGACATACTTGCCGATGGTGACCCGCCGGTCCCACAGAGCGTTGACATCATCCAGCGGCAGCATCACCGGCAGGGCGAGCAGCTCGCCTTCTGGAGTCTTCATAGGGAAAGGCTGCTCGTCGTTGGTCCAGTCGCACACGTAGCGAATCCCGGCCTGGGCCAGCAGTCCGGGCGTTCGGGCAGACTCCCCGTACTCCGGTCCCAGCCAGCCCCGGGGAGCAGCCCCGGTAGCCTCGGCCAAGCCCTCAACTGTAGACTGGATGTAATCTCGCTCCTCGGACTCCGACATGTTGCTGGTTATCAGCCGGCTCACCGATATGCCGTGGCCAATTATCTCGCAGCCGCGCTGTAGGCAGTGCCGGACCAGGTAGGGATAGTTCTGGGCGGTGAGCAGGTCCATTGCCACCATGGCTTTGATACCGTGCTTGTCCAGCAGGTCCAGGAGCCGGAAAATCCCCACCCGGTGGCCGTATTCCCGGTGGGACCAGCGGGTGACATCCGGGAAGGGGCTGGCTCCATAACCCCCGGAAAGGACGGGATTTTGATAAGTACCCTCCGGTGGCTGCCATTCCATGTGCTCCAGATTAACTATCACCGCCAGGGCGACGCGGGCGGTTTGGGGCCACCGCAGCACTTTTCGTTGCTGGTTAAAGGGAGACCAGTCGTAATGCTCGTGGTCCATGCCGTAATGAAGCTGCACGGCCATAATCGGCCTCCTCAGAAGGATAGAAGGGTGCCTACTGATTCACTTGTTGGAGATGGGCCACGGCCTGATCGTAGTAGTTGGCCAGATAGTATTCCGCGATTTCATCAGTGGTAGCCTGCCACACGCCGTCGTGGGACATGATGTGGTTCAAAACATCGTCCAGGTACTTGATGCGGTGGGGCCGGCCCATGGCGTAGGGATGGATGGCGATGCACATGAGCCGCCCGTTATTCTCACTCTCTTCGTAGAGCTGGTCGAACTGGGCCTTACAAATTTCAGCGTAGTAATCGGCCTCGTAGTGATGCCGAAACAGGGGAGCGTCGTTCAACTCCGAGGTGTAGGGGACGCAGACCAGCTTCCCCGCCCGGACGTTGATCGGCAAGGGTTGATCGTCAATTTTCCAGTCGGTCTGGTAGAGAAACCCCGCTTCGGCCACCAGGTCGGGGCTGCGCACGGTATTGGATGCCGAGGGACCGGAAGCCCCTTTCAATTCCCGTCCGGTGAGGCGCTTGAAGGTCTCCCGGCAAGCCTGAAGGAACTCCCGCTCCTGCTCTTCAGAATAGGTCGTGACGAAGCGGGTGTTATAGAAGCCGTGGTTCACGAAGGCCCAGTCCCGCTGCAGCATGGCCTCGGCCACTTCCGGAAAATGCTCCAGCACGCCCAGGCTGAGGGTGGTGGAGCAGCGTATGTTGTACTTGTCCAGCACCTCCAGAACCCGCCAAAACCCCACCCGATTGCCGAATTCGTTGGAAGAGTACTGCTGCACGTCGGGATGGGGAAGCCTGGGCCAGGGGTTACGCACCCCGTCCAAGGGCGGAAGATACTCGTAATGCTCCACGTTGGGCGCTACCCAGAAGGCGATCCGGGCGTTGTTGGGCCATTTGATGACCGGGCGGTCAATTATGGGGCTGTAGTCGACTCGATACGGTGGCAACGCCATAGTAGTCTCCCTCCCTGGTGGGGATGGGGCCTATATTACCTTGTACCGGGGCCCGCTACAATTAAGCCCTTAACTACGGGGGCCAGGGGATAAGCTGGGCCTGCCGACATTCTCACCCCTACGCGATACACAAGAAGAAACCTCGCCGTTTTAATTGCGAGGCTTCTCCAGGCCTGTTGGATTCCGGTTACGCGCTGATCTCAGTGGCTCCCGCCGAAGCAGGCGTCATCGGTCACGCCCCCCTCCGGGTTATCAGCGTCGGGTACTATGGTCTCACATTCGTAGAATCGTAGTTGCACCAGCTTGAGGCCATGGTTGTCGTAGTCGCAGAAGTAACCCTCTAGCCGATCGTCAAACAGAGCCATCCGCTCCAGGTTGCCATCCCCGTCGATGTCGGCATAGACATAGAGCAGTTCTTTACTGACGTTCTCAAAGCTAGATTTGCCTTTACTCCGCTCCAGTTCCAGCGTGGTGACCGAGCTAATCGGCTCATCATCGGCTGTGCCGAGGACCCCATCCAAGCCGGGACCGGTGGCACAGGTGGACGTGATGGATTTGCCACCTGGGGTTCCCAGCGCCCTGGCGAATACCGAGTAGACTGTCATGCCGTCGCCGTCCGGGTCTGGGTTGGGAAGCTGGAATTTCGCGCCGTTGCCATCGGTGCCGTTAGCGTCCAGAACCTTGAAATCCTCTCCCTCGGCCAGCATTATCTTGGATTTACCCCATAGTTTGACGAAGATGCGGTGACCGTTGTTCCCGGTCATATCCGCGCTTTTGTCGGAAACCCCGATTAAGTTGAGGTTATAGTGGGCACCATTTGGTGCACCGTTTCCGGTACCGCCGTGGGTGGCGAATACCGCTGAAGTAGGCAAAACAACGGCCAGCGCAGCCACAGCCAGCGCCAGTCCTATAAACTTTTTCATCTGCTTTTCTCTTTTTTCTTTCGCAAGATTTGAATTTAATATCCCTTTTCCCTGAACCGGTGAGGTGGCGGACTGCAGCTCCGCGTCTTTGTCCCCATCGGCCCGCCCAGCTCGGTGAATGCGACCATGGTCTGACATGAATGTTAGGGATCAATCCTCACCTAACCATCAATCCAGGGCGGCCAAAGTCACAAATGGATGCGGCCAAGCTCACAAGCGGATATTGAATCGGCCCTGGCGGGCTTTACTGGGTTTTACCAAGGAGAGCGGGACAGGAATTAGCGCGGGCACCGGCGGAAAATAATCGCCTAATATGAGCACCGGATGAGCTAAGGCATTTTATTCTGAACCCTGTAAGCGCATGAAAGCCCATGCTATACTCCGGCCAATTCAGCAGGCCCAGGAGCCGCTATGAGCACATCCTCCGACATCGTTTCCCGGAGCATAGTCGTAGAAGGCGACGCCCAGACCCTGGAGCGCCAGAAGAAGCAGGCCGACATCCGCGGGTTTACCATCATGTGCGATGAGCGAGAACCCATGGGCGATGGCACAGCGCCACCGCCGCTGGCCTACTTCGCCTCGTCCATTCTTTTTTGAGAGATGACCCAGCTTGAGCGGTACGCTCAAATGATGAAGGTAGACTTGACCCAGGCCCGAGCCCGTATAGCTCTACACGTGGCCGCCGAGGGGTCGGTTTTAGCGCAAACGATTCAAGCCCGAGCCGACCGGATCGTGATCCACTTCGACATCCAGTCAAATGACGAGCCCGGCCGGGTAGCCGGTCTGGTCCGGAACGCTCGCAACGGCTGCTACGTACGGCAAACCATTAATCGTCCCGGACTGTTCGTGGATACCATCAACCTGAACGGCCAACCCTTCCACCCGGACGATTATCCACCTCCACCTCGCGGATAGTTGGCAGGCCGGGCCTCGGGACGAAATGATCACCCCAGAAAAATTCCGGGAAGACTGCCAGACGACTCTGCCCGACCTGAATGGGTCCGTGACCCTCAAGGGCCTTTCCGGCCCGGTAGAGGTGCAGCGGGATAGCCTGGGCATCCCCCACATCCAGGCCCGCAGCCAACGTGACGCTTACCTGGCTCAGGGATTTGTGACGGCCCAGGACCGTCTCTGGCAAATGGAATACGACCGTCGCCGGGGCTCTGGTCGTTGGGCAGAGGTGGTCGGTCCCATTGGGGTAGCTGAGGACAAACTGATGAGGAAGTTTCGGCTCGAGGCCAGCGCCCGGGCCGACTACCTGGCCAGCGCCGCGTCGACCCGGCAGATGCTGGATGCCTACGCCGAAGGGGTTAACGCCTTCATTGATACAAGCGATACCAGCAATACCAGCCGGGAAACCAGTCGGCGCCTGCCAATTGAATACCGTATCACCGGCTTGAGTCCCGAGCCCTGGCAGCCCTGGGATGGCCTCATCGTCTTCAAAGTCAGGCACATCCTCATGGGGGTTTTCGAAGCGAAATCCTGGCGGGCCCAGCTGCTGCAGGAGATTGGCCCGGAAAAGCTGGCTGCCATGTTCCCCGGATATCAGCCGGGGCAGTTGCTGATTTTGCCGCCGGGAGAGACCTACTCTGGTCCCCTGAATGATAGTTTGGAAGACTTGCGGGCCGGGGCCACCGCGCTCAACTCTTTAAACGAAACCGGCCTGGGCAGCAACAGCTGGGTGCTGGCGGGCAGCCGCACCGCCTCGGGCAAGCCGCTCCTGGCCGGCGACTCCCACCGGGCCCTGGGCGTGCCCAATGTTTATTACCAGTATCATCTAGCCTGCCCCGAATTCGACGTCGTCGGCCTTTCCATTCCGGGCGTCCCCGGATTCCCCCATTTTGGCCACAATAACTGGGTGGCCTGGTGCATCACCCATCTGAGCGCCGACTATCAGGACCTGTATATCGAACATTTCAAGCCCCAGGATCCCCGCCGATACCGGTATCGGAACCGGTGGCTGCGCGCTGAGGTGTACGAGGAAACCATCCGGGTACGCGGCGGCAGCGATGTTCCTCTTCGGGTGTGGGTTACGCGCCACGGGCCGATAATATCCGGAGACCCGGAAAAGGGAACCGGGGTGGCTTTCAAATATACGGCTACAGACGGACCCAAGGCTTGGGCCGACACCATCCCGAAGATGCTAATGTCCCAAAACTGCGATGAGTTAACGGAATCAATGCGCGGATGGGTGGACCCCTGCAACAACTTCTTGATGGCGGACGTCCACGGCAACATCGGCTACACGAGCCGGGGCGAAATACCCATCCGATCCCGGGCCAACGCTTTGCTGCCGGTGCCGGGCTGGACCGGAGAGCACGAATGGCAGGGCAACATTCCCTTTGAGGAGCTGCCCCGTTCCAAAAATCCCGAGCCGGGTTATTTTGTCACCGCCAACAACCGTCCCGTGAGCGATGATTATCCCTACTACATCTCCCTGGACTTCGCCCCAGGATTCCGGGTGGAACGGGTGACCCACGCTCTGCTTTCAATTAAGGACGACACCGGTAAAGATGCCACCGCGGCAGACATGGTCCGAGTGCACTCGGATCGATTCAGCATTCCGGCCAGGAGCTACATCGAGTTCCTGGGCCGGGTGGAACCCTTGGACGCCGGTTCCGCCCAAGCCAGAGAGCGTCTTTTGCGCTGGTCTTGCCGGATGGACGCCGACCAGGTAGAGCCGACTATCTACAGTACCTGGCGGGACACTCTTTTGCTTGAGGTTTTGAAGCATAACCTGGGAGAGGAGCTGGCAACCCTGGCCTGGAACCCCTCGAATCGGGGGCAGGGACTCTTTTTGAGCCGGCTGGAGGGTCAAATCATGGACCATATGGCCTCCGGGGACACCAGCCTGCTGCCTCCCAGACAAACCTGGCCAGCGCTGGCTTCGCGGGCATTGGCCATTGCGGTAGCCCGCCTGCGCGGGGAGTTGGGCGAGGATATGGAGCAGTGGCGCTGGGATAGGGTCCACCAGGCCCGGCCCAAACATACCCTTTCCGACGCTTTTCCCGATTTGGCCGGCATCCTGGATCCGCCTCCTATACCCCTGGCCGGCGACGCCGACACGCCATTGGCCGGCGCTTACGCTCCGGCGGATTTCGCCATTGTGAGAAGTCTTTCGGTGGCGCGATACGCCTTTGACCTGGCCGACTGGAACAACTGTCTCTGGGCGGTGCCGCTGGGCAGCTCAGGAAACCCAGGAAGCCCCCACTACCACGACCAGTTGGAAACCTGGCGCCGGGTGGAAATGACTCCCATGCTCTATGATTGGAATGAAATCGCCGCCAATCAGGAATCGCAGCAAATATTGAATCCGGCCCAATCCGCCTAACTCAAGAAGCAGGAGGGGACATCATGGCTAGAATCAAACACATCGCTATTCGCACTCCGGACCCGGAGAAGACCGCCGCCTTTTACAAGAAGGTGTTTAGACTGGAGGAAGTGGGCCTGGCCCGGTCGGGGGTTTACCTGTCCGATGGCTACATAAACCTGGCGATTCTGAAGTCCAACGATGGCGGAACCGGGGAGAGCCCCCGGGAAGTGGCTGGCTACGCCGGAATCGACCATCTGGGCTTCCAGGTGGAAAACCTGGAGGAGATCACCCGAGCGCTGGAGGAGGAGGGAGCCACCAACACCAACCAGCGCATCGACATGATCCACTCGGAAGGAACTGACGCCCGCTCTTACTACGAGCTGAAGTACCGGGGGCCCGACAGCCAGATCATCGATGTCACCGAATCCAGCTGGATCGGCACCTAGCCCGGCTTTCCTTTAGCGGGGCAGCCTCTCAGCGGAAAAGCTGTTGGTATCTTGTCAATTGAGCGGTGTCGTATTGGAATGTGCTGCTTTCCCAGGTCATGTCGGGCCATGGCGGACTTGCCGTGTTGATGATTTCCCCCTCAAGACGAATAGCGCTCGACATGCTGTTGTTCGCAATATAAACCTTCGCCCCACTATCTACGTTACAAGACCCTGAAAAGCGAACCACGTCTTCTTTGCCGCATCCAACGTAATAGTTCCCACTCGCGCCGAAAAAACTCTCTGGGTCTACTCCAGGTGGAAGGACAAAAAGATTGAAGCCTGTAACAGAATTATCCGTTTCAAAAGAATAGGTATAAGCGCCGGGATCGCACAAAGCGAACCACGAAGACCATCCCCCAGGCATCACCTTTGACACTTCCTGCTCAACAACAAAGCGAGTGGCGGTCTGGTAGTACATCACGTTGTTGGGGTTTGGACTATGACCATAGCCCATCGAGTGGCCGAGTTCGTGCCAAAGCACCTTCTTCACTGTGTTCGCATCGAAGGCACGCCAGTCTCCCAAGCAATTGTTAGTTCCTAACCCTACTTTAATGTGGACACGGACAATGGACTGCCCGATGGTGTGGGCGCCAAAATCTCTGATCCAGGCGATTGTCAGGTCCGCTTCGCTGCTGTTGTAGACCCGCCTCACTGTTGCGCCATAGGGTTTCCATGAAGAAAAGCTTCCCGCAGCTGACTCGACCGCACCCGAAACGCCGGTGCCTGCGTAGGACGGCAATGGTTCGATATAAAACTTCAGTTCCCCACTGACTGCCGCCTTTATCATGGGATTGGTCTTTGCTAACTGTAGGACCCGCGCCTTCTCTTGCTGCAGTGCGAGAAGTTCCGCCTGGCGTTGCTGCTGTTCCTTCGCGAGTCGTTCTTGCGTGGCCATTTGCTCGGCGTCTTTTCTCGCCGCTTCTTCCTCAGCCCTCTTGACGGCCTCAACTATAGCCCTTTGCTCGGCGACTTTTCTGGCTTCTTCTTCTCGCGCTGCGAACTGCTCCGCTTCCTTTCTAGCCTGTTCTTCCTGTTGGGCTATTTGTTCCGCCGCTTTTCTGGCTTCCTCCTCCCGCGCCGCTACGCGCTCGGCCTCTTTCCTGGCGGCCTCTTCCGTCGCCGCCACCTGCTCTGCACGCTGTCTCGCGTCCTCCTGTTGAGCTGCGACCTGCTCCGCTTCCCGCCTCGCAGCACGTTCTGCATCTAATTCTTCTTCGACAAGCCCTAGTTTGGATTCCTCTATTTTGCGAAGGGCCTTGTCGTGGTAAAAAGAGCCGTCTGGAATATCTTGCAGAAAAGTGATGGCGTCATTCCATTCAGTCGCCTCGAGTTTATCCACAGACCGCACATAAATGTCCTGGTGGTGTTTCCTGACCAATGCCTCCTGCAGCGCATTTGCTATTTCATTCCCTTTAACACCTAGGGAACTGACCAGCCAACTACGCCGAGTTTTTTCGAGGAGTTCAATCGCTTCGGTGTGACTTCCTTCATCTGAGAGGCGCTCTGCCTGAGCAATTCTGTCCGAAACATCGTCATGCTCGACATAAGCATAAGTCGCTCCAACACCGATAATTGCCACGAAACCTGCCACGATTGGCATAAGAATAGGGGTGGGGATAGACCCTTTTTGGCGAACATCCTTGTCCATATCTTCCGCCGCTTACGAAACGTGCCTTGCGGATACTATAACATCCCATTTCCCCACTGATTTGTCCGAAGGCGGGCAGGCACCAACAAAAAAATGGGACGGTAGTGGCAGGCAGCAGATCCCGGGGGGTTGGTTCTAGTACAACCCCTCATCTGAGAAGAAAGGCTTAGTCCAATCCGGGTCGGCTAGCGACATGAGGTGACTGGTGTAGAGGTGGCAAGCCCGGTCCCAGAGGAGATAGACCGCGCGGTCGATGCGCTCTTGCTCATAGTGGTAACGGCCGCCGTGGCGCCGGGCCAGCCACTCCGAGTGTCCGGCGGTTAGAAACTGGGTCAGGAACTCCGAGGGCTCTTCTCCCGAGAAGGAAGCGGCTTCCAGCAGCTCCACGGGAATCTCGGAGCACAGGATCTCGGGATTATCCTGGGCCATTTGGATATAGGCCTCTTCCCGGTTTTGGTTCATTTGCCGACGCAGATTTCGGAGCCAATGCCGGCGGTTAGTAGCCTGATTAGGGCGCAATCATAGGTTGCGTTGCGGCTCGGCATAATCCTTGAGCTTATTGTAAATCTGTATCCGATTCCGCTGGGTGTCGGCTATCATCAGACGCCCTTTGCGGGCATCGAAGGTAACCGCTCGAGGCATGGCCAGCCGCCACTCCGGTTCCAGGCTGCGCACCTCCCTCCGGCGTTTGAGGCTCTCCGGGTTTACATCCACGATCATCTTGGACCACTTGGTGAGCTCCTGGGCATCGCCACGGAAGCTGGTCACAAACCTACCATTGGGATCGAAAAGCTGCACTCGATTATTGCCCCAGTCGCAAACGTACACGTCCCCATCCGGATCCACCGCCACGTCCGAGGGCCGGTTCAACTGGCCCCGACTGCTGCCATAGCTGCCGAATGTGGCGAGGAACTCCCCCTCCGCCGTGAATTTCTGAACCCGATTATTCTTGTGATCCGCAACATACACGAAGCCCTCGTGGTCGATGGTTATGCCCCAGGGCGTGTCTAGCTGGCCCTCGCCTGATCCCAGGGTGCCCCATTTGGCGAGAAAAACGCCGCTGTTGGAAAACTTCTGAATCCGATGGTTGCGACTGTCCACTATGTAGGCATTATCCGCTTGGTCGAAGACGATCCCCGAGGGACCGTTCAGCTGACCATCCCCATCCCCGGAGCTTCCCCACCGAGCCAGGAGATTACCTTCCCGGTCGAAGGTCAAGACTTGGTTCAACCATTCGTCGGTAACATATAGGTTCTCTTGCCGGTCCAGAGCTAGCCCGGCAGGCCAGATCAGTTGGCCTTCTTCGGAACCGTATTTGCCGAATTCGGAGATGAACTCCTCATCACCGGGCTCGGCGCCAATGGTGATGGTGCTGACCCGGCTGCCCCGAGCGGTGCGGTCCCAGGGCACCGCAGTAACAAACTCGGCACCCCGGCTGAGAACGTATACCACATCGTCCTGACCGAGAGCCAGGTCGATAGCCAGGTTGAAACCCATGCCCGAAGCAGCGCCCCGGCCCACGCTGTGGCTGTAGTCGTATACCCGGCCGGCAACTATTTGCGTGACCATTTCTAGCTCCCAGAAAAAGATAGCCTCGACAGACGCCGCCTCAATTATAAGACAAGATAAGAGAGGCGCTCTCGGCAGCGGGCCAACCCACCGGCGCAATTCTTGTTTGCGTTAAGCACTCAGGCAGGCGCTAGGGCCTAGAGGAAAACGGGCTTCTCAAAACTGCCCTTAACTATGGAGGTCGCGTCCAACCCCAGCCAGTCCTCTAGAACGGTGGAATAAAGCCCGCGGAAATCCAGGTTGGGCACCAAATCACCCTGCTGCAAGTCCTCGGCCCTCCGGGAGGGATACTCGCCGTGCTGCCCGCCCTTGACCGGGTCGCCAATAACGAAGGCGGCGCCGGCGGCGCCGTGGTCGGTTCCGGAGCCGTTGTCATGGACCCTTCGTCCGAACTCGGAGAAAAGCAGCATGATTACATTGCCGGCGGCGTCGTGCTCCCGCAAATCGGCGAAGAAGTCGGAAATCGCCTCCGAAACCTCGGTCCAAAGCGTGGCGTGCATTCCCATCTGATTGGCGTGGGAATCGAAGCTGCCGTGGTCACAGTAAAAGATGCGAGTGCCCAGGTTTGCCAGGTGCACTTGGGCCACTCCCTTCAGTTTGCGGGCAATGGTGGTGTCGGCGTACTCCACGCCGGAAGAATACATGCCGGGAGCGACCTTTAGGATGTCTGCCCCCTTCATGGCCTCCAACCCGGTCTCCCCCAGGTAATCCATCACCCAGTCCCGGCCAACGGTCGGGGAGTACATCTGGGTGAACCGGTCCAGAATCTTGCCGCGGCGCTCATCGCTGGCAATTCCGGTGAGCAGGCCGTAGCCCTCTAGATTATCGACGCAAGCCACCGGCACTCCAGGTACCGCAACGGCGCGGAAAAGACTCGGACCGAAACTGACGGTGGTCACCACATTTTCTTTGTGGGGGTCCAGATCTCGCGCTGCCAGGCCCAGCCAGCCCTCGGTCCCCATTTTGTCCGGCTCGCAGGTATGCCAGATATCCATGGAGCGGAAGTGGGAGCGCGGGGAGTTGGGGTAGCCTACGCCGTGCACGATGGCCACGTCGCCCCGGTTATACAGCTCGGCAATGGGACCCATGCTGGGATGGAACCCCACTTGATGGTCGATGGGAAGGATCTGCTCTTCGGGAATTCTAACCGCCGGCCGATTATCCTGATACAAAGGGTCCGTGTAGGGAATGACCGTGTTGAGATAGTCGTTGCCGCCGGACAGCTGCAAAACCACCAGCACCGGGTCCTTTTTGTTCGTTGTCATACTGGCCCTCCGGGACTATGTTTAATGGAACCTTGCTTGCTGGGACTAAGCGTATTGGAATTCTCTCATGGAGACTATCAACTGCAACATCTCGCCCACCCTTTCGACAGCCGGGTCGGTGCCGGTACCATTACCATCTCGCCAGCGAAGGGCGCCAGATTCGTCGGCGTGGCCGATTAACTGCTGCCGATTCTCTTCCCGCACCTCCAGGGGTCCCATCAGGTCCAAGCAACCATCGACCAGGCTTTCCGGGGAAAGGTCCCCCAGGGTGCGGAGCCGGTCAACCATCGCGGCAACTCCGGGCCTGCTGACGTCTCCCACCATGTCGGCCGCAAAATTAACCCGCTTCATCAGGGCCCCGCTGTTGATCCACTCGACGCCGGTGTGCCAGCCTTCCACGCTGGGAGGGTTCAGCAGTTCCTGGCCCATGTATCCTGGCTCCTTGGAGAGATTGCCGATGCCCGGCGCCGGGAATTCATAACCCCCCACCAGCCTCAAGGTGCTGACCACCATCTCGGCGGGACTCTTGATTTTGGCGAAGCGGGCCTCCTTGAAGAAATCGGACAGGAACAGGACCCGCAGAACTTCGGCAATGTTGTAATTAGACTCGGTGAAGGCGCTGGCCAGGGTTTCTATTGCCTCCGGGTCCTGGGGAGGAGTAACGGACCAGGCTGGAACCTGGGCTTCATCGGCAACAAAGAAATTATAAAGGTGCCGGGCGATGAATCGGGCGGTGGCCGGCTGCTGACAGATTATGTCAATAATGTCCGCTCCGTTGAACCGCCCGGTGTGGCCGAGGAAGGTCTTCTCGTCATCGTCGTGATCCTCTTCCCGGTATTCAAATCCCCAGTCGTGCCTGCCATGGGCATTGCGAGGGATCATGGGGGCCAGGGTCCATCCGGTGAAGGCACGGGAGCATTCGCGGACGTCATCTTCGGTGTAATTGCCGACCCCCATGCTGAACAGCTCCAACAGCTCCCGGCCCCAGTTCTCGTTGACGGCGTAGGCATGATTGTCGCAGTTGTCCAGCCAGTAGATCATGGCGGGATTCCGGGCCAGCTGCACCAGCAACACCCGATAGTCTCCCATGCCCGACTCCCGGAACATATCGACTTGGTTCTGCACCTCATGCCAATGGTCGATCTTGGACTGGCCGGTGGCGAAGACCTGGTGCCAGAAAAGCGCCATCTTCTCCTGCAGCACCCTTTGCGTGTTGATCAGGTCGTAGAGCCAGGGCGCGCTGCCCATGCCGGGAGAGGTTATGGTCTTCCAGAAGCCAGGGTGGTACCGTAGAAATTCAAGGTGGTCGGAGGGTTCCTGGGATTGCGGATTTAACAGCTCTTCGACGGTTGCCTCATACCCCTGCCGGGCTAGGGCTTCCAGTTCATCGCGGCTGGCTCCGAAGCCGGCGCGACGAATGAGGTGAGCCATCAATTTTATGTCTTCACTAGCCAATGGGTTACCCCCTTTGCGTAGTTTGACCGGTTTTCGCTGCAAACTAGGGATACGACTACAATACCGCCAGGTTGGGCAGGATTCATGGTAAATTATCCGTACTTCTTACCCGCATTGTCAATCATTGAACTCTAGGGCTCACGCCGGCAGTAGGGGAGCGGTCAGGGCAGTGTTACTTGGGTGCTACAGCTGAGCATCACGGATAGAATCATGAGCCACCAAACTCTGGTCGAACGCTTCCGCGGCGCGCGTAGCGACCCGTCCCTGGCACTACTGGAAGGATTCCACCCAATAAAACATGCGATTCGCTTCGGCGCCGAGTTGATGGAGGTCGTATGCTTGAGCGCTGGGGAGCTGGCTAAGTTAACGGCGAACCACGCACCGGATATTAAGGCCGCGTTCGATGAGCAAGCCACGGGGCACGTCACGGAGGTCCCAGCCCAGGTCTTCGAGCAGCTAGCGCCCTTGGCGCCGCCCACCGGTGTAATCGCCATCGCTCGACGCCCTGCCGTGTCCCTCAGCGATTTGTTGAACAACCCGGCGCCGGCTCCCGTCGTGCTGCTGGAGAGACCCAGGAACCTGGGCAACATCGGCGCTACGGTCCGCGTGGCGGCCGCGGCCGGGGCGGCGGGAGTCCTAACCATGGGAACCCAGGACCCCTGGCACCCGGCCGCGCTGATTGGAGGGGCCGGTTTGCAATTTGCCCTGCCGGTTACCCGGACCGACGCCCTGCCCGTTTGCGACCGCCCGCTGATAGTAATCGACCCAGGCGGCGAGCCCTTGAAGCAATGCTCCTTGCCGGAGCGGGCCATTCTCGCCTTCGGCGGGGAACGCACCGGCCTCAGCAGCGAGCTGATGGCTGCCGCCGAGCGTCGTGTCTCCATCCTCATGGCTGCCGGGGTATCAAGCCTCAACCTGGCGACGGCGGTAGCCGTGGTTCTATATTCCGGGAAGTTCGGGCAGTGAAGTTAGCGGATTTTTGTTACCCTGATTCATTTTCGAAGAAATGCGAAGACTCGCGGAACCCCCAGTTTACAACCGAACCTCTGGACCCTGGAGCCCGGGTGGTATAACCTCTTCACGGGCTGATGGGCAATTAAATTTCGGCCCAATTATGTTAAGGAGACTTAGCTGATGGCCAAAATCAGGCATATCGCGATAACAACAGAAAATCCGGTGGAGGTAGCCGCTTTCTACCAGGCGGCCTTCGACATGCAGGAAGTAACCAGAAACGAGCGCCAGGTATTGCTGTCCGATGGCTACATTAACTTGACCATTCTGGTCCCGAAAACCGAGCAGGACCCCGACCTGGGCCCCAACGGTCCCAACTACAGCGGTATTCACCACATCGGCTTCCAAGTGGATGATTTGGAAGCAACCAGCCGTAGCCTAGATGCGGCCCAAGGGAAGCTGCTGACGGCCCGGGAAAGAGTCGGCACACCCCGGGAAGCCACCGGCCGCGCCGAGTCTAAGTGGGCCGGTCCTGATGGCGTGGTCATAGACATCTCTGAGCCGGGCTGGGCGGTCTAGTCCTTAACTTGTTTCGCCGGACTAGGGAAATCGGCCTATGTCATTCTGAGCAACGCCGAAGGGCTCGGGGTGACATTTCGAGATAATTACTCGGCGGTATAGTCGGAGCTTATTTCAGCCCCACTCATTTGCAGATTGTTTGGAGGCATCTCATGGCAGCTTTTATCACCCGCCCAGTTATCATGGGGACTCGCGGCGTGGTAACC
>JAKZUA010000193.1:0-3765 GCA_047516825.1 Dehalococcoidia bacterium
ACACTTGGTCAGTACTCAATTCAAAGATGTTGGACTACTAAACCAAAGCCAAGGTGGGATGTGCATTTCGGGGGTCTTGCCGACGACCGACAGGACTCCACGGCAACTCATATCACCCTTAGGCCCCAACTGGGTGGGCACCGACAGTGCGGTCTAGCGATATGTACATTTCACCTTGGCTTTAGTTTAGTATTGAGTCAAACTGCCACATAGGTCTTCTTGATAGAGAGGGAAGCTCTGGGAAGGGTTCGTCCTTCATCTTGGTATTCCGCTAGCTTCCATGAACCCTACTGATCTCTAACCAGCCGCTCCAGTGTCTCGTCTAACAATTGCTGCGTTATGCCGATACTTTTTGCATGATCGATGGTCCTGTTGGTGAATAGTTCGTCTAAGGTCTCAAAAGAATATGTCATCTCTTGGAGTTCCTCGATCATCGAAACCCGTCCAGATTCAGATAGAAACTCCACCCCGCGGTCCCAAAAGTAACTGTGGGCCAGCCAGTTCCGTTTGCTGAGCCCTTTCTGCAATCGCTCTTTCTCGTCTTCACTTAATTCTGCGACCTTCCCTATCTCGCTCACAAGTTGGCCAAGAGTTTTCGAGAACAAACCTTCAAGGATGGCATCGAATTCCCTTCTAGAGATTCGCGTTGGACCAGGCCCGTACTTCGTCGCCAACATGAGGGCAATCTGCCGCTCCAAGCATTGCGCTTCAAACATTGCCAACCCAAAACAGGCGTACACCTCTCTTATATGTTCTGATTTATGGTCGAGGTTCGCTCCAATCATCATGTCTCGCCTATTACTCGATCCCACTTATCACGCACGATTGTGAGGGTCACTTGACCTATTTGGCGAACAACCCAAAACAAGACATGCCTGACAATGTGAGTTTGACCGGATACTAGCTTCCGGGGCAGGACCGCCGGATGAAAGCCTGGGTGGGACCACCCGGTCCGCCGGAACTCCCACAGCAAAACGCGGACCGTGCAACCTCAGCACCTCAGGCTCGCGCCGGCCTGAGCCGCCGCCGCATCCATATCAGGGCGCCCCGCTCCCGATTCATGCGCAGGACGGCCTCGTGGAACTCCTCTCTCCCCTCCAGCGGGGCCTCCACGCCGCCCAGCCGGTCGATGATCGCCTCCACATCCGCCTCATACATCGGGCATCTTCCACCACTGGCGGTTTCGGGCATGGCACTCCTCCAGTCAGAAAACAGCATCCCCATGCGGGTACATACGCCGGAACAGACGGTCAAGGGCAAACCCAGCCGCCCCCAGGACGCCATTTCCGGCCCTTGCTCATATCAGCCGACGAGGGCATCCACGCCCCTGAAACGGAGCGCACCGCCGCCCCGGGCGGCCCTGGAGAACCTCCCGCCGAACAGCCCCTGGTCAAAAGTACGGGGGCTTTCCTCTTCGACCCCGCCAATCCATAGCGCCTCACCGGCCCGCCAGTCCCCGCAGCAACTCCACCAGGAGACCGGACCTCGAGCCCTCTCAGATTTCCAAATGAAAAATCCCCGGGCCCAGCCGGGTGGTAACCTGACTTCAGGACCATCCCGGCGGGCCCGGATGACAACAGCCCCAGGCATGAAAAACAGCATGGACATTTCCGTTCTATATCACCTGCAAACACCCCTGGACGCCATCAGGGGGTCCACGGCAATCGCGCTGAGCAGGACGTCCACGCCCAATCCTGCCGAGACCCGCCGGCTCTTCCACGAAATCGGCCGGCAGGCTGACCTGTTGAACCGCTTGGTCGAGAACATGATTTACCAGGCCGAGACTGAGGCCGACGAGCAGGGGAGCGACGGGGAACCCGAACCCTTCGTCCTGGAAGAGCTGACGATCAACTACGCCGAACGCCGCGTGACGGTGGCCGGCTATCCGGTGAGGCTGACCGCGACCGAGTACCGGCTGCTCCAGGAGCTCTCGAACAACGCCGGACGGGTGCTGACCCAGGAGCGGCTGCTCAGGCGGGTCTAGGGCCCGGAATACCAGGACGACCCGCGGCTCCTGCGCACATTCATCCACAGCCTCCGCAGCAAGCTCCGGGGCAACGCCCGGAGTCACACCTACATTTTCACCGGGCCCCGGATGGGGTACCGGATGGCCAGGCCCTGAAACATTGCCGCACACCCCGGTCAGCGTCTGCACCCGGTGCGGCCAGACCGTCTTCCACGGCGAACCATCCGACGAGGAGATGGATCTCATGCTGAAGATGTTCAGAAGAAAGCCCGGTCCCAGGACCCAGGCCTGAGGCGCAGAACCCAGGTGGTCAACAGTCTCCCGTAAGGGACAACCCCGCACCCGCGGAGATCATCCCCATATGGGTGCACCCGCAGGGTGAATGGGGTCGACGCAACGGTTACAAAACCGAAATCGGGATTTCGTCGAATCGTGGCATTGGTGATGATGACACGGGGCCTTTGCCGTTTGGAATCTCCGTGCATCCAGTGGTCTGTCACGGCAGTGAGTCCCCGTAAAGGTTGGGGCTCAGGTCTCCCTTCTGGCTCAGCCAGCGGATGCCCAAAAAGCCGGTTATCGTTGTCAGAGCTAAAGCGATGCCCAGCGTGATGAAGAAGTTCCGGGAGGAAGGGTCGCCTCCGGTGAGAGCGTTGCCGAGGTCGCGAAGGGTGATGACGAAGAAGAGGAACCACCCCGGGGCTGGAATCATCGTCCAGACCAGAATGCGCCATCCGCTTCTGCCGGTGTCGTGCAGCCGGCGCACGGTCACGGCCAGAGTTGGGAGGAACCCGAAGAATCCAATGATGAAACTTCCCCCGAGGTACGTAGACAGCATGTCGCCTTGGTTGGGAACTTCAAGCACGCGGACGAAACGCAAAGCTGTCTCGATGGCAAACAGAATCAGGTGGGCAATCTCCAGCGAAACCATCCACCACCAGAACTCGGCGCGCCCTGCCCGGCCCGGGTAAACAAAGGTCTTGCGGAGGACGCGGGTAACGTACCAGATGATCATGGCCGCCATTGCGCCTCCTCCTGTGCAGCTTCTCCGTGCTGGCTTATGTCAGGGGTGATTCGTCAGGAATGCCGGTGGTCAGTTCTTCCCGCCAATGACCGCGTAGATGCTCTGGAAGCAAATGTAGTGCGTCTCCATGCCTCATCACCTCGCTTCATCCATGATTCACACCGACAGCGGTGAGATTCCCGCCTCCGGCCGGCTTCCCCGGTCACAGCACTTCCCGTGGGAACCTGCCTTCGGGGCCCTCCGGGTTCCGGGGTAGCAGAAACCATGCCCGACCACACATACCAAGATATGTGCAAAATCCATCCAGGGACAAAACCCAATGTTGCACATTATCCCCCATAAGGGCAAACCCCCGCCACAATCCCTTTCATGGCCGCACACCCCCGGTCTCCCTGAACGCCCGCGCATTTCCGGACCGCATGGTCCCGGCCCGGCAAGGGGCGATTCCGCCTCCTCCGGGAGGAACTCCTTTCCCCTGAGAACAAAGAATGTGGGACGGATTCCCTGATACGGTGTTACCAGAAGACCCCGGCACCTACGCCGGGGCCCTGATTCCCAACACCAACATCAAGGAGTGCATCAATGATCCCGCAAATCCAAAAGGCAATGACCACCCAGCCCAAAGGGCTGACCGCAGCCATCCTGGCATCCCTCATGCTCGCAGCGGCCATCACGACCGCCGCCGCCGCATGGGGAACCCCACAGACCCTCAAGGCGAGCCTGCCGGAAAACTCCCCCGCCGGCACCTCCCTGGGAACTCCCATGGAGACCACCGCGC
>JAKZUA010000194.1:0-16502 GCA_047516825.1 Dehalococcoidia bacterium
GCCCCCAAAGAGTGGCGTCGCCCTTGGCTACTCCGGAAGTCAGGCACCAAATCCAGCGCTTCTCTCAAAGTCATCATCCTCCCCTCCCGCTTAAACTGGTAATAATTTTATACTATTTTGAGAAAATGAAAAGGCCCTGCGTTCTGGTGTCGGCCGTTCTGGTGTCGGCCGTTCTAATGAAATATTCGCCCTGGTTCACGCTAGGCATCTATCTCAAAATGTCACCCCGAGGGAAGCGAGGGGTCTAAAGTGCTTGGGAACATGGTACTGACGCCACTGGCCTCGGCGTAACTGTAATACTGATTCATGAAGTTGTACGGGCCCAGAATTTAGATTCATCAGTCGCGGAGTTTACCCCGAGTCGAGCCCTTCCGCGGCGGGGGCTACTTTGGAATGACATGGGTCGTTGTAAGTTAGCTGCCAGGCATCAGTTACTCTTGACCAGCATGGTGAATCGACCGCCGATCAGCCATTCCGCCACGTAAATGTTGCCCCGCTCATCGGTGGCTATGCCGTGGGGGCTGTTGAATTTGCCAGGCTCGACCAGATGGCTGGGAACATTGGGCCAGCCCTCCACTCCAGCTACACTGGTGTTGTCTCCCAGATACCCGACCAAATTGTCGGCCAAGTCAAGCAGCGCCAGCCTGGCCCGCAACTCCGCCACGATAAGCAGGTCGCCGGCGGCGGCAAAGGCGCTGGGGCTGGTTAAAAACTCCGTGCCAAAAGCGCGCTTAAACTTGCCCTCCAGGTCATAAACCTGAATCCGGCGGTTGCCCCGGTCGGCGATGTACAGTTCAGCCTCGGGCTTCCTTCGGTCGATCCAAATGCCGTGGGGGCAGTTGAAGGCACCGGCCTGCCCTTCTTCTCCGTTGATGCTGGCAAGATACCTTCCCTCCCGGTCAAACCGGTGCACGTAGCTCTGGCCGTAGCCATCGGCCACCCAAACATCGCCGTTGCCACCGAGACGCTCCTCCGCCACGGCCACCGATGTGGGGCAGTAATTGCCCTGCTGGTAGACAAGCAAGTCGGGCTGGTTCAGGCTGAATATGCGCCTTCCCTCCAGGTCGGTTTTGACTACCTGCCCGGAAATTCTCCCGCCCGACGGGTATTAATATCCATTCACTGGGGAACGCTTCCTGCCCGGGTCGGCAAACCACAGGTATTCCAATCCATCTTCTTTAACCAGAGTCAACCCATGACCTTCGACCAGGTTCATTTCCCAGGACCGCACCAAGTTGCCGGGTTCATCGAAAGCCAACACCTGGGGCTGGCCCTGATGAAAAGTTGTGATATATCCGGCGTCGGTGACCACCATCCCGGGGTGGGCCCAGCCGGTTCTGGCGTTTTCGCTGTCCGGAACCCCGGCCCAGTCCTCGACCCACTCGTAGATATGCTCACCCTCACCAACCAGCGTCATGACTACATACTCCTGGGAATTTCGTTTAGGTATAACCCTACCGGACTACCGCTCCCCGTTTATCGGCGGCGATATCGCAGGCCGATCAGACCAACAAGTCCGGTCAGTCTAGATGTCTACGGCAAATAACGGATTCTCTAGGGACAGGTCATAGGCAGTCATCACTGCCCTTGGCGACACAGAACTGATCGAAGCGCACTTGCTCATCACGCAGATACTCTTACGTAGACTCCGGTAGATGCCCCACTTGGGCCTTACAAACTCCGCACCTACCCTCCAAAGATCTATTTTCAGGCTGTCATAGGCAAGAAGCAAGTCCCCGGTGCTCAAATTCCTCAGTTCAATTGAGTAGCTACCGTCGTGGCCATGGGTGGCTCTTTCATAGGCATTTATCCACACGCCTTTGAATTGTTCCAGAGGGGCTGTTACGAGACGGTAACCTTTGCTGGGGGAGTATCTGTTGGCTGAGCCACCCCCAGCCGCTCGGTGGCATAGGAACCGCAGGCTAACGCTAGGGGGATTATAAAAGCCAGCGGGAACAAGCGAAGGATAGTGCTGCTCAATGATTGACCCCTAATTCCTGGGAGTTTGATTATACAAATCCCAACTGTACTATCAGCCCGCCGCAGTGGGAGCATGATGTTGATGGCCTGCTATAATGCCCACGATTATCCATCTCTCAGGGACGCGCCCGCTGTACCGGCCATCGACGGCTAATGACAAGAATCTGGGGTAGTGGGCCGATCCGTCCTAGTGGTATATTAAGTCTGGAATTGGTGTTGATGGGAAGGAGCGCCCCATGGCTAGCGACTTGTTGATCCTCCACGAAAAGCCCGCCGCTCAATATCTCATCGCGGGCTGGCGCAGGCAATGGTCCGACGGCGGAGACATTTCCAGCGGGCTGTCCAGGTACTTAATCGACCGGCTTAGCGCGAAGAAGATCGCCGAGATGTCCCCCACTCTATCCAGCATGTGCTATCCCTTCCAAGTGGCGGGGACCCACGACGCCTTTCGCCCCCGGGCGGCTTTCCAGGATGGTCTGCCCAGCAGTCCCATGGCCTGGGAAAACGGGTTCTACGACGGGGGCAACGGCCTAATAATTTTTCGGGGCGAGGAACCCTGGTTCCGGATGGACCTCTACGGGCAGGCCTTCTTCGAAGCCTTGAGCGAGCTGGGCATCCAGCAGACGGTGACCGTGGAGGGCTACAACGGTCCGGCTCCACCCGAACTGGAACGCCGCATCAGCTGCGTCTACAGCAAGGCGGGCATGAAGGAGAATCTGGATCGGTTCGGGCTGCAGTACTCCAGCTACGGCAGCCAGGGCAGGCAGGGACCGACGATTGGCATGGCCCTGGTCAACATGGCCCACTTCGAGCACCCCGAGGTCGAAATGTTTCGTTTGGGCGGCATGGCGCCCATGTATCCCTTCACTACCGCCAATAGCCAGCAGGTGGGAATAGCCACCGACCATCGAGCTTTTTACGACATAATGAGGCGGCTCAAACCCATGTTTAACCTGAGCATCGACCTGTCGGAGCTCCTAACCATGGGCGAAACGGAATCCAACGGCCTGCGGGAAACCCTGGAGAGAATCAGCGACAGCAACGCCGAGGCCAAGGCATTGATCGACCGGGCCCGGTCGGATTTCAGCTACACTCCTTTCGAAGAGCCGGTGGACCTAGACCCGGAACTGGACCGGACCTTGCAGGATATTCTGGAGAATATGCCTGAGGAGCCGGAGAGCCAGGAGCAGGACTGAATCAACGACAAGAGGTACATGCCAAGGGCCTGTGTTCAAAGATATCCGGGCATAGCATAATTCCCTGCCCGTCAATCCGGCGCAGGCCGGAATCCAGCGTCATCTACCCGTCAACCAGGGGGCGGCATCTGGGCTCCGGCTTTCGCCGGAGCGACGAATACACCGCCACAGAGCCCATCAATGCTTTTGACGCACCCTCTAAGGAGCGCCGTAATAGAAATGCACGTTTACACCAAACCTCTGCATTCCCTTGGTAGCTCGGGGCTCTGACGTCCCTCCTTTGACGAGCCCATCCCCGGTCTATCATCAAGCCACTAAATTCGGGATGACTCATGTTTTCACCCACGCTTGAAGGGCGCCGATACGACCTTGTCGACAGGTCCAATGCTAGCCGCCCTATGCGGTATCATCCCCCGCCGCCCCGCACCTCCAGGCTGGGCTTGGTCATATCCTCCGGGTTCAGCAGCTGGTCCAGCTCGGCATCGGACAGGTTAGTGCGGAGCTTGGCCACCTGGCGGATGGTCTGCCCGGTCGAGGAGGCTTCCTTGGCAATGGCTGCGGCGGCATCGTAGCCGATGGCCGGAGACAAAGCCGTCCCCAACATCAGGCCTCTTTCCACCATTGACGGCCCAGTCTCAGTGGCCTGAATTCCTTTGACACACTGCTCGGCAAAGTTATTGGCGGAGGCCGCCAGCAGCGAGATGGATTGCAGAATGTTAAAAGCGGCCACCGGCATCAAGGTATTCAGCTCAAAATAGCTGCCCTGACCGGCCAGGGCCACCGTGGCGTCGTTGCCAATGACCTGGACCGCCACCTGGATTACCGATTCGGATATGACCGGATTGATCTTGCCCGGCATGATGGAGCTACCCGGCTGGACCTCCGGCAGGGAGATCTCCCCCAGACCGGCGCGGGGGCCGCTGCCGATAAAGCGAATGTCGTTGGCGATCTTGTGCAGGCTGATGGCCACCGTGCGTAGCTGGCCGCTGGCCTCAACCAGCGCGTCCAGGGTCGACTGGGCCTGGAAATGGTTTTCCGTCTCTCTTATCTGCACGCCGGTAGTCTGGGATAGCCGGCGGCAGGTCCGCTGGGAAAACTCCGGATGGGTGTTCACTCCCGTACCCACGGCGGTGCCTCCCAGGGCAACCTCCGCCAAGGCCTCCTGGGCTCTACCCAAACGCTTAATGCTGTTCTCCGCCTGTCCGGCGAATCCCAAAAATTCCTGTCCCAGCCGTACTGGCGTGGCGTCCTGGAGGTGGGTGCGGCCGGTCTTAATGATGGGCCAGAACTCGTCGGACTTTTTCCGAAGCTCGCCGCCCAGGTTCTGCAACGCCGGAATCAGGTCTTCCTTGATCGCCAGCAAAGCCGCCAAGTGGATTGCGGTGGGGATGACATCGTTGGAAGACTGGCCCAGGTTCACGTGGTCGTTGGGATGAACCAGCCTGGAGCCCAAGTCGCCGCCCATTAGCTGGGAAGCCCGGTTGGCGATCACCTCGTTGGCATTGGTGTTGGTGGAGGTCCCGGAGCCAGTCTGAAATATATCCAGCACGAAATGGTCGTCCAGCTTTCCATCGATGACATCTTGAGCCGCCTGGACTATCGCCTGGCCGATTTTCCCGTCCAGAACCTCCATCTCCACAAAGGTCTGAGCGGCAGCCTGCTTGATCAACCCCAGCGCGCGGATGAAGATTCGGGAAAACCGCAGGTCGCTGATGGGAAAGTTGAGCACCGCCCGCATAGTGGATGCGCCGTAGAGAGCATCCGCGGGGACCTCCATTTCACCCATGGAGTCGCGCTCTATTCTCACGTTTTTTTTAACATTCTGGGCAGCCATCGGGGCACCGTCCTTATCCGCAAAGTTGCCCGGTGATTTTAGCCGCTATCCCTGGCATTGGGTAGAGCCGGGGGGCGGGCTGGCGTTGGCTAGATTCCCTGGTCGATCCACTCAGCAACCCGCTCCGCGATCATTATGGTGGTGGCGTTGGTGTTGGCGCGAATCACGTCGGGCATCACGGAGGCGTCAACCACTCGCAGATTCTCCAGTCCGTAGACCCGGCAGTACTGGTCCACCACCGCCGTTGGGTCGGAACCCAGGCCCATCTTGCAGGTGCCGGAGGAGTGATGCTGGGTGTAGGCGTTACGCAACAGCCAGTTATCCAGCGCCTCATCCGACGCCAAATCGTCGTCGGTGGGATTCAGTCGCTCGGCGATAATGTCCTTGAATCGAGAGTTCTGGGAAAGGCGGATTCCCAGCCGCACGGCTTGCCGCATCCTTTGCCGGTCTACCGGGTCGGACAGGTAATCGTAGTTCAACTCCGGCTGTACGTGGGGGTCGGTGGAGGTTAACCGCAGGCGTCCGGCGGTGGATGCGTTTTGCAGCGCGGCGCTGAATCCGAAGTGGAAGGCGTCGCTCTCTATCTTGACGCTGGCGGGCCGGTGCTCACTGGTCATCAAGATGGGGCTGAGCTGAATGTCACCCCGGGTTCTAGAACCCTCCGGGCTAAATCGGAGTCCAACCTGAACGCTGGGGGCCGACTCGTCGGGTGGCTGGCCATGGCACCGGAACAGGGTGAAGACCGCCGGATGGTCCCTCAGGTTTTCTCCCACGCCAGGCAGGTCATGGACCAATTCAATCCCCAGGCCTTGAATTTGCCGAGCTGGTCCCACACCCGAAAGCAGCAGAACCTGGGGGGAGGCGATGGCGCCGCCGCTCAGAATTATTTGGTTGGCTTCCACGGTGAAGACCTCTTCCCCGCTTTCCGCCTCCACGGCGATGGCCTTTTTCCCCTGAAAAAGAATGCGCCGGACGGTGACGTCTCCCCTGGTCGTCAGGTTCAACCGGTGCCTGGCAGGACCCAAATAGGTCAGGGCGGTGCTCATCCGAACGCCATCGATATTATTTAGAGGCCGGGCGGCGACTCCGTTGGAATCCGGGTGGTTCTGATCCGGGTCCTCGGGAAAGCCCAGGTCCACACAGGCGTCATAGAAAGACTGGGCCGGCGCCAGCCATTCCTCCCGCTTGTAGCGGCGGACGGGGATCGGACCAGCGTTGCCATGAAAATCTCCACCGGGGAAGTCCAGGTCGTTTTCCAGCCTGCGGAAATAGGGCAACACCTTGAGGAAAGACCATTCGTCGTTGCCCCAGGTGGCCCAGTTGTCGTAGTCCTCGGGCACACCCCGAAACACGACCTGACCATTGATTGCGCTGGAGCCTCCGGTGGCCCGACCCCGCGGAATTTGAATCGGCTCCGGCTGCAATGGTGTCGCCGTCGCGGTGTACCACCAATTGTGGGGGCCGTAGGCGGAGCGCCACACATTGTTGCCATCTTTCAGGTCGATGGGCAGGTGTTCAAATTCCGGGTAGTCGGGACCGGCCTCCAGGAGGAGGACGGTTCGGCTGGTGTCTTCGGAGAGACGATTGGCCAGCACACAGCCGGCGGAACCAGCGCCGATGATGACAAAGTCGTATTTCAATTAGGGTGCCTCCCGTATCTCCGCATTCCTGTTATTTCCTCACCAGGCTTCTCGCAGCAGCTCCACCAACTCGACGGCCTCCTTTACCGGACGGATGTTTCGACGCGGAGCAAAGCCGGTCATGGCGTTTTTGGCGATCAGTTCAATCCCCTCCTGAGGAACTCACACGTGCCGCGATCTCAGCGGCATTTCCAACCCGCCGAAGACATCAGCTATAGCGCCGCGCGCGGGCTCGGTCCACCTCCTCTCCCAAACGCTCCAGGGCATTGTCGCCGGCGTAAATCCGGACCGGGCTGCTCACCTGCCGGAAGGCTGCGTGACTGTAGGCTGCCGGCGCTGCCAAAATCCCTCCTCCTGCCTGCTGCCGCGACCAAAATCATCGACGCTCCCTATCTTGCCATTTGGCGCCGCCTTTGGCAATTTTGCCGCTTGGGGTGTACCGCTGGTTTGGGAAATCCCCCTCAGTCCCCCTTTGCAAAGGGGGACTGAGGGGGATTTGGATTTCACCAGTTCAATAATTTCTTCGAGGGTCGAAAAACGGGTGAACCAGCTGGGATGACCAATAGAAAAGCCAAATCCAGCTCAGTTACACCTTGACCGGCATCTTCCTACGTGCTACGGTGCGCTTGGAAACAGAATAGCGCGCGGTGCCCCGAAGGTCGGGGAGAATAGGGAATTCGGTGCAAATCCGGAACGGGCCCGTCACTGTGTTTGGGGAGTCTTGCGGCCAACTTAGCGCAGCCACTGCCCTGGTGTGAGTAATGTTAGGGTGGGAAGGCGCCGCAAGGTGAAGATCCATCAGTCAGGATACCTGCCGCGCAGAACCTACCTGCTGGGCGAGACGGCACGTAGCGCCGCGAAGCCAGCCGGTAGTATGCCGCTTCGGGAATTGAGCGGGTCGTTTCCTTGGGAGTCGATCCCCTGTCCTGGAGAGGCAGGGGGTTTTTTATTACAGCGCTGCGGAGGGAGCGGAGGCTTCAACCATGAGTACATCCATGAATAAGCCCCGGGTACCCGCCCAAAAGGACAATCCGGCCAAAAAAGGGCCGGACTCTCCACCCGCTGAGTTCCAGCCAGCGGAGCGGGAAGCGGTTTACCGGGCAATCCACTCCCGCCGGGATATCCGCCATTTTCGCCCGGAGCCTATACCCGACGACGCTCTGGCAAGAATCATACGGGCTGCCCACCACGGGCCTTCCGTGGGGTTCATGCAGCCTTGGGACTTCATTCTGATTAAGGATGAGGGGGTTCGGCAGCAGGTACGAGCTCTGTTCCTGCAAGAGCGGCAAGCCGCCTCCTGCTTTTTTGAAGAGCCGCGCCGCTCCCACTACCTGTCCCTCAAGCTGGAGGGTATTCTTGAGGCGCCGGTCAACCTGTGTGTCACCTGCGACCCGACTCGGGGGGAAGTAGTCCTAGGCCGAAACGCGGCGCCGGAGACCGACGTTTATTCCACCTGCTGCGCGGTGCAGAATCTTTGGCTGGCGGCCCGCAGTGAGGGTATCGGCATGGGGTGGGTCAGCATTCTCAAGCTGCCCCAGCTAAGACAAATCCTGGGAATCCCGCCCCACATTATTCCCGTGGCTTATCTCTGCTTGGGCTACCCGGTTTCCTTCGACGACCGGCCATTGCTGGAGACCGTGGGCTGGCGGGAGCGGCTGTCTCTGGAGCAACTGCTCCACTTCGACAGCTGGGAGGCCGGTGCATCGGCAGATAGTGCCTGGGAAGGCTTTCACGAAGCCCTGGAGTCTATCCCCGGGGTCGCGCGGGACCAATAGCCTCCTGAAGTTTGAATCTTGGGCAAGACACGGCCGGAGGAGCCACCGATTTGGGGAAATCCCCCTCAGTCCCCCTTTTCCAAAGGGGGATTCGGAGCTCACAAGGTTAGTGCTTTTTTCAGGAGTCAGTCGCCGCTTGTGATTAATCCAGCCGCATCTGACAGAATCCAGCGCTACCGACAGCAGAGCCTGCGCCTGCTGGACAGCGCGGTGACCGAGATGCGGAGCGGCCGGTGGCTGCGCTCGGAAGAGCAGCTTTGGGGTAGCCTGACGCTGGCGGTTAAGGCGGTGGGGTTGACCCAGGGCGATGAAATAGAAAGCAATGAAGCGGTCCAGGAGTATGCTTCCCGCCTGGGACAGCAGCACCGGGACCGGCGCATCAGAGAGGCTTTTAAGCAGCTTTCGGGCTTCTCGGACACTGTAGACCGGGTTCGGGAATCCCGTTCTAGGATGGACTACCTTTTCCTGATATTGGATGACGTTAGCTCGGCCGTCGAGCGGCTGTGGGAGTTGGTTCCAGTGCCTGAGCCACCGGAGCCTGAGCCAGATGAGATACTAAATGGACTCGCGAGCAGTCCGGATGCCGGCTAAACCACTGCCGACCCGGCCTGGGGTTACTAATCCTGTGGTCAACAAGCCGCTGGGGAAGGTGCTGGTACGAACTCATGGCTGCAAACTCAACCAGGCCGATAGCGACGCCATCGCCCGCCAGTTCATCGAAGCGGGCTATCGGTTGGTCAATTCGGTGTCCGAGGCGGACGTCTTTGTCCTCAATACCTGCACGGTAACCGCCAATGCCGATGCCAAGGCGCGGCAGGCACTGCGGGCTGCCCGGCGGGCAAACCCCACCGCAATAATCATCGCGGCCGGCTGTTACCCCCAGCGAGCGACGCCAGAACTCCACCAGCTCGACGCCGTATCTCTGGTGGTCGATAACACCCAGAAAGATCAGCTGGTATCCCAAGCGGTGGCCCTGCACCGCCGCAGCTCTTCCAGGCCGCCGTTGCAGGGCCCAAATTCAGCAGACTCAAATCCAGTTAGTCCAGAAGGTCCAAATACTTTTGCACCCGTTGCCGAGGGCACCCGGCGCAGTCGGGCCATGATCAAAATTCAGGAAGGCTGCGACCAGGTTTGCGCCTACTGCATCGTCCCCAAGGTGCGGGGGCGGGAGCGCAGCATTCCTCCCGCGACCTTGATTCAGGAGATTAACCGGCGGACGGAGGAGGGGTTTCAGGAGGTAGTCCTAACCGGCACCCAACTGGGCACCTATGGATTCGACCTGCCCCAGATTAATCTGGTCAGCTTATTGGGCCGCATTTTGACCGAGACCGCTGTGCGAAGAATCCGGGTATCTTCCTTGCAACCCCAGGAAATCAGCGCAGGGCTACTCCGGCTTTGGGAAAACAGCCGGCTCTGCCCCCACTTTCACGTGCCCTTGCAGAGCGGCTCCGACTCTATCCTAAAATCCATGCATCGCCGCTACGACACCGCCGGGTTCAGGCAGTCGGTGGGACTCATCCGCGAGTTTATCCACGACCCGGGAATCACTACCGATCTGATCGTGGGATTTCCCGGGGAAGGTGAAGCCGAATTCAGGCAAAGCCGGGAGTTCGCCGCCGGCATGGGCTTCAGCGACATGCACATCTTTCCCTATTCTCGCCGGCCTGGCACCAGCGCCCACTATTTTGACGGTCAAGTGGATGGGCCAGATAAGCGAACTCGGGTGAACCAGATGCTGGAAGTCGCCAGCCGGACTTCCCAGGAGTTCCGCCGCAAGCAGTTGGGGCAGATCCGACCGGTGCTCTGGGAGTCCTGCCGGGAAAGTGGAGGCACCCGCACTTGGAGCGGGTTGACCGACAACTATATTCGGGTTTACGCCGTCACGCCTCAGTACCTGAATAACAACCTGCATAACACCATAACCCCGACCCGAATAACGGCGCTGGACCCGAGCGGCGTCACAGGCGAAGCTCTCTAGCCGGAGGCTCCCCGGAGTTCAACCGGATTCATTGCCTTCATCCCACCTGCCCTACACCCCCGGTAGATGTCTCCCAACCGAAAAAAAGTGGCCCGCTGGTTATAAGCGGGCCACTTTTTTTCGCGTCCTGGGACCGGGGCTTTATGCCAAGTCGGCCCGAAAGTCGCGTATATGTCCTGGGCGATTCCGTAGGGGCGCAGGGCCGGGCGCCCTTACCTTACCCAAAACGTGCACCTTTCATCTAGATGTGGTATTGGGTGTCAGAACTCCACCGGCCGCAGATAGGCGTGGTCGCCCCGGCGCTCCAGGTATCCGGCCTTGGGGTCCTGGCCGTGAGCGAAAACCAGCAACCACCCCTGCTTCTCGGCGTCGAAAAGGACATCGCGCTTCTGCTGAAGGGTGTCTTCGGGAGAGTAATCAAAGGCCGAGATAACGCCCAAGTTCAGATGATGATGAGTAGGCACCAAATCCCCTAGATACACTATCCGCTCGCCGCCATGAGTGAACATCACCATTTGATGCCCCTTGGCATGTCCGTCGGTCAGGATGACATTCAGGCCGGGAAGGATCTCCTCGTCTCCATCCAGAAATTCCAGCTGACCTCGTTCCTCGATGGGCACGAAGTTTTCTTCCCTATGGGTGCCGAAGCATCGCTCGTTGGGGTTTATCGCGTCTTCCCAGCAAGCTCGTTGCACGTAATAGGTGGCCTTGGGAAAGGTCGGCACCAGGTTTCCCGCCCGGTCCATTCGGGTGCAGCCCCCACTGTGGTCAAAATGAAGATGAGAGAGGATGACAGCGTGTATGTCCTTAGGGGCCAGCCCAATGCCTTTCAAGACCTTGAGCAATCGGCTGGGAACCAAACCCAAGGCTTCTTTGTCCTTTTCGTTCTCCTTGGGACCCACTCCGGTATCGACCAGTACATTCTTGCCGCATACCTGCAAAAGCAGGCAGTTCAATCCCAGGGAAATGCGGTTTTTTCGATCGGTAACGACATTGCTCTCCCAAGCCACCTTGGGAACCTGTCCGAAAACCGAACCTCCATCTAGCTTGAGGACCCCGTCGTTAATTATTTTGACTGCTGTAGACATCATATGCTTGCTCAACACCTCCTACAAATTCATCCAAATTTGATCCCCGCCCTAGCTGTGCCTTCAGTAAAAAGAGATTAGGATTGATAATGACGTAAAAAGCATTTTACTTTACGATAATAGAACACATTATGACAACAACCGCTAGATAACGGAGACATGTGGGCAACCAGTCACTGTTAGAATGTCACCTCCTCTCAGCCTGAGGGTCGCCAGAAAATAGAATCGATCGCCCAGCTCCTCGTTAGTTTTATTTAGTTTAATATAAACTATTTCCGGAATAAAGTCAAAAAATACCCTAAAGTTTGTGGGGCAGTGAGCGGCTCGACCGCTAGATCCTACCGAACTAAGATAACCCGTCGTCAGTTTGGGGTGTCAATACGAAAACCCGTGCTTTTGGTTTTATTTTGGGACAAATATAAGAATCACATCAGAAAAGTGGATCCGATTCTCCTATCTAGGATTTGCTTTTCTTAGGTGAAAAGTAGAGCCGACTATTGGACGTGACAGAGAAGCCCAGTTCGGCAAGGAGTTAATGCGGACCCAGGCATCGCCGGGCTTAAGAAACGGGTCTATAAGGTTCTGGAGGTAGCCACTCCCGGCGACCGCACCAGCCAAATCTTCGATTTTTTTCTGAAGGCGTTAATCTGCCTTAACGCCTTCGCACTCATAATGGGGACGGTCCGATCAGTTTTTCTGGCCGCCCCCATTTTCTTTAACACCTTAGAAGGGGCATCGGTTGCGATTTTCACGGTGGAATGCCTAATGCGGCTATGGGCTTGCACTTCTGCGCCGAAATACGCCCATCCAGTCTTCGGGAGGATCCGATTCGCCTTCTCTGCGCTACCGCTGATTGACCTTATGGCCATAGCGCCCTTCTACGTGGTGCCTCTTTTACACCTGGAGGACCTGGACCTCCGGTTCCTTCGAGCCGTGCGGCTGTTTGCCCGAGTGGCCCGGCTGGCCCGCTATTCCACCGGTGTCCGGTCCCTGGGCGCGGTCTTGGAGTCGCGGAAAAATGAGCTGCTTACGGTGGTGGCAATGCTCTCACTATTGCTGGTTTTGGCCTCGTCTCTCATGTTTTTCGCGGAGAACGAGGCTCAACCGGATAAGTTCTCGAGCATACCGGAAGCTATGTCGTGGAGCATCATCACCCTTACGACCGTCGGCTACGGCGATGTTATTCCGGTTACTTTGGAGGGAAGGATAATCGCCGCGCTTATCGCAGTCCTGGGCATTGGCATGTTCGCCCTCCCCGCCGGTATCCTGGGCTCGGGCTTTCTCGAAGAAATGCAGCAACGGCGGGAAGAATTGCAGCCAGGCCAGTTGGAGGAGAGCAGACTGTGTCCCCACTGCGGTGAGGAATTAACCGAATAATCGACGGTAAGGCCAACCGCCGGTTAGGCCGGAGAGAGCCTTTCAACGGCGACTTTCAGACGGCTCAAAACTCGCTCCCGGCCCAAAACCTCCATGGTTTCAAACAGGGGCGGCGTGGCCGTGCGACCGGTGACCGCCACCCGCAGCGAGCCGAACAGCTGGCGCAGGGACAGCGCCAAACCCTCGGCCCTCTCCCGCAACAGCGGCTCCAAAACCAAGTGGTCGAATCTGGGGGAGTTCTCCAGCTCCGCCAAGCAAACCTTAAGGCCGGCCAGCGCCGCTGGCTGATCGGAGCCTCGCTGCACCAAAAGCTCCCGGTCATACTCCGGGAATGCCTCAAAGAAGTAGGAGGTCATGCCGGCGGCGTCAGTAAGCAGCTTGAGCCGCTCCTGGATCAGCGGAACGATTTGCAGTAGATAGCTGCGGTCCACCGGCAGCAAATCTCCGGCCAGGTCCCGTTCCAAAAAGGGCAGCATCCGGTCAGCCAGTTCCTCGGAGGATAACTCCCGAATGTAAAGCCCGTTCATCCACTGCAATTTTTCGACGTCGAAAATCGCCGCCGGTTTGCCCACCCTTTCCAGCCCGAAGTTCTCCACCATAAAATCGCCGGACATCACTTCAGTGTGGTCATCCAGCGACCAGCCCAGCAGAATCATGAAGTTCTTCAGCGCCTCCGGGAGGTACCCGTTGTCCCGGTACTCCAGGATCGAAGTGGCGCCGTGACGCTTGGATAGTTTGGAGCGGTCGGGGCCAAGAATCATGGGCAGGTGCCCGAATTGGGGCAGGTCATACCCCAAACTGCGATAAAGGTTGACATGCCGGGGGGTGCTGGAGAGCCACTCCTCGGCCCGCAGAACGTGGCTCACCCCCATCAAGTGGTCGTCCACCACCACGGCCAGATGGTAGGTGGGAAATCCGTCTGACTTGAGGATGATGAAGTCTTCCAGCAGACGATTCTGCCACTCCACTTCGCCCCGGATCAGGTCTTGGACCGACGTGGTGCCCGCCGTCGGCATGGCAAAGCGGACCACCGATGGACCGCCCTCGGCGTCCATGTCCTGTCGCTGCTCCGGCGTTAGGTCCCGGCAATGCCGGTCATAGGCCGTGTCCAGCTTCTGCTGCTGTCGTTCCTTCCTTACCTGGTCCAGCCGCTCCCTCGAGCAGTAGCAACGGTAGGCCGCGCCCTTGGCGATCAATCTTTCGGCGGCCTCGTCATACAGGGGTAGCCGCTCCGACTGGAAGTAGGAGCCATAGGGACCGCCGACCCGAGGGCCTTCCTCCCAATCGACGCCTAGCCATTCCAATCCATCCAGAATACTGTCCACCGCACCGGGCACCAGCCGTTCCTGGTCGGTATCCTCGATCCTGACAATGAAATCGCCGCCGGCATGGCGGGCGAAGAGCCAGTTGAACAGCGCCGTGCGGATGTTCCCGATGTGGGGTTCGCCGGTGGGGCTGGGCGCATACCGGACCCGAACCTTCTCTGCCGCCATCGCTCCTCCTACCCTACCCCTATTTTAACACGCCCAATCCGAAGATTCGGAGAGAGTCTCGGAGCAGGAGGAGGGGCTGGGGGAAAACGAACGGCCGGCCGGGCTAAGGATCAGGCCGATTTTTGTTGGGTTTGCTGGATTCGGACCCAGGTATCCCGCAGAGAGACAGCCCGATTGAACACCGGCACGCCGGGTTTTGAATCGGTATTATCGACCACGAAGTACCCCTGACGCTCGAACTGATAAATATTGCCTGGCGTTGCGTTAGCCAGCCCGGGCTCCACCCGGCACTGTTCCAGAATTTCCAGCGAGTTGGGATTCAGCCCGGCTGGAAAATCCTCCCCACCAGAGTCTTGGTCCGGTTCTTCGTCGGGATTGGGCTGGGAAAACAGGTGGTCATACAACCGGACCTCGGCAGCCACCGAGTCGGCTTGGGAAACCCAGTGCAGGGTGCCCCTCACCCGGCGCCCATCCGGGGCGGTGCCCCCCCGGGAACCCGGATCGTAGGTGCAATGAACCTCCACCACATCCCCAGTCTGCGCATCTTTCACCACATCGACGCAAGTGACCAAGTAGGCGTAGCGCAGGCGCACCTCCCTACCCGGCGCCAGGCGGTAGAACTTGCTCGGCGGATCCAACCGGAAATCGTCTTCCTCTATGTAAAGCTCCCGGGAGAAGGGGATTAAACGGGTACCCATACTGGGATCCTCCGGATTATTGACCGCCTCGAACTCCTCGGTTTGCCCCTCCGGATAGTTATCGATGATTAGCTTCAAGGGTCGAAGCACACCCATGACTCTCGGGGCGTGCTGGTTCAGGTCCTCCCGCAGGCAGTGCTCCAGGAGGGCTACTTCCACCACGGTGTCCCGTTTGGCCACGCCTACCCGATCGCAAAACGTGCGGATGCTGCGGGCCGTGTAACCCCTTCTGCGTAGCCCGCTGAGGGTGGGCATTCTCGGGTCATCCCAGCCCGACACGCCGCCCTGCTCAACCAGGTTCCTCAGCTTGCGCTTGCTAAGGACGGTGTGGGTAAGATTCAGGCGGGCGAATTCGATCTGCTGGGGATGGTAAACATCCAGAGAGTCGAGGAACCAGTCGTAGAGCGGCCGGTGGTCTTCAAACTCCAGAGTGCACAGGGAATGGGTAACTTTCTCTAAAGAGTCAGAAAGACCGTGAGCGAAGTCGTACATGGGATAGATGCACCAAGCATCGCCGGTGCGCTGGTGTGGAACCCGCCGAATACGATAAAGAGTGGGATCCCGCAGGTTCATGTTGGGAGAGGCCATGTCAATCTTGGCCCGCAGAACGTGCCGCCCGTCTTCAAACTCCCCGGCTCGCATGCGCTGGAACAGGTCCAGGTTTTCCTCCACCGAGCGGTCCCGGTAAGGGCTGTTTCGCCCAGGCTCGGTGAGGGTGCCTCGATAGCCCCGAATCTCCTCGGCGGTCAGGCTGTCGATGTAGGCCAGCCCGTTACGAATCAGCTGCTCCGCCAAAGCGTACAACTGCTCGAAATAGTCCGATGCGTAATAGAGATGATCCTGCCAGTCGAACCCCAACCAGCGCACATCTGCCTGGATCGAGTCGACGAACTCCACATCCTCTCGAGTAGGATTGGTATCGTCGAAGCGGAGATGACAGACCCCGCCGGAATGCTCCGCGGCGACCCCGAAATTAAGGCAGATAGACTTGGCATGCCCGATGTGGAGATAGCCATTGGGCTCGGGAGGAAATCGGGTCACCACCCGTCCGCCGTACTTGCCGGTTTTCAGGTCTTCCGCGATGATGCTGCGGATAAAATCGGCTGATGTTCCGGAATCCCCGGAATTGACTAGGGTCATTTTCTTGTCGCTATTCATAAAGGACTTATCGAAAAGGATTTAGCGAAAAACTGGGGCTGGTGTTTCGTATATTCGCCGTTTTATTTTATCATAGGGACCTGGGGACCTGCGAAAACTGCGTCAATCCCCAATCGCGTTCGGGCAGGTGCCCCTGAACCGAAGCCTAAACCAAAGCTAAGGTGAAACCTACATAAAGCGAACCCGAAGAGGAGTTGCGATATTCTGTAAAAGAAGTCGATTGGCGGTGGTGGAAGGGATGACAGACATAGTGCAACTCATGGAAGAGTGGCAACTGGATGTAGG
>JAKZUA010000195.1:0-21546 GCA_047516825.1 Dehalococcoidia bacterium
TTGGCTTTGATATGGGGCAAGCTAAAGGGGGCTTATCACCGGCGAAGCTCAGGGGACGGGAGCGTAGGTTTCCCCGCAAAACCTCGGATGCACTGGTCAGTAACTATCTTAAAACGACCCATGTCATTCCGAAGGAGCGAAGGGACTGAGGAATCTAAATCCTGGGCCCGTAAAACCTCATGAATCAGTATGACAGTTACACCATAACCAATGGCGTCAGGGCCACATTCCCGGGGAATTTTTGGCCCCTCGCTTCGCTCTGGGTGACATTCTGAGATAGTTACTTAATGATAACAGAGGATTCGGGGGCTGGTAGCGGGATTCCCGGCCAATAATCTATGACTTGGCGGTAAAGAAAAGGTCTAGACCCGTCCGGACCCTCTCCTTAAAGGGAGGCACAAAAGTCGCAGAAATAAGATTATTCCGCCGCTGTTGGCGGAGCAAGGGAAGACTTAAGTCCGGCCCGTATAATAGGCATCGGTGGCTGTCTTCAAACCGCTAATCCGGTTCCTCTGCAGGTCTACACTCCGCTCGGCGGCCCAACGGTTGGAAACCTCTATACCCGTTAGGGAGCCCTGGAAGCGGGGCATCACGTAGCGGGCCAGCAGCTCGTAGCTGTGTTTGATCTTCTCAAAGGGGGCCCAATCCTCAACCCGAATCATGAAGCTGCCGAAGCCGCCGCTAATTTCCTGAAGCCGCTCAATTCCGGCGATGCAGTCGTCGGGGGTTCCGACGATCCACTGATTGTGCTCCACCATGTAGTCGACGATCTGGTCGGCGGGAACGTCTGGAATTTCATTCCCCAAGGTCTGGCCAAAGTATTCGGTAACTATCCGGCCCCCGCCCAGCCGGATGTCCTCATAAGCTTCCTTCTTGCTTTCGGCCAGGTGCATGCCCACCACCAGACCCCAATCCTCTCTCCTCACCGTCTTATCATGCTCGGCCGCCGATTCCTCCGCTATGGACCAGAGCTCCTTCAGGCTGGTCTGCCGTATCGTGTCCCGGGGGATGCTCATGGACAGTACGGCTGCGCCGTGCTTTCCCGCCAGACTCACCCCAGCGGGCGACTGGACCGAGGCCACGGCCACCGGTACGTGAGGCTCCTGGTACGGCCTGAGCTGGAGGACCGCCTCGTTTAGCTCAAACCAGTCGCTCTTGTAGGTGAGGGGTTCAGTTTCGGTGAAAAGGCGCAGGATAATGCCCAGCGACTCATCCATCATCTCCCGCTGCCGCGCGGGATCGATGCCCAGCATCAGGGCGTCGGAGGCCAGGGCCCCCGGACCGACGCCCAGGATAACCCGGCCTCGGGTTAAATGGTCCAGCAATACCATACGGTTGGCCACCATGTACGGGTGATGATAGGGCAGGCTGATTACGCCGGAACCCAACCTGATGTGGCGGGTGCGCTCCGCGGCCGTCGCCATGAAAACCTCCGGAGAAGCGATGGTCTCCCATCCGGCGCTATGGTGTTCGCCAATGTACGCCTCATCAAACCCCAACACATCCAGCCACTGGAGCAGTTCCAAGTCTCGCTCCAACGCCAGCGTCGGATTTTCACCCACCCGGTGGAAAGGGGCCATGAAAACCCCGAATTTCATCTTGCTGGACAGTGTCATGATGTCGCTCCTGTCTCTGAATCTTCCCCTTACTTCAAACCCGGCGACTTTTAAGCCTAGGCCGGGCCATGCCGGGGAAACAGCTATTCCCAAAATGAATTCTAACATGAGCCGCACGTTTCAGCTATCGAAAGCAGGTCTGAAATCTCCCCTAAGCCGCCGCCGGTTGCTCAAGTTGGCGAACTACTATCAAAGATGGTATCTTGAAGCCTGCCGTTCTCAAGAAACCCCCAGGAAGGAGATGGGGCCCCGCAAAAAAATTGGTCGCTAAAGGAGAAGAGCCCGATGCCACAAATTAAGCACATTGCCATCGCAACTCAGGACGCCGACGCCACCGCCAAGTTTTATACGGAAGTATTCGGGATGAGGGAGATAGCCAAGCTGGATAGTCCCAATGCCTCTGGGTACTATCTCAGCGACGGCAACATTAATCTGGCGATTTTGGATTTCAAGAATGACCAGGTAACCGGTCCGGAGTATGGTACCGGCTTCAGTGGCATTCACCACATAGGTTTCGAGGTGGAAAGCCTGGAAGAGATCGCTGAGAAGCTGCAAAAAGCCGGGTCCCAGCCGAGGGACGATATCAACCGGGCCCTGGGCGTGGGGATGGGCGGCCCGGCCCACGCCAATGTGGAGGTCAAATACGGTGGCCCCAACGGCGAGATCATAGATGTTTCTCAGACCGGATGGGTTGGGACTCGCGGCTTAGACTAGAACGGGTTCAGCATAACTGAATAACTGACCGGGCAAAAATTCAGCGCCCTGGACCGGAAGGGCGGGGCGCTTCCCAATTCTCTAAAAGGGTTTCTTCGCGCTAGGCAGGATGAAAGGCTAGGGCGGGTTGGTCCTGGTCCAGGTCTTCCAGCTCCAACACAACCGGCGTGCCGGTCTGAATATTCTGCGGGTTGCTGGCGTCTACGCCCAACAGGCGGGCGCTGATGCGGGGCCCTTCCTCAAGGGTGACCACGCCGCTGCAGTAGGGATTGTCCCGGCCGTATCCTTGCTCCCCCATGGCTACCGGCACTATGGAAATGCAGGTGAAGGTGCTCAGCTGTCCCTTGCCGCTGAACTGGTGCCACTCCACCTTCCGGCTGTGACAAGCCGGACAAAGGGGCCGCGGCACGGCGGATAGATGGGCGCAATCCCGGCAGCGGATGCCCATCAGTCTGCCCTCCTTTAGATATTCGTAGAAGGAGGCGGCGTTGAATTCCCGAGCCTCGTCAGCCATGCCGCCGCTAACCTCTCCGCAGAATGTTGACCACGCAGGTGCCGCCGGTACCTCCCACGTTATGAGTGAGGCCGACCTCCAAGTTGGGATCGGACAGCTGCCTGGCCCCGGCTTCGCCTCTCAGTTGGTGAAAAACCTCGATCACCTGCGCAACGCCGGAGGCGCCCACAGGATGTCCCTTGGATTTAAGTCCGCCCGAGGTGTTGATGGGCCGGTCCCCGGTCAAAGCGGTTCTCCCTTCATCCACCGCCCGGGGTCCCTCGCCCGGTGCGAAAAAGCTCAGGTCTTCGGTGGCGATGATCTCAGCGATGGTGAAGCAGTCATGGACCTCCGCCACCTGGACATCCTGCGGGGTAATGCCGGCCATCTGATAGGCCTGCGCCGCGGCATACTTGGCTGCCGACAAGGAAGTCAGCTCTTCGGCGTCGTGCAGCGGCCGGCCGCTTGCTTGCCCCATACCCGCGATATGCACCGGCTTTTCGGTGAAGTTGCGGGCAATGTCCGCGCTTACGAGGAGTAGGCAGGACGCTCCATCGGTTATGGGGGCGCAGTCGTAGAGTCGAAGCGGCCAGGCAATCCAGGGGTTGGACGCCGGGTCATTCAAGAAATCCAGCTCGTCCTTCCAATCCGGGACAGTTTCTCCCCTCTGCTCGGCGCGAACCTGGCGGCGCTCCATCATCTGGCGAATAGTCACGTTGAACTGGGCCTTGGGATTCAGGGCGCCGTTATTATGATTCTTGATGCCCACCTTCAGCAAATGATCCAGGTTGGTTTCGTACCGGTCCATGTGGGCCTTGGCCAAAGCCCCGTAAATGCCGGGGAAGGTCAGCCCGGCGGGCACCTCATACAGACCATCGGCGGCGGTGGCCAGCACGCCGGTTACCCCTTCGGTCGGCAGGCCGGTCATCTTTTCCACCCCGCCGACCAGCACCACGTCGTACATGCCGGAAGCGATGGCCATCACGCCTTCCCGCAGGGCGCTGCCGCTGCTGGCGCAAGCGTTTTCAATGCGGGTGACCGGAGCTGGGGTCATGCCCAGCCAGTCGGCGATGATGGGCGCGGTGTGCCCCTGGCCTTCAAACAAGTCTGAGGAGTAATTGCCCACGTAGCCGCACTCGATATCCTCGACGTCGATGCCCTGGTCCAGGTTGTCCATCAGGTCCTGGAAGGCTTCAACGAACAGGTCTCGGCTGGTCTTGTCGCGAAATGCTCCAAACTGGGATATACCCGCGCCGACGATGGATACTGGACGTCCCAGCCGGCGCTTCTTGACTGATGCCACCATTGTTGAAACCTCCGGAAGCTAAAGGATTAAAGCTAAGGCATTAACGAAAATCCGGTACGGGAAGGCAGACAGCTCGCCGATTATCCGTACTTCTCTCCCAGGGCTTCCAGTCCGGCGGCCCCCAGGTCCTCGGGAGTCATCGCGACGCGGAACTCCACCGAGGCGTCGAAGGTGAGAAAGAAGGGCTCGGCGAGGGCCGGTACCTGGGATGGGTTGGTGACATCCACAATGAATATCTCTCCCCGTTTGCCGTTGCGTTCCGAGAAGTAGGCCGCCTCCGGCTTAAGGTCGGCCAATATCTGCTGAATTTTCTGCCCGACCGTCCCGTTCCTCACCAGGGTGTTGAATGGCTCCAGGGGAAAATTGACATCAATGAGCATGCGCATGGTGCGATATACCTCCAAGTTGATTCTATTTCAGGTTAGGAGGTTCTGTTGACCTCCAGTTCCTCGGGCAGGGAGCCATCATCATACCGGCGGGGCCAAGTGCAAATCCAGGACTCCTTCGCACCAGCGGGCCGCCGCCAGCAGCCGGGCTTCGGCGAAGGGGGACGCTGCCAGCTGAATCCCCAGGGGCAGCCCCGATAGCGCTAGGCCGGAGGGAAGAGTGATGGCGGGCAAACCAGAGTAGGTCCACGGACCCTGAAACATGGTATTGCCGGTGTTGGAAAGGTCGGCCAGCGCCGCAGTGGGTGTGGACGGAGTGAGCAGCACGTCCGCCTGCTCCGCCAGGAGTTGCATGTCGGTGACAAATCGGAGGCGGCGCTCCTTGGCCCGAGAATAGCTGGCGGCGTCGACGGCCAGCCCCCGGCCCAGCATCTCCCTCAATTTTGGCTGATAGTCCTGGGCCCGCTTTTCGTACATCGGTTGATGGAAAGCGGCTCCCTCCACCGCCATTATCAGCTGTTGATCGGCGATGGCGGTGTCGATGCTGTCCGGCATGGACAGCTCTTCCACCTGGGCTCCGGCTTGGCTCAACTGTTGCAGCACCTCGTCTACATTTTTCTGAGTCTCCGAATCGGCCCGCTCGTAGTAGAACCGGCGCAGAAACCCAATTCGTGGGGAAACCGGTGTCTCCAGTCCTTTTAGATAATCCGGAACCGCGGTTCGGGAAGCCACCGGGTCCGCCGTATCCGGCCCGGCCATAACCTGCAGCAAGAGCGCCGCGTCCTCCACAGTACGTACCAGCCAGCCCATGGTATCCAGAGTCCAGCTTACCGGTATCACACCGTACCGGCTGACCCGGCCAAAGGTGGGCTTGAAGCCGACCAGCCCGTTGTACGACGCTGGGCGTAGTACCGAGCCGACGGTTTGGGAGCCCATTGCCGCCGGGCACATGCGGGACGCCACGGCTACGGCCGAGCCGCTGCTGGAACCCCCCGGTGTGTGGGCGGGGTTCCAGGGGTTGATCGTCGGAGACGGGTCCATGCAGGCGAACTCGGTGGTAACAGTCTTGCCCAGCATGATGGCGCCGGCCCGTTTCAGAGAAGAAACGGTGGTGGCGTCATATTCGGGTACAAAGTCGGCGTAGACTTTGGAGCAGGCGGTGGTGGGAATGCCGGCGGTGTAATAGATGTCCTTGAGTCCGATGGGGACGCCATGGAGGGAACCAAGATTAGTGCCGGACTCTACCTCTTGCTCCTTGCGGCGTGCCTCCGAAAGCGCTTCCTCTCGGTCCAGGTATACCCAGGCTTTCAAGGCAGGCTCCAGAGAGTCGATACGGTCCAGCAGGGATTGGACCAAGGCAACCGGCGAAAGATCCCTGCTCTTGATCTGCCGGGCCGCCTCAGACGCCGAAAGTTCAAAGGGTTGCATCTCCGAGTCTCCTCCCATTCGAATAGGCCTCCGGGTTGTCTGACCGTTAACCGGGGTTTCCTGTGTGTTAAATCGGCGGCCGGCGGGTATGCCAGTCGGTGGCCTGTTCGTAGGCGTGGGCCACCCGGAAAACGGTGGTTTCGTCGAAGGGTTTGCCCGCGATTTGCAGGCCGATTGGCAGGTCTTGGGTAGTGAAACCGCAGTTTATGGAGAGGGCCGGGGTATTTGCCAGGTTGAAGGGAGAGGTAAAACCGCGGCGTCCGGCGAAACCGGCGATGACTTCCTGCTTGCTGCTAATGCCGGCCTGCTCCGGTATTACTGGCGCCGGAATGGAGGATGTGGGCATTACCAGAACATCCACTCGCTCCAGGGCGTCCAAGATCTGCCGGCGCAGCACCTGGCGCAGCCGAGCGGCCTTCTGGTAAGCCGCCGCCGGCTGAATGCTGCCCATAAGCATGCGTACCTGATTGTTGTGGTCGAACTGGTCCAGCCGCGTGGCAATATTATCCTGGTTCAGCGCGGCTACATCGGAGGCTATTATCGCCGAGGAGATCGCCGCCGAGTCGACAATCAGGGGCAGAGAAACCTCCTCCACGCTGGCGCCCAACTCGCCCAGAACGGCGATGGCCTTGACCACCGCGTTTCCCACTTCAGGCTCCACCACATTGGTATGGACTCGCTCGGTAACCACGCCAACCTTCAGACCGGCGATATCGTTGGTTAAGGCCGAGAGATAATCCGGAACGGGTACGTTCCAAGTCAAAGGATCCTTGCTATCATATCCGGCTATGGCCCCCAGGGTCATGGCGCAGTCGGCGGTGGTGCGGGAGATGGGTCCGACGGTGTCCATGGACCAGGATGCGCCAAATACACCATAACGGCTGACCCGGCCCCAGCTGGGCCGGATACCTACCAATCCGCAGAAAGATGCTGGGCCCCGGATGGAGCCTCCGGTGTCCTCCCCCAACGACGTGGAACAGAGACAGGCGGCAGTGGCGGCTCCCGAGCCGCTGCTGGAAGTCCCCGGATTGCGCGACAAATCCCACGGGTTGCGGGGACGGCCGTAGGGGTGATGAAAGGCATCACCGCTGGCGAACTCGCTCATGTTTAGTTTGCCCAGCAGCACCGATCCGGCTTGTTTTAGATTGGCTACGACCGTAGCGTCATGGTCGGGAATAAAATCTCGGTGCACGTTAGAGCCATTGGTGGTGCGGATGCCTTGGGTGTTGAATTGGTCCTTAACGGCCACCGGTATTCCGTGCATGGGCCCTTTGTATTGACCGGCGCTGATATCAGCTTCGGCTTGTCGGGCTGCCGCCAAAGCCTCTTCTTTACATACGGTGATGTAGGAGTTGAGCTTGCCGTCCACCTGCTCTATGCGGTCCAGATAGGCCTGAGTAGCCTCAACGGGAGAAACCTCCCTGGCCCGAATTAGCTGGGCCAGATGGGTTGCTGGCAAGAAGGGAATTTCCGATTTATTCATTGAGGCCATCTCCGTCGCAGCTAACTCCCTTTGGGGCGCGGGTGTCCCCTGTGGCCGGTGTTACCCCTGGGAAGAGGAGAGCGGAGTCGGGGGTATTAGTCTGCCATGTTGTGAGGGAGAACTATAGGCAGCGGCTCAACCTGCTCCCAGTCCGGCGCCGATATCTTTCCCAGGGTTTCCAGCAGGCCATTGAGGCTGTAACCGACCTCCGTCAGCAGATGATCGGGGATTTCCACGCCGGCTGCCTTGGCCAGCGCCCGGATTTCGATATCAGTAAGATCGGCCATGCTATTGCCTCTTGGAGGATATTTCCGCTGGGATTCTCCCCGGGTATCTCCCGGAGCACATCTAGGAGCGGACCTTGCATAGGTCAGCTTGGGAACCAACCAATTGTGCGCCGCCGGTAGAGGGTTGTCAACGCAAGCCCACTCGACGGAGTTTGCACCTTCGACGTTTGATTCAGAGCGGCTAAAGATTCTGGAGACGCGCTAATCTCTGGGTATGAAGCGCCAGAATTCTTCGCTGTTATAATTGCTCCGAGCAATCGGGCTCCGTCAGGGGAACCGCGAGGTTAGGGCAAGATTCGAGAAAGCCCCAGAGCTGAAACAAGGGCCAACATCAGGACAAGGCCTGGCAGAGGGTATCGGTATGGCAGAAGGCATTGGTCACCAATGGGCCGGGGTCATCCTGGCCGCCGGACACGGCGTTCGGATGAAGTCCCGCATTCCGAAAGTTCTGCACCAGGTATGCGGAAAGGAGCTGATCCGTTACCCCCTGGAGCTGCTCCGCCAACTAGGAGTTGGAACAGTTGTCGTAGTGGTATCCCCGGATAATGGGACCCGCATCCGCGAAATCCTGGGCAACGCCGCCGAATACGCTACCCAGCCGGAAAGGTCGGGTACCGGGGACGCTTTGACCTGGGCTCTGAAGCAGCTGAACGGACGGGTGGAACAACTCCTTGTCTTGAACGGCGACGTTCCCCTGCTGACTCTGGACTCGGTGGGCCGGTTGTGTCAGCGGCATTCGGAGAATGGGGCTGTACTTTCCCTGCTTACGGCCCAGACTGCTGCTGGTCAGGACTTGGGAAGGGTTATTAGAGATAACCAAGGGCGCATAATAGACATCGTGGAGGCTGGCGACCGGATGGGTTCGCCGGGCCACCAGACGCCGGATAATCAGCCAGCTGAGGTCAACGTGGGGGTATACTGTTTTAGCTCCGGTTTCTTGGCCGCAAATCTGAATCGAATCCAGCCCAACACCCAGGGAGAGAAATACTTGACATCTCTGGCGGCCCTGGGCGCTGAGTCCGGAGAACCGACAAGCTCCGAGACCTGCGCAGACCCGAATGAGTCGATGGGTGTCAACAACCGGTTGCAGCTTTCCCAAGTCGAGGCAATCCAACGGCGCCGGATCCTAGAGGGTTGGATGCTGGCCGGCGTAACTATTCAAGACCCGGCCTCGGTGTACATCGACGGTGATGTCACCGTAGGTCAAGATTCAATTATTTTGGCCAACACCGCCCTGCGGGGTCACACCAGCATCGGGGAGGACTGCCAAATAGGTCCCAACGCGGTCATCGAGGATTCCGCGGTTGGCGATGGCTGCCGGATCACCGCTTCGATGCTGGAGGAGGCCACGGTGGAGGCAAGTGTGGAGATCGGTCCCTTTAGTCACTTGCGACCGGGCTCCCACCTGGAACCGGGAGTGCATCTGGGAAACTACGTGGAAGTGAAAAACAGCCGCCTGTCCACTGGAGCTGTTTCCGGGCATTTCAGCTACCTGGGAGATGCCACCATTGGAGCCGGTGTGAACATTGGAGCCGGCACGGTTACCTGTAATTATGACGGGCGGGACAAGCTGCCTACGGTGATTGAGGCCGGCGCTTTTATTGGGTGCGACACCATGCTGGTTGCGCCGGTGACGGTAGGAGCCAACGCTGCAACTGGCGCGGGAGCGGTCGTAACCAAGGATATCCCGGCGGCTGGACTTGCCGTCGGAATGCCTGCTAGAATTGTTGGTAAGAACCGAATTCCCTATCAGACTCCCTGATAGGGAATTCAAACAACGGAAATGGAGGGTATTCGTATTGGATAGTGATAGCGATATACCATTAGCCCTAATCTTCGCGCTAATTTTCCTGGGATCCCTGCTGCTCTACAGTCTGTTGGCCTTCTTACAGCACGCGATCCGCAGTGTCGCAGGCCCCACCAACGGCATGCCAACACTACAACGCTTCGGGCTCGCCCTATCTCCCTACAGATACGCCGGCATCATCGTCCTCTCCCTTTCCGGTCTGCTGCTGGCTCTTTCTCTGCAACCCTTGGTCTGGTGGTCGATCACTCTAACCGCTGGGATCGTCTTAGTCCTGGTCTCCGGGTTTGATCGAGCGGCTTATTACCTCGTCGCCCGCTATCCTGCCTGGTCTGCCCGCTATTCCACTCCGGCGCTGCGGATACTCGTGAGAAATTGGGGAATAGGAAAGACAGAGGCTCTGCTTGCCGAGCCTGTACTGAGCCAAAACGGCCAGGCCGGCTTCCCCCTTCCACCCGATGCGGCAGAGCCTCTGTTAACGGAAGAGGAGTTGGTGAATCTGGACGACAAGGACCGGGAGATGTTGCGGTCCATTCTCCGTTTGGATGTTTCTACAGCGCGAGAGATTATGGTTCCCAGGCTAGACATGGTGGCGGTGGAGTTGAATACGCCCTTGGAGCAGGTGGCGGAGAAGTTCATTGAAAGCGGTCACAGTCGCCTGCCGGTATTTAAAGACACCATCGACCAGATTACCGGCGTGGTCCATTCTCGGGACCTGCTGGCGCTTATAGTGGAGCGAGGGCTGGAGGCTGCTTTGAGCGAAATAACCCGTCCGGCCTTTTTTATTCCCGAATCCAAAAGGCTGGACCGACTTTTACAGGAGCTGCAGCAAAGGGCCCGTCAGTTCGCCATTGTGGTGGACGAATACGGCGGGACGGAAGGCCTGGTTACGATGGAGGACTTGCTGGAGGAGATTGTCGGTGAAATTGAGGACGAGTTCTCCAAGTCTGAGGATCCAATCACCCGCCTGGACGACGGCGCCGTAATCGTCGACGCCGGCGTGACCACCGAGGACGTTGAGGAACTCTTTGGTGCTAAGCTGTACGACCCGGATGTTGACACCGTGGGCGGCTACGTTTACCGGACTCTGGGCAGGATGCCTCAGGTAGGGGACAAAATAACCGTGGACCGACTAAGTATTGAGGTGGTTTCCATCCTGGGCAGGCGCCTGAGGAAACTCCGCGTCGAGCCTATTCAGAGAATGTCGGCCTCTTGAACAGACCTCAGCCCCGGATTTTAAGCATTAATATTAGGCCGCCGGAGCCGGGCCTGCCTATACCCTTAAAGAAATCACCATCTAGTTTCCACCACTTGGAATCTACCTCAAAACGACCCATGTCATTCCGAAGGACTCGGTTGACATTTTAAAATAGCTACTTAACACCCACCAACTCGCCGGTAACTACCAGCCGGTGGTCGTAAACCAAGCTGGGTACGCAGGAAACCAGGTGGATCGAGGCCCAGCCCGTGTTGAACAGCCTCATTTCATCCTGGGGCAAGACCTCAGTGGAATTGACGCGGTATAGGTATTGCTGCGAGCCGGAGTCGGCAATGACGAAGACATCTTGCCCGCTTCCCAACATGTCGGGAATCCGGGTCAGGTTATAAAAGACCGACCCCTCTCCCACGAGGGGGCTCTCCAGGTGAGCGAAAAACCAGGAGCTGCCCGCCTCTCCAGGATTGGCCACTTCTGGGATATGCCCTACGGTGTTGACTGGCGTTTCATAGCCCCGGCTGTCTCCCAGATCCCGAATTGCCAGCTCCGTTACGCCGGAATCGATCCCAACATCCGGTAAGATCAACCGCGTTGCGGCGGGTAGACTGCCTACCGCCGCCGCTTGGTCAAGCTCCATGGGCGTGAATCCCCGCAAAAGCACTTCCCGGCGGTAGTCCAAAGGCTCGTAAGATAATGGATCGCTCCAGACATCTACAAGAGACGACTCACCGTGGGTGATAGTTTGCCCGGCAATGGCCCACTCGGGTATGCCGGGAGGCGGGACGATCTCGGGTGGCGCCGGGATGTCGGTCTGTGGGGAGAGCCGGTCCGGGACGGGATCCGCGGCAGCGCTTACCGGGCTGGGCAGGCTGACATTCATTTGATCCAGCTGGGACCGGGCGATAGTGGCGTAGAGATAGTAGCCGCCGCCGCTGACCAGTAGTAGCAGGCCAACAAGAGAGAGGATGAGTCCAAAATAGCCGAAAAGCCCGCTTTTCAGGCGTCCCGGCGCTAAAAGATAATCGTAACCGGCTTGCATGGCACCACCTTTATGGATCGGGAAGTAGCAGCTCGGTCCCGGAGATGTGGGCTAATTGTCGGACCGCAAAATTCCTGAATCGAACCCTACCCGTTTCAACCACCCAACCCTTTCGGGAATTCATCCGCCTTTAGAGGAGATAGGACCGGAAGGAGATACCTGAGGAATCTAGCGGGGTCTAGGGACGTTCATTCCGCCCGGCGTGATTGGTTCGTTCAAGTAAATATCGCCGTTGCGAATCTTTATGTTAAAGCCGCAAGCCGGGTTAATGCAGACCCAAGCCTTGTAGTGAACCGAGGCACCCTGCCCGCCATAATCCGATAGGGGAACCAGCTGTCCCACGTCGCAGCTTTGACACTTTGGCAACGCCCAGTCTTCCACGGAACACCCTCCCAATCATCAATCACGCCGAGTATATCACCGGGAATTGCGCCATTTAAAGGTAAATCTATGCTTGCTAAGCTCGACTTTGGCTCCCTTGCCGTTGGCGCCCATCCCGCAGGGAACTAAGCTAATTAACTATCGCCAAACTCTGAAAATCGAACCAGTCTCACCCTTCGACAAGCTCAGCAGGAATGGGGGTTTGCGTCCGCCCTCTGAGCGGCCATTCCGGGACCTATTCCAGGAAATCCCGCAGCTTGCGAGAGCGGGTCGGATGTCGCAGCTTGCGCAGCGCCTTGGCTTCGATCTGACGAATCCGCTCCCGGGTTACGCCAAACTCTCTTCCCACCTCTTCCAAAGTCCGGCTGCGGCCGTCTTCCAATCCGAATCGAAGCTGGAGAACCCGGCCCTCCCTATCGCTGAGGGTACCAAGCACTTCCTCAACCTGCTCCTTCAACAACTGGGAGGAGGCGGCGTCGGCCGGAGCCGTCGCATTGCGATCCTCAATGAAGTCGCCCAGGTGGGAGTCCTCCTCCTCGCCGATCGGTGTTTCCAAAGAAACGGGTTCCTGGGAGATTTTCAGGATCTCTTCCACCTTCTCCGGGCCAATTTCCATGGCTTGACCTATCTCTTCCGGCGTGGGCTCCCGGCCGTACTCTTGCAAAAGGCGACGATGCTGGCGCATCAGCTTGTTTATGGTTTCCACCATGTGAACCGGTATCCGGATGGTCCTGGCCTGATCGGCGATGGCCCGGGTTATTGCCTGCCTGATCCACCAGGTGGCGTAGGTGCTAAACTTGTAGCCCTTGCGGTAATCGAACTTTTCCACGGCTCGAATCAGGCCGATGTTTCCCTCCTGAATCATATCCAGCAAGGCCATGCCGCGCCCAATGTATTTCTTGGCGACGCTCACCACCAATCGAAGGTTGGCTTCAGTCAGATGAGATTGGGATTTGGCGCCTTCTGCTCGTATTCGAGCAAAACTCCTCCGGAAGAGGGGGTCCAGCTCCGATAGGCGGGAGTAGGTGCCCGACTCGTTCAAAATAGCATCCAGCTGGGACAGGAGACAGTCCCCGGTGACGTCCATGGCCTCTTCGGGAAGAATCCAGGAAAACAAGGAGATGTTGACTATCTGAGGGCGGGTCTCCTCTTCCGACTCCATCAAAGTACCCGCCACTTGGGCCAACATCTCCAGGGAAATCTCGGCATCGATGGCGTCCCGAAGGGTAGGGTCCCCTATGATTTGAGTCAGGGTCGGGTCTTCGGGTAATTCCAGATATTGAGCCAGAGCGGCTACCAGGGGAGCGGCGTTGACAAAGCGGCGGAGCAGCGCGGCGGTACATTCCCAAGGCCGGGGCGGCCGGCCTTCCTGTTCGGTAAGCTCCTTTTCCAGGGCGATCAGGTGCTTTTCACCCTCCAGCTTGCGCGCCAGCACCCGTTCATCCTTAGAAGTAAGCAGCCGCACCCGACCGATTTCCCGGAGATACATTCGTACTGGATCGTCCAGCACCTCCAGGGTCTCGGTTTCGGCTTCCCACTCGGCCTCTTCGTTCTCTATGTCGGCGTCGGCGGGACCTTCCTCCGAGGCTTTTTCCGGCTCGGAATCCCCAGAGGCATCGTCCCACTGGTCTTCCGGCGTTTCCGCCTCTGCATCGGCGGGTGCGCCGCCCATGGGGCTGGATTTCACCAGACCATCACCTTCCTCTTCATCCTCAACGCGGGAGATGATTCCCAGCAGATTGGGTTGCCCTTCCGGCTCTTCATTCTCGTCAATGAAGTCCTCGGGGTTCAGTTCACGATTGGTATTGCGTCTTACCATTTGGTTATCACCTTCCGGTTAGTGTTTTCCGGTCCAGCCAACTGCGGGTGTCTTCAATATCCTTGAGACGCTTGTTGACATCGAGTATGTTAGGGTTGGGCTCCTCAAGGATGTCCGGCTGCTCCTCGGAGAGCCATATCGCTTCCTCAATTTTCAGCTCCCGTAGGAACCGCTCCTCCAGCCTTCTCACGCTGCTTTGCAGCGCGCTCAGCCGATGACGAACCTCCATGGGCGGCAGTTCTTTAGCAATTAGGGATTCCAACTGCTCCTGTAAAGCCGGGTCCACCTCTGGCATCATCATTTGCCCCGCGGCTTCCTCCGCAGGATTTTGCGCCAGCTGGAGCAGCTGGCCGGCCAACTCCCGATTTTCCGATCGCCGGAAGTGATCCGGAGCCAGGCCGGCTTCAAGGACCAGGTCCGGATTCTGGAGCGCTAATGCAAGACAATACTCCTCAACTGGGTCCCGATCCATTTTTGCGAATGGCGAAGCGGTGGACTCCGCCTCCCGGCCCGCCCCATTGGCAGACGGCTTAGTGCGCCCCCCGCTAGTAGTAGAGCCGCTGCGGCCGGCCTGATTGGAGGCTCTTCCGGTGGCGAACCTTCCTATGCTGGCTTTCAGCGTCCCTTCGGCGACTCCAATGTAAGCAGCCAGCTGCTGAAAATACAGGTCCTGTTGTATCGGCTCCGATACGGCGGCGATGAAGGGGAACAGCATTTCCACCACCCGGGCCCTGCCCAGTGGGGTCGAGATGTCCAACTGCTGGGATACCGCGGGCAGCAGATACTCGAATAATGGCACCGCCCCTTCGATCAATTCAGTCCATTCTTGCGGAGACCGCCGGATCAACTCATCCGGGTCCAGATTATCGGGCAGGGACATGACCTTCAGTTCCAGCTCTTCCTGGCGCTGGAACATAATAGTCTCTCTGCTGGATTCTCTTCTATCTCTTTCCGTTACCAGTTTTTGGAAAACCTCCCAGGAAGTAGCCAGGCTCCGCAGAGTCGCCTGCTGTCCGGCGGCATCCGGGTCCAGAGCCATCACCACCTTGCCGGTGAGCCTTCTAATTTCCGCGACCTGGTCCCTGGTCAGCGCCGTGCCCATGGAGGCTACCACGTTGTTAAACCCGTTCTGGTGGGCCATGATGACATCCATATACCCTTCGACCACCACCAATCCTTTTTCCCTAGCCGCCTCCTGGGCCAGATAAAGCCCGTACAAGATTCGACCCTTGTCGAATACCGGTGTGCGGGCCGAATTCAGATATTTGGGGCCGGAATCGTCGAGAGTTCGACTACCGAAGCCTCCCAATTCCCCGTGGGAATTCCGTATGGGGATAATCAAGCGTCCCCGAAACAAATCCTGGGGCTGTCCCCGATCGTTCACCCGTACCACGCCCGCTGCTGTCAGCTGATCCAGGGAGAAGCCGTTCTGAGCGAGATGGTTTCTCAGCGATTCGCCATCTCGCGGGCTCAGTCCCAACTCAAACCTGGTCAGGGAGTCGTCGGTCAATCCTCGCTTTTCTAGATAGCTGCGAGTCGAGACACCCTGGTTCGAGGCGAGAATGCCCTGGTAATAGCTCTTGGCCGCCTCGTTGACTTGGTAGGCTACCTGATCCCGGCTGTGGCGCTGGCTGGTTGGCAGGGCCACGCCGGCCTGCTGAGACAGTCGCTTCAGCGTTTCGGCGAAATCGAGGTTCTCGGCCCGCATCACGAAGCTGAAAACATCCCCACCGCTGGCGCAGGCGCCGTAGCAATGCCAGGATTGACGGTCGGGATAGACCATGAATGAAGGCGTTTTCTCTTGGTGGAAGGGACAGGGAGCCTTGTATCTTTGCCCGGAACGGTCTAGCGTAACATAGCTGGAGATTATCTCCACTATGTCCAAGCGGCTTTTTACCTCATCTACAACGGTCATCGGACCCATCCCCTGCCACGCCCGCCCTCATGCGATGTAGGTATGCTATGGTGAAAATACCACCGGTGACGGTTCCCGTCCGGTCTTGCCACCCCCAGAAATAATGGGAGTTTCCTACTATTGGCGGGGTAAGTAACTTTTAAAAAACACAAGATTGAACCAAGCTAATTGTACCACAATTGTAGCCGGAAGGGAACGGGTCGTCACGCTTGCAGGCGGGGTGCTCAGGCCGTTGGGTTCGGCTGGTCGCCGTAGGAATTACCGGGCTCTTTATCGGGCTCCTCCGGAAGCTCCTTGAGTCCATTTCAAGGGCACGGGAAGGCCTGGACGCTGACGGTAAATTAGATTGACATAGATTCAAGACCAATGATAGTATTGCAGACAGCTAAATCCTAGCTGGTGATGAATTGCCGCCCACCCACGGAAGCTGCTATAACGGGCGTCTACACAAAGCCAGACCTTCCCGTGCGCAGAATTCGGTCCAAGCCAGCCAAGTCTCCCAACGCTGTGCCCCAAGCTACTATTACAGCTGCCGGCAGTTCAGCGCCTCTAGGCGCCTTTTTGCGATGCCTTGGCCCCTGCGCCGGAAAGTTAGCGGCACAACTAATTGGGGTGCAAATTGACGTCAAGTTTGACCAGCCAATTGGAGAATAATACATGGAGATGAAGGACTTTGTTGTCCGCTTCGCCGGGGAAGGCGGACAGGGCGTGGTAACCTCAGCGGAGGGAATGGCCCAGGCCGCTACTCAGGCGGGATATCACGCGCTAACCTACGCCACCTTCCCTTCCCAGATTCTGGGGGGTCCTACCTGGACCCAGGCGCGGATCTCCGATTCGCCCATTCTTAGCCCCGGTGACGACGTGGATGTGCTGGTAGCCTTCAATCGGGAGGCGTATGACAATCATGTAGATGAGGTGAGGAAAGAGGGCGTCATCATATACAACTCCAACGACTTCGAATTGGAGGGAGACCCCCGTAGCTTCGGATTACCCATTGAAGAGCTGGCCCGGTCCACCGGAAACACCCGAGCCGCCAACATGGTGGTAATAGGGGCCTTGGCCCACCTGGTCAACATGCCGCAGGAATACCTGGACGAATTCGTCGAAAAGCGGTTCAGCCGGGGACGGGCCGGGGATGAAGAAATTATCCAATCCAATATCCAGGGCATGGCTCTGGGTCGATCTCATACTGCCGACAGCGGACTTTCCGTGGGAGATTTGGTTGCCCCGCAGATGCCCGATTACCCGCAGATTATGATTAAGGGCAATGACGCCTTGTCCCTGGGTGCGCGAGCCGCGGGAGTGGATTTTTACGTTGGCTACCCCATCTCGCCGGCCACCACAATACTGATATGGATGGAGCACAACTTAATTGGGGAAGGGAAATTCGCCTACCAGGTGAGCTCCGAGATAGAATCTATTACAGGTATCCTGGGGGCGGGATTCGCCGGCAAGAAGGCAATGACCGCTACCGCCGGACCTGGCTTTTCCCTGATGAGCGAGGGTCTGGGATTGGCCTGGATGGCCGAGATACCCCTGGTGGTGGTGGATGTTCAGCGTGGGGGTCCGGCTACCGGTCTGCCCACCAAGACGGAGCAATCGGACCTGCTGGCCTGCATGTACCCGGCCCACGGCGACGTGAAGATGCCGATTATTGCGGTTGGCACTGTGGAAGAGGCATTTTACGGTGCTATCAAGGCCTTCAACTGGGCGGAGCGATACCAGGGGCCGGTAATTCTGATGACCGAGATGGCGCTGGCGGAACGGGTGCAGAACATACCCAAACCCGATCTCTCTCAGATTGAATTGGAGGAGCGGCAAGTCTATCAAGGGAAAAACGGCTACCAACGCTACAGCGGCTCTCAGGCTTCACCCATGCCCCTGCCCGGCAGTCCGGGTGCTTACGTGGCCAACGGTAGTGAGCATGACGAGATGGGCGACACCACCCACCTGGCCAGCCGTCACATTCAGATGACCGAGCGGCGATTCGGTAAGCTGAGGCTTTTGGAAGAGGATGAATTCGAGGAAGATAACACTCAGGAATCGATAGCCCTGTTGCCCTGGGGCGGTTCCAAGGGCTCAGCGTTGGAAGCATACAATGAGCTTCGGCAGCGGGAGGTTCCCGTGGCCTGGTACTACACCATGTTTCTCAATCCTCTGCCGCCCCGATTGTTGGAGGAGTTGAGAAAGAAGAAACTGGTGATAGTGCCGGAGCTAAATTACCAGGGTCAGTTCTCCGGTATTCTGAGGTCCCAGGGTGTAAAGGCCGAGTCCATAACCCAATACACCGGACTGCCCTTCAAGGTACGAGACCTGGTCGAAAAAATAACGGAAATGGCCGAACCTCGCCGGGCTAAAACTCCCCGGAAGGAGACCGTCGGAGCATGAGCAAGAAGAATCCAGAGTACGACTTCAAGTGGTGCCCGGGTTGCGGCGACTTTGGAGTCCGGCGGTCCATTGAATCCGCCATGATTAACCGGCTGGAAGAGACTGGCCTGCCAATCGAAAATAACGTGGTTGTAGCCGGCATCGGCTGTTCCGGCAATTTGGTGCACCTGCTGGAGGGGTCACAGCCTTACGGATTCCACGGCATTCACGGCCGGACTCTGCCGGTGGCTATGGGAGTCAAGATGGCCAGGCCGGAATTGAACGTCCTGATAGTTGCGGGTGACGGGGACTTCCTCAGCATCGGCGGCGAGCACATCGCCCCTCAGGCGGCGCGCAACTTGAACGTTTGCGCGGTGGTAATGGACAATGGTGTCTATGGGCTGACCAAGGGCCAGAGTTCGCCCACCACCAAGCTGGGAGAGATCACCAGCTCCACCCCTTATGGCAAGATGGAAGCGGAAGCCGATCCCCTGGGGCTCTACCTCACCCTGGGCGTTTCCTTCATCGCTGCCGGCTTCTCCGGTAAGCCCCGAGAGTTGACCCAGCTGATTACCCAGGGGATGAACCACGAGGGCTTCGCCATGGTGCACGTTCAATCCCCCTGCACCACGTATAACGACACCTTCGAAATGCTCAAGGGCAACCCCAAAAAGGGTATTGAGCCCCTCATTTGGGATGTGCCGGAGGACCATGACAAGTCAGACAAGGGGGCGGCCTACACGCTGTTGCAGCGACGCGGCCTTCCCGTCGGCGTAATCTACGAAGATGAAAACCGTCCTTCGCTGGACGCCAGGATGGATGAAATGCGGGGCCGGGCCAGGCAGAGGACGACGCAAGAGGCGCTGGATAGCTACGACCTCTAGCCCGGATCAAAAACTTACCGGGTCCAAAAGTTATATTCCTGGAGCACCCCGGCGCATCTGCCGGGGTGTTGTTTTGTGGGAGGGTGTTCAAATAGCTGGATGACTTGTCCGCGTTGGAAGAGAACAACAGGTATTTCGGCAGAACGTTACAGAGCCCCTTCTCCCTTGATGGGAGAAGGTTGGGATGAGGGTGTTACCGCTCAGTGTGCAACCGGGCACAAAGGTTGCACATAGACCGGGGACATGGGTAACACTACTCCTGGCCCGGTTTGTCCTGGATTTGCTCGATGTAGGGTTGCAGGTACTTCCGGAGCAGAACCCGCCCCCGATGAAGCCGCGCCTTCAGTGAGGAAACGGAAATCTCCAGCACCTCGGCGGCCTCTTCATTGCTGAGCCCCTGAACATCCCGCAGAACCACCGGCGTCTTCAGGTTTTCGGGCAGCAGATCCAATCCCCGCTCCAAATGCTCCCGAAGCTCGCTGTTCAGCGCCAACTTTTCCGGACCGTCGGTAGGGCTGACCAGTAGCGTGTCGTCGTAGCCCGTCTGCGTGAGGAAATTCCTGGGACGGTCTCGACGGAGCTTCATCAAGGCGGCGTTGACCGCAATTCGGTACAACCAGGTGCTCACTTTGGATTCGCCGCGGAACCTGGAGAAGTTTCGGTAAGCGGCTAGAAAAGCGTCCTGGGCGGCATCCTCGGCGTCTGCGGTGTTCCCCAAGACCCGGTAAGCCAGGTTATAAACGAAGTCGCCGTACTCCGCTACGATTTCTTCAAATTGCTGTTCTACCTGCTGTTCCATTACTATTCCGGACCCGGCGCTGCTTGCACCGCGCCAGCATTGTGCATCCAAGCTTGCCGGTTTGTCCAGGGTGCCGATATTCTCCGCTATGCTGAGGGGGTTGAACCAGCAATTGGGGAGGAAAGCGCCCGGGGCTGCCGGCGAATTTTAGCCCGTTGCTGGCTGGTACCGCCGTTGTCTTTAGAAGGCCCGATGCTATAATTGAAGTGAGCCACCCTTTTTTGCCAGCGCATTCTGCCAGATAGGCGATCTTACATACCCGGGCTTGCCGGTTCCACGATTGCGACCGGTACCAGGATTTCCAGCGGGAAGGATTTAGCTGAATCAGATGTCGGGCGTAGCTAGAGAATTTTTAGAAGCTGTCCTGCTGGCCCTGGTCGTGTTTCTGGTCATTCAAACTAGCGTCCAAAACTTCAAGGTCGATGGGCCCAGCATGAACCCTACCCTGGAGCACGGTCAGTTCTTGCTGGTAAACAAGGTGGTCTATTTCAAGATCGACCAGGAACGTCTCTCCAGGATAATCCCCTTTTGGCGGGTCAATGATACCCGGGAGAGCTTCGCGGTCCACCCTCCCGAGCGGGGAGAGGTTATTGTCTTCCACTATCCGGTAGACCCGAAAAGGGATTTCGTAAAGCGAGTGATTGGCGTGCCTGGGGATAGGATTTCCATTAGTGAGGGGATGGTTTGGGTCAACGGAGCGGCCATACCAGAACACTATATTTCCGCTCAAGATACCAGCAACATGTCCGAGCGAAGGATGGGTCGAAAGGAGTATTTTGTCTTGGGAGATAATCGGCCGGGGAGCACCGACTCTCGAAAGGGATGGAATGTGCCGGAGGAGAACATTTTGGGCAAGGTTTGGATAGTTTACTGGCCGCTTTCCAGCTGGAATCTGCTCCCCTAGGGTTACCGCCGCTCCCCTACCAGGTTACTCCCCGGCTCAGCTACTCCGGGGGCCAACTTATTGGCTGCCGCTCCAGCCCTGCTGTCAGCCCTTCGCCGGGCCCACCAGGATATCGGAGCCTTCTATACGAACCTCGAACATTTTCAATGCCACCACCGCCGGAGGCGTTATCACTTCTCCGCTGGTGACATTAAATATCGCTCCGTGCAGGGGGCACTGAACTTCCTCCCCATCCAGGTCCCCTTCCGAGAGAGAAGCGTAAGAGTGAGTGCACACGTCATCGCAGGCGTGGATGTTGCCGTCCACGTTTACCAGCAGAATTTCCTCATTGCCTACCCTCACCGGTTTCATGTCACCGGGGGGAAGCTCACCCACTTCGGCTACTTTCACAAAGTCCGTATCAGCCAAGTCTCCCCTCCTTAATCGCTACTAGCGGATTCATTGACGCACCGGGAACACCGCGACTAGAAGTCCATTTTGGAGTAGGCCGCCTTGCCCCAGGCCGGGCCGCTGGCTCCCTATTATATGCCATTATTATAAGTCACCGGGGGCGAAGCCAGGAAATCCCAGGGCAATCGCGTCTTATTATCTTTCTTAAATTTGTTTAAAATAGTAATCATCATGACGAAACTAGGGAGGGGTAGTGATGGTTCAGGCAACAGGCGCACCCATCGCCGAATACTTCGCGGCGTTGGACGACCCGAG
>JAKZUA010000196.1:0-2893 GCA_047516825.1 Dehalococcoidia bacterium
ATTCCAGGCGGACTTTGGGGTTGAATTGGAGCCGGAGAGGGGCTTTTTCGCCGTCACCCATCAGGTGCCTCCATGATGCCTACGGCATTTTACTGCAAAGTGACATATCATGGAGTTATTATAGCTGGGAACACGCAAAAAGGGCCCATAATTAGACAATAGTTGAAATACCATCGACGAATTACTGAGAAAGCTTTTTAGCCATATGGGAAATGTGGGCTAAAACTTGCATCAAATCCCGAGGATGGATGCCTGCCGCAGCCAATAGGGCGGCGGTTTCGTTTTGCTAGAATCTGTTTTCGGCGCGCCAGCCGGTAGTTCACCCTGGTGATGCGGTCCGACCAGCCTTCGCTACACTTGCTAGAATTTTATGCCACCAGCGAATCGTATAATAATATTGGGCTGCAAATTGCAAACACCTGGCCTTTCTCCCTCAACGGAGAAAGGGTTGATGCAACCCCTGCCTCAACGGGACAAATTTTGGAGTAGGAAAGGAGCGACATGAATTCGACACAACGGCGGGAACAGTTTCGGGCAATCCTGGCCGGGGACCGGTGCGTGCACCCGGCATCGGTGTTTGACCCCATATCCGCTCGCATCGCCGAAGACCTGGGATTCGAGGTGGCCTTCATGGCCGGGTCCATCGCCTCGGCAACGGTGCTGGGCGCCCCCGACTTGGTGGTGCTGACCCTCACCGAGTTCGCCGAACAGATCCGCCGCATCTGCCGGGCCGCCGACATCAGTCTCGTCGTGGACGCCGATCACGGCTACGGCAACGCTCTCAACGTGAAGCGCACCGTGGAGGAACTGGAAACCGCTGGACTAGCCGGCCTGACCATCGAGGACACTTTGCTGCCTCAGAGCTTCGGCAAAGCCAGGGGAGAGGAGCTGATCTCTCTGGAAGAAGGGGTAGGGAAGATGAAAGCCGCCCTGGCGGGACGGCAGGACCCCAGCCTGGTAATTATCGCTCGCACCAGCGCCTTGAGCACTGAAGGCGTGGCCGGGACGGCCCGGCGCGCCCAGGCCTACGAGCAGGCTGGCGTAGATGCGCTGTGGCTGGCCGGAGGCATCACCCGGGAGGGGGTGTCCGAGATACATGCCGCAGTAGGACTCCCCTTACTCATGGGCGGAGGCGGCGGCGACCTGACCGACGATTTCCTGACGGCCAACGGTGTCTGCGTGGCGCATCAGGGGCATTTGCCCTTCGCCGGCGCGGTTAAAGGGGTTTATGACACCCTGAAAGCGCTCCGCGATGGCGTGGCCCCCACGGAGTTGCGGGAAAATGTGGCCTCGGCGGAGTTGATGGGCCAGCTTACCCGCCGGGCGGACTACGACCGGTGGACCGGCGAGTACCTGAATTAGAACATAAGGCTCATTTGCCGGTTAATACCCCGAACCGAGCAGCGACTCAAACGTCAGGCGCAAGTCTACCCGGACGCGCTGGTAGAGCCGGAGCCCTACCGACGCCTGAATCGAGAGTTGGAGGAGACGTCGCGCCAGTTCCCTCGCAGCTGCTTCAAATGCTAATATTGGTCGTCTTGCTAGGGTTGGGAACAAGCCAGCGTGACCAACTGGAAATCAGCTTGGCAATTGCCCCGGCGGGTGTAAGCGCCGATAGGAGAGAAAAAGAAGAATGGTAAGTGAACCCGAACTGTCACCGAAATGTCAGCTATTTTTTGATCGCTTTGTTAATCGTGCCAACAAGCGGGCTCCCTATGCCACGGATTGGGAATTGTTCTTTGACTTTATCTGTGTCTGCCATAACCAGGAGTCGGAAGTGAAGAGTACGGACCTGTACCCTATGCTGGTCAAAGCTGGATTCCCTCAAGGACCAGCCCAGCAACTGTCATTCTTCTACAAACAAGGCTGGTCCCTCTTAAGTAGACCCGAGGGTTATGATCAAATTCCTACAGATTGAGAGAATCACGACCTTCGGAAATGGGGATTGAAGGAATGCCTGCTTTGTGTAATTCCTATTAGCCTAAGCGTTGTTAGCTCCTCGGCTTCTTTCAGCCTCCCCACGTAATCGGACAGAGCATCCAGGTCATCCTTGGTGATGCGGGCCACCGGCTTCTAGAGTTCCCATCGGCTTCTAGAGTTCAATGATGTCCTCCAGCAGCGACCGGTACTCTTCCAGTTTCCCCAACTCCCTCGGTGCGATCATCTGGTGTCTCCTCGATTACCGGTGGGCGAGTCGGTCCATCGGCGTCAACAGTTCCCAGGGGCCAGGCCTTGCCGCCATTATTGATAGTTGATAGATAGCAGACAGCTAATACCGCCGATGCCCCGCGGGCACCTGACCGGGAGTGGCCGGGTGGCCGGAGACGAACACGTCCCAATGACGGACCGAGCCGCAAAGGAGCTACTGCGGAGATGGTTCAGTGGACGTCCCTGGGGGCCGAGACAGATGAAACAAGCTAAGGAAGAGGGTGGTGGCCACAAACATGGTGCCGCCTATTAGCACTGGGACTGCGACGCTGCCGCTCAGGTCCCGGCCAAGGCCGGCTATGACCGGTCCGACCGCCATGGCAAGATAGTAGCAACTGTAAAAGATGCCCAGGCCGGGGCCACGATTTTCCGGACTCAAGGCTTGGGCCGGCAGGGCGACTAGGGCGCCGGCCGGTGGCCCAATGCCCAGACCCACCAGGATGCTGAGTCCGACGGGATAGGGCAGATAGGGTAGCAGGAAGAGAGACGTGGCGGTTACCAGCGAGAAAATCACAATCATAGCGTTGGTGAAGCCCAGGCGCTCAGTGGTAACTGTTCAGACTTGATGAGGTGAATTGGCTCAAAGCCGTTGGAAAAACGCTGGCATGGCCGGGGGAGTTGTGGCATACCAGGGAGGTGGACACTGAACTAGACCTGAACGCGGCGAGTCGCGAAACTCTGCTGG
>JAKZUA010000197.1:0-2805 GCA_047516825.1 Dehalococcoidia bacterium
CCAGCAGAGTTTCGCGACTCGCCGCGTTCAGGTCTAGTTCAGTGTCCACCTCCCTGGTATGCCACAACTCCCCCGGCCATGCCAGCGTTTTTCCAACGGCTTTGAGCCAATTCACCTCATCAAGTCTGAACAGTTACCACATTGACCCCCGCCTTGCACTAGAAGGTATCCAGGCTCATACTTCTCGCGTGATTCCAACCTGATTTGGCATTAGAAAGTAGGGTCGCCCTGCTGACTAATTACAAATTCGAAAACGACTTAGGATCGAAGGACTCGGATCAGTCCGGCCAGAGGTGCCGTTATGGATAAAACCGAAATCCCCTTTCTCTCCGTAACCCAGCTTTCCGAGCTAATCAAAAATCGGGAAATATCTCCGGTGGAAGTGGTTGAAGGCTACCTGGACCGCATTGATAGTCTGAACGACCAGTTGTATGCTTACCTGACTGTTTGTCGTGAAGAGGCGTTGCAGGCAGCCCAAGAGTCGGAGCGGGCGCTGGTCAGAGGTGAATACAAGGGGCCTTTGCACGGTGTTCCCGTGGCAGTGAAAGACCAGCTAAACACGGTAGGCATCCGCACCACGTCCGGAACGCCAATTTTCAACGATTTCGTTCCCGACGAGGACGCTACGGTAGTAGCCAAGCTTAAATCGGCGGGCGCCATCCTCCTGGGCAAGCTCAACATGACCGAGTTCGGCACTACCAGCCTGTCCCACGCTTTCGAAACGGCGCGCAACCCTTGGGACTTGGAGAGGTTTACGGGCGGTTCCAGTAGCGGCTCGGGCGGTGCCACTGCTGCGTTCATGTGCGCCACGTCTTTGGGCGAAGACACCGGCGGATCCGTAAGGGGCCCCGCTGCCTGGTGTGGATTGGTCGGCCTCCGGCCTACCTGGGGACGGGTCAGCCGGTATGGACTCAGGCCGGGAATGTGGTCGATGGATACCATCGGTCCTCTTTCCCGCACGGTGGAAGACTGCGCCGTTACCCTCCAGGCCATCGCCGGTCCCGATCCCAACGACGCTTACACTTGGGACGTTCCCGTGCCCGACTACCGGGCCGCGCTGGATGGCGACTTGACGGGCAAAAGGGTGGGCGTGGTCAAGGAGTTGCTATACGCAGATGTAGTGGAACCAGAGGTCAGGGAAGCCGTGTCCCAGGCAGCCAATGCTTTGGCCGAGTTGGGAGCGCATGTTGAAGAGGTCTCCATTCCGCTGACCAGCCACGCCAACACCATATCCAGCATCTTAAGAGTTGAGGCCCCCACCAACTACCGGGAACTAATACGGAACCGATTGCAGGAAATCGAGCACGACAATAGGATCTCCTACCTTACCTGGAGCCTAATGCCAGCCCTGGCCTATTACAAAGCATTGAAGCTGCGGGCTCTGCTCCGCCAACAGGTGTTGGCAGCCTTGAACAATGCGGACGTGCTCCTAATGCCTACGATGGGAATAGCCGCCCCGAAAATAGAACCGGACCCCGCCATCGACTCCAAGGAAAATAGTAATCGAAATCGATCGGGGCTGACCACGTCCTTCAGTCTGGCCAGCGCTCCCGCATTGAGCATTTGCTGTGGCTTCACCAAGGAGAATCTGCCCATCGGTCTCCAACTCGGAGGCAGACCTTTCGAAGAACAAACCATCTTGAATGTGGCTTACGCCTACCAGCAGGCTACCAATTGGCACACCCGAAGGCCGCCAATATAGATAGAAACCAGGAATGTCCTACGAGGGTGTTTAAAAACCCAATGTCTCCCCCTTCGCCAGGGGTAGACATTAGAGAGGGTAGCCTAATCCCACCTCACCTCCCTTTGGTAAGGGGAGGAAATTATTAAATACCCTATTAAAGGGGCGGCCCATAGTACCAACTCTGTTCTTGACTCTCCTAGACAGGCCAAGGGCATCTTGCAGATCCAACACCCCGCGATCTTGTAGGCAGGATGCCAGGACGCCGGCGACTACTTTGGAGGCAGGATAATGGGCAGGGCTTCGATGTTCTCCAGGCCCGGAGGATTGATTCCATCCAGGGCTTCCAGGAGAGCATTAAGGCTGTAGGTGACCTCGGTCAGCTCAGGATCCTGTATTTCCAGCCCCACCGCGTGGCCCAGGGCCGTCACTTCCGCTTTGGTCAGTTCGGCCATGTCAGCATCCTAATGGCTAATGGGATAAGACCGCTCCATACTCCAAGAATTGGTGCCCGATGTCAACACGAGCGCCCTGGTGGATTCCGCTGGAATGCCGGCCGGGGATCGTGGATTTAGCGTGGGTTAATGAAATCCGCCATGTCGCCTAGTATTACTCCCCCACTCTGCCCACCTCTGCTCCAATTGGAATTGGATCTGGGTATGCTCTGCCAACACCATCATTCCGGCGAACGCCGGAATTCAGGGAACAGTGCGGAATGTACTTTCCTGGACACCGGCTTACGCCGGTGTGACGAAGGATTTTGCTCATTCAGGCTGCGCAAACTAACACACCGCCGATTGGCGAAGCAGAGTTTGGGGTTTAGCTGAATGTAGTTTTCACCTTGGAGCCTGTCCTATAGACCCTTCTTGGGCTGGCATTAGAGGGACTGTGGTGGGCGTCGGTTCCCCGATAGCATCGGGGTCGTTTTTACGCCGTTGGGAGAATTGGTGGGCCTGCTGTGCGCCGCCAGCCTTTCAGTTCCAGCGGGCTTTGGACCATCCCCAAGGCGCTCGTCCGCTCCGCCACAACTTCAGCAGGTTATGGGTCGTACCAACCAGGGCGGCCTCACTGGAGTCAGCCTCTAGCCCCCTTCTCTTAAACCGCCGGAAGCCCTGCCCTTCCTT
>JAKZUA010000198.1:0-15969 GCA_047516825.1 Dehalococcoidia bacterium
CGGCATATTACTGCAAAGTGACATATCATGGAGTTATTATAGCTGGGAACACGCAAAAAGGGCCCATAATTAGACAATGGTTGAAAGACCATCGACGAATTACTGAGAAAGCTTTTTAGCCATATGGGAAATGTGGGATTAAGGCTCGGTAAATTCATATGTAAGATAATATGGCCCGGCTGCTACAGTCAACCGAATATATAGGCTCTTCTGGAATCCAAGTTAAACAGACGCTTGCTCAACCGGTGGAGACGGCAGGCGCCATTAGGCCAACTCACCATTTCCAAGATACGATCGCCCGTCCAAATATTTGATAAACTGAGCGGGACATTATTCGCGCCGACACCGTACGGCTGGCAGCTTTCTTGCCTGATGCCCCTGAGTTGATAAGCCCTACCCAAGGAGTCCATTACCATCAGTCTAAGCATCTTTTCGCGACTCCCTCGCCTCCACACGCTGGACTCCTGGATCGCCTACCCCAACTACCGGCTCCTCTGGTTTGGCAACTTCTCCGCTAACGGCGCCCAGTGGCTGCAACTCCTTTCCGTGGGCTGGTTGGTCCAGGAATTGACCGAGGGGTCCTCTTCTTTAGCCCTGCTGGTCATCACCGTGCAAGCAGTGAACACCCTTCCGTCGCTGGTGGTAAGCCCCTGGAGCGGGGTTCTTGGCGACCGGGTGGACCGGCGCAAGTTGGTAATGGGTGTACAGCTCTTTATGGCCGTCATGGCCTTCTTTTTCGCCCTGCTGGTGCTGAAGGAGTGGGTTCAGGTATGGCATGCCTTCGCCTACATTTTGATCTCCGGCGTATGCCGTTCCATGATTCAGCCCCTGCGCCAGGCGCTCATAGCCAACACTGTGCCCCGAGAAGCCCTGGGTAATGCTTTGGCCACCAACGTTCTTACTATTACCAGCACACGGCTCATTGGACCATTTGTCGGCGGGATACTCATCGCCACCCTCGGTTTCTTCTGGAATTTCGCCGTGGAGGGTCTGCTTTACCTAGGCATGGTATTGGCATACCTGCCCATGCGCACCCCCTACTACCGGCCGAGGGCTGTGGCTGGCCGGAAATCCTTCATCTCCGATCTAAAAGAAGGGATTCGCTACATCTGGAAGGGAGAGCGGGTTCTCTTGCACCTAATGCTCCTCAGCTTGATCCCAAACGTGATACTGCATCCGGTGTGGTTCATGTTTCCCATCTTTACGGTGGAGGTGCTACAGCGGGGGCCGGATGTCGGCGGGTACTTGCTCGCTGTCACCGGGTTGGGAGGACTGATGGCGGCCCTAACGATCGCATCGGTGGGATTCGTTTTTAAGAAGGGAATGTTGGTATTGGGCGCCGTGATAATGAGTGGCATGACTGTGGTGCTTTTTGCCCAAGCCCAATGGCTGCCGCTGGCCCTGTTGGTAATCGGCGCCATGGCCTTCTGCCAGTCCGCCTTCCGGACCACCAACAGCACCTTGATCCAGACGCTGGTCCCCGATGAACTCAGATCGCGCGTCACCAGCCTGCAGGGCATCGGTCGAGGACTGGTCCTATTCACCAGCCTGCTGATTGGTTGGTTTGTCGACGTGACCTCGGTCGCCTTTGGCATCACCGTAGTAGGGCTGACGGGAATGGGGTTGGGTATCGGGTTGCTGCTGACCTTAGGCCGAGTTCGCCGGCTGGAGTGACCCGATACCGAGCTCCTGACGGACATCGGCAGAGACAGACCGCTATCCCTGGGCTAAAATGATTGCCTCCTTAGCTCGCCGGGACATGGGCACGGCCCAAGACAGCCAGTGGTGAGATTTTCGGGTAGGAGACGTAGAAATGGCCAAGAAGATCGTCCTTTGCTTTGATGGCACCTGGAACCAGCCAAGACGAAATGAGCCCAACACCAACGTCGTCCGCTTCTACAACTCCATCCTCGGCCAGGCGATTACCGATGTGCCCGGCAACACTCGGAAGCCGCCATCGGATACCACCATAAAATGGTACGATGCCGGCGTGGGAACCAGTTGGAACCAGAGGCTGCGAGGAGGCCTTTTTGGCTACGGACTGTCCCGCAACATCCGGCAGGGGTACAAGTTCCTGGTAGACCGATACGAAGACGGGGACGAGATCTACCTGTTCGGCTTCAGTCGAGGAGCTTACACCGCCCGGAGCCTGGCCGGGCTGATTCGCAACATTGGTCTGATTCGGGCAGAACACGCGCCCAACCCGGATCCGGACGAGAACCCCATTCTAATGAGCGGCTATGAGCTTTATCGGGAGCGGGATGAAAGCCCGGACAGCACTACGGCATAAACCTTCCGAGAGCAATATTCCCGAGGCAGCCCGAACATCAAATTTCTTGGTGTTTGGGATACCGTTGGGTCGCTGGGAGTGCCTCTCCCCGCCCTGAAAAGTCTCAACGAGGACCGCTACGGCTTCCATGACACCAAGCTCAGCCGGCTGATTGAACACGCTTACCAGGCGGTGGCCGTGGATGAGCACCGCAAAGATTACCAGCCCTCTCTATGGAACTCCCAGCCCAAACCCGGCCAGCAGATGGAACAGTTGTGGTTCGTCGGCGCTCATTCCGACGTTGGGGGCGGGTCCAGCAAGGTCAGCTTCTCAGATATTGCCTTGGCATGGATGCAAGAGAAGGCTGAGTTGGACGGACAGGGGCTGGCTTTGGACCAGGACATGGTGCCGACTGTCGGCCAGCGCTACCTGTCGCAAAGGGTTTCTAATCCCTTCAATGATTTTTTCACCGGGTGGATTTGGAAGTTCCTCCGCGGAGGCAGGTTTTACCGGCCGGTGAACGCCCTGCCCTATAGCAACGAATCCCTCCATGACAGTACCACGGCTAAATTGAACCAGGACCCCAGTTACCGACCTAGAAATCCTGGATTGCCTTAACCGGCGGGAGCCAAGCCCGCTACTCCGGGTCCTTCAGGTAGGGAAACATGGCCAGCGGTGTGGCTGCCAGCAGACCGGCGTCCACCGGCAGGGTCGCGCCGGAGACCCAGCGAGCCTCCTCCGAGGCCAGGAACAGCGCCGCCCAGGCCACATCCCACGGTGTCCCCTCGGTGCCCAAGGGCCCGGCCCGGCGGCGGAGGTTCAGCATCTCTTCCGTGCTGTGGCGGGCCACCATTGGGCTGCGGATGTGGCCAGGGGCGATGCAATTGACTCGAATTTGATCCCGTCCGTAGTGCACCGCCATGGAATTGCTCAGGCCGATGATGCCGCCCTTGGATGCCGCGTAGGGGTGATTGGGACGCCCGCTGCCGGCCCGCAGGCCCACGATGGAGGAGAGGTTGACGATGGCGCCGCCACCGGCCTCGATCATCTTAGGGATGGCATGCTTGCTGGTCAGCATGACGCTCTTCAGGTTGACGTCGATCACCTGGTCCCAAAAGTCCTCTTCTACATCGGTTACCGAGCCGGGACCGCTAATACCCACGTTGTTGATCAGAATGTTGACTTTTCCGTACTCGGTTACGGCGGCTGCCACCATGCCTTGGCAGTCGGAGTTGCTGGTAACATCCCCGACGAACAGGGAGGCTTGGTCGCCCTCCTCGCGAATAGTCGCCAGGGTGGTTTCGGCGTTCTGCTGGTCCCGATCTACCAGAAGCACTCCGGCGCCGTGCCTGGCGAAGAGAATGGATATCGCCTGGCCAATTCCAACGAAGTCCCCGCTGCCGGTAGCTCCCGCTCCGGTCACAATGGCTACCTTACCCTCTAATCGTGGCGGCTCTGCTGGCATATCCAATCCCTCTACATCATTGGAATGGTGATATTGTCCGGCTGGTCAAACCGCCCGGTTTCGCCTCCGGACCACTTAATCCGCAGCTTAAACCGGCAATGGTGGCTCGGTCAGATGTTCCGGCAATCCCAGCTCCACCGCGTTGGCGTTGAAGGCCAGCATGGTGTAAAACCCTAACAGGGTAGTTAGCTCCACCAAACCCTGAGACCCCAGCAATTCCAGCACAGCTTGGAAGGTAGCGGGAGCCACCCGGCGGGACTGAAACAGCTCGGTGGCGTAGGCTATTATCGCCGTCTCCTCGGCCGGAACCGCAGGCAGGGACTGCCGGGCCCGAAGGGCATTCACCAAGGCGTCGCTCAGACCGTGTTCGCGCCCCAGCCCCACATGGGCGTGCCAAATGTAGGGGCAATCCATTGCCCTGGCTGTTAGTAGCATGGCCAATTCCCGTAATTTCTGGGGAACCGTGGATTCGTTCCTCACGTAGTTGAACAGGGGCCTGGAGCGGCGGGCTAGCTCCGGGCTGTTCTTCAAAACCGACATGGGCCCAGTCCCGACCCCGCCGGGTTCGGAGGCTACCTCGTCGAATACTGCCCTAAGCTCTTCAGGAACCGCTTCCCGGGTGATGGCGGGAATTCGCGCCATGATTATCTCCTCCATGGTTATTCCGGGTCCGGGATCAAGGATCGGATTGGCTAGCCAGGGTGCCCTCCACAAATTGGTCTTCCGGAAGTGGAACCCCACCCTTGGATCTGGGCGAGCAATTTCCGTCGAGTGTAGTGACGCTCGCTGGGAGTGTCAACACGCCCGGGAAGGTGTGAGCAAAACCCCTCTCCAGTGCCGACCCTTGACAAGCGTGCTGGTATCCAGGATGGTACTTGCGGCCAAGGCGAATATTAAGAAGCTGGTAGGAGCGTAGCGATGCCGGAAGATAAAGGTCGGCCAGAAAGAAAAGGTCGAATGGAAGGGAAAGTAGCCATTGTGACCGGCGCCGGTTCCAGCGGGCCGGGGATTGGCAACGGGAAGGCGGCGGCGGTGCTGTTCGCCCGGGAGGGAGCGAAAGTTTTGCTGGTGGACCAGGTGCTGGCGCGAGCCGAGGAGACTCTGGAGTTGATCCTTCAGGAAGGCGGCGAAGCCTCAGCCCTTGAAGCCAACGTAATCAGCGCGGAGGATTGCCGGCGCATGGTTGAGGCGGCGGTGGAGCGTTACGGACGCCTGGATGTGCTGGACAATAACGTGGGTATATCCCGCCGGGGAACGGTGGTGGAGGTCCAGGAGGAAGACTGGGATTTCGTCATGGCGGTCAACGTGAAGAGCATTGTGCTCAGCAGCAAATATGCTATTCCCAAGATGATGGAAACCGGCGGCGGCTCCATCATCAACATCTCATCAATAGCCGGGCTCCGCGCCCACAGCAGCACCCCCTACACCGCATCCAAGGCTGCGGTGATTGGCCTCACCATGTCTATGGCCGCCGACCACGGGCCGGATGGAATTCGGGTCAACTGCATCGCCCCGGGTCTGATCTTCTCCCCTATGGTGGCGCCCCGCATGGATGACGATCTGCGGGAAATCCGGAAGAGCGCCGCGCCTCTGCGCACCGAGGGGGATTCCTGGGACGTTGGCTACGCCGCTCTGTATCTGGCCAGCGACGAGTCTCGCTGGGTCAACGGCATTACCCTGCCGGTGGATGCCGGGCTAACCGAGGTGAGCCCGGTTACCTATCAAACCCTGGGTCAGCAACAGTATGCCCAGCCCATCTAGTCAACCCGCAGCTAGGGCGGCAAGTGGGCGGCTACTCCACCTGCACCAGTTGTATTTCAAACGTGAGATCCTGGCCCGCCAGTGGATGATTGCGGTCTAATGTTACCAGGCTGGTGGTGACCTCCACCACGGTGAAAGGCACCTGCTCGCCGTTGGATGCGTTTCCCTGTACCACGCTCCCCACTTCCAGAGGCATGCCTGGGGGAAACTGGCTTCGCTCCACCTCTATCACAGCCTGTGGATGGTGAGGGCCGTAGGCTTGCTCGGCCGGGATGCTCACAGTTTTGGATTCTCCGGGCTCCATGCCGACGACGCCCTGCTCGAAGGCGGGAATCATCTGGCCGCTGCCGATGATGAATTCCAGGGGCTCTCCTATTCCGGCGGAATCCCCGGAGGGGTCTCCAGAAGAGTCCAATGAGGAATCGAACACTTTCCCATCGGCCAATCTCCCGGTGTAATGGACCTTGACTTTGCTGCCCGGCTGCGCCCGTACCATCTCCACTCCTCCAGAGCGAGGGTTTTTAATAGTGGGGGCATTATACTATGAGTCGACCCAGGCTCAACAAAGAATTTCCTGGGGTTGCTTCTTGCTATATAATCCTAGGGTTGTTTCAGCTACCCGAGGGCTGATGTCTCCGGCGACGTGTCTGTTGGTGTCACCGGGCCTTCGGCGTCCTTGGCATTGAGCGCCAAACTGAAGGAGGAAAGCCGTTGGCAGACGGGGACTACGTTAAAGTGGCGAGTCTGGATACACTTCCGCCGGGCGAGATGATGCATGTAGAGATAGGCGGTCGTGAAATCATGCTAGTCAACGTCGATGGGGTGGTTCATGCCTGCTCCGATCTTTGCCCTCATCAATTCTCCCGGCTTTCTTACGGCGACCTGGACGGAGCGGAGGTTAGTTGTCCGCTCCACGGAGCCATATTCAATGTGGTCACCGGGGATCAACTTCCCGGCAAGTACTCCGAGTTTGGCCCCGTCTTGCTTTACGAGGTCCAGCTAGATGGCTCGGACATACTGGTCCAGCGACCCGCCCAATAGCCCCCCGGCTGCTGACCAGAGCCGGCTCCGGATGGGGTCTGGTGGTCCTGTATTTTGTTGTTGCAGCATTCACCTAAAAGGAGAAGACGGATGGCCAATAGTGGGCCTAGTGTCCTGGAAGGGGTTCGGATATTGGAGCTGGCCCGCTGGCAAGCCGCGCCTCGCGGCGGTATGGTGCTGCGAGACATGGGGGCTGAGGTTATCAAGGTGGAGTGGCGCAAAGGCGGCGATCTGCGTAACTCCGGCCCTTTTGTCGGCGGCGTGAGTGTCCAGTTCGCCGCTTACAATCGGGGCAAGAAAAGCATTAGTCTGAACACTCGCCATCAGAAGGGCAAGGAAATGTTCCTGGACATGGTGAAGCTGGCCGACGTGGTCTTGGAGAATTTCCGCCCTGGAACCATGGAAACCATGGGTTTTGGCTATGAGGTGCTGAGCCAGGTCAATCCGGGCATTATCCTGGCGTCGGTCTCCGGTTTCGGTCAGTACGGCCCATACCGGGACCGGCAGTGCTTCGACCCCATCATTCAAGCCATGAGCGGCATAGGTCATCAGACCGGTCGCGGATTTGACCAGCCCATCATGGCCCAAGGGCCCATCATGGACCGGACCGCGGCCCTCCACGCCGCTATTGGCATCCTGGGAGCGCTCCGGTACCGGGACCGGACCGGTGAAGGCCAGTGGCTGGAGGTGGCCATGCTGGATGGGGGCATAACCCTGGAGGAGGTTGCCCTGGCCATGTGCCACGAGACGGGAACGGACGACTTTATGCGAGGCGGCAGCTTTATCCAGTGCCAGGACGGCTGGATCACTACTGGCGCGGCCCGGGCCGGTATGTGGGAGCGCATGCTGAAGTTGATGGGGTACGACGAGCTTTCCCAGGACCCGGAGTTCGCCGCCCCCATGTTCGCCACCGACCAGGTGGAAGTGCGCATGGAGCTGCTCCACCTTTGGGCCGAAGAGCGAACCGTCGAGGAGGCGGAGGCGGCGCTGGTCGCGGTGGACATCCCGGTCGGCCGGGCCATGAGCATTCCGGAGGTTCTGGAGGACTCCCATCTGTGGGAGCGGGAGGTGATGATGGAGATGGACATCGATGAGCCGGGCGGCAAGAAGATGCTGGTGCCCGGTCCTAGCATTATCAAATTCTCCAAGACACCGACCACCGCCGGCCCGATTCCCAAGTATGGGGAACATAATGAGGAGCTATACGGTGAGCTGCTGGGCCTGGACCAGGAAGCCTTGACCCAATTGGGGGATGAGGGAGTCATTTAGCTTATTTAAGCTTTTAAGATCCAAATCCCCCTATATCCCCCTTTTTGAAAGGGGGACTGCCCTCTGAGGTAACTTCGTCGCTCCGGCTTTCGCCGGAACCCAAAGCGTCAGCCTCCGAGTCAACCCCGGCTTCCCGCCAACTGGTTCCCGCTTCGGCTCTCCCTATTAGCTGCCAGTCACCGTAGATCAATCCCGGTCCTCTTAAATCTCATTTCCCAAGCTGGCGTTTAACCATCCCCCTTTTGTTCTGGTGGCCCGGTGCCGCCAGCCCCAGCTGCCGATGTTTGACGGCGGTCAGCCAACCTCTAACCGACACCCCGCAAACACCCGAATTTCCGCAAAAAAAATCACGGACCCGGATACTTCGCGCGGATAAAATATTCCGAGCACGGAAAATAATTAGGGTTCGATGCAGGAACTAACCAAGCAACAGCTTACTGACCGATTCGCTGAGTTGGTGGAGCAGCTAAATCAGCGGATGCACTGCGAGCCTCCCGACGACTGGGCTGCTCTGGAGTTCACCATTCCGCAGATCCGTGCCCTCATGTCGCTGCGTCAGGGGCCGGAGCGTATGGGCAATATATCCGGCGTTCTGGGCTCCACCCTCTCTTCCACCACCAGCATTATGGATCGTTTGGTGGACAAGGGTCTGGTGCAGCGGGCCCCAGACCCCAACGACCGGCGTGTCGTGACCATCGGCCTTACGTCCCTGGGCGCCAATGCCATGGAGCAGTTCTGGCGCATCGGACGGATGAAGATCGAGGCGCTGGCCGAGCCCTTGAACGCCGGCGAGTTGGAGACCGTGGTAACCGCCATGAAGCTGCTGGTAAAAGCCTCGGAAAATCTCTGATGCTACCAGCAATCCATTTTTGCCGGTGATGGGGGCGGGAAGGCGCCAAATAGTTGGCCGCGAGGAGCTGGAGTAACGGTGGGTCCACAAATTGCAGGTAGGCCAAAGCGGGGTTAGGATTTGAACTTCCTTACCAGCCTGGCCCTGCGGCGCCAATCGGTTGTCATCCTGGTCGTGCTACTGGTGCTGGCCGCTGGGGTGTTCACCTATCGGACTTTGGAACGCGAGCTATTCCCGGAGATAGAGTTTCCCAACATTTTCGTTCTTACTCTGTTTCCTTCAGCCAATCCGGAAACCGTGGAGCGAGAGGTTACCGAGCCCATCGAAGAAGCCATTGACGGGATACAAGGGTTGAGGGACATTCAGTCCACCTCTTCCGCCAACCTCTCCCTCATTCAGGTAACCTTCGAGTTTGGTGAGGACATGAAGGAGGCTGAGCGCACCATTGAGAGCAGCCTCAGCGGCATCGACTTTCCGGTGGATGTTAAAGACCCCCAGGTAACCCGCCTCAACAACAACACCTTCCCGGTGCTTCAGTTGAGCGTCAAAGGAGATCGGGATATTCCATCCCTCCAGAGACTGGTGGATGATTTGGTAATCCCCCAAATAGACCGGGTCGATGGAATATTCAGCATCGACGTTCTTGGGAAGGTGGATGAGCAGGTTACGGTAACGGTGGATACCGACAAGCTTGAGGACCTGGGCCTTTCCATGGCGCAGGTAACCGCTGCCATCCGCAGCAACAATAGCAGCTTCCCGGCGGGGGCTATCGATCAGGCGGGTTCAACTTTCCCGGTAAGAGCTACCCACGAATTGGGTTCGTTGCAGGATATTCGGGAAGTGCCGGTAGGATTTGAAACTACCTTAGCTGGATCGGCGAGTGGCTCGGCCCAGCTTCGGACAGCGAACTTCAGTGGCAACCGTCCGGTGCGGCTTGGTGACATTGCTACAGTGGAGTTAAGCACGGCTAAGGCTACCAGCATATCTCGAACAAACGGACAGCCCAGCTTGAGCCTGGTGGTAATCAAGGAGCCTGATGCCAATACCGTTGATGTTACCAATCAAGTGCTGGCGGGGTTGGATGGTATCAAAGACTTACCCAAGGACGTGGAGATTCTTGTTCTCCAAAACGACGGTCCGGAGGTAGAACGGCGGCTGTCCGGTCTGCTACGAGAGGGGTTGCTGGGGTTTTTCTTTGCTATCAGCGCGGTCTTCCTCTTCTTGATCAATACCCGACCCACTCTGCTGCGGGGTATGAGAATCACCCTCCGGCCCACCGCCATTATTGGGGTGTCCATCCCCCTTAGCATCCTGACCGGCGTGCTGGCTATGGCCGGGGCGGGGCTATCATTGAACATCATGAGCCTGGCCGGCCTGGCCATTGCGGTTGGGCGCGTCGTGGACGATAGCATCGTGGTACTGGAAAACATGTATCGCCACATGCAGCTGGGTGAAGACCGGATGGCAGCGGCCCTTAACGGAACCCGGGAGGTCGGCGCGGCGATCGTGTCGTCGACCTTCACCACGGTTGTGGTATTCATCCCGCTGGCGTTCATCCAGGGGTTGGTGGGCGAGTTCTTCACCCCCTTCGCCATGTCGGTAAGCTTTGCCCTGCTGGGGTCCACCCTGGTGGCCCTGACCGCTGTGCCGGTGTTGGGCGTGCTGCTGCTGCGGGAAGGCGATTTTCCCGACGACGCCCGGAGCGGCGCTGATCGGGATACCTGGCTGCAGCGTCTCTATACCCCCATTCTGACCTGGGCCTTGGGGCATAAAGCCCTCACTGTGCTTGGGGCGGTGTTGATAGTGGGCTCCAGCCTGGTGCTCCTCCGGGGAATCCCCGTCACTTTTTTCCCAGCCGGAACGCCGGAATTCATCACCATGGATCTGGAGTTGGAGACTGGGACCTCGCTGGGGAGAACCTTCGAGCAGGTGGCCCGCGTTGAGGGAGTGCTTCGCGAATTTGAGGAAATGGGCTACGTTGAGGTCTACCAGGTGACGTTGGGAAGTTCCTCGGATGAATTTGGACCAGGCGCATCCGCCGGCAATTTTCACATAGCCGGTTTCTTCCTCAGGCTCTCCGACACGGTTCCGGAAGACATCGCCCAACGAATCCGCTCCCACCCCGATTTGGGCGCTCTGGAAGAAGCCGGGGCGGCCCTGACGGTCAATGAAATTGCCGGTGGTCCGCCGACCGATGCCCTGGAGATAACCATAACCGGCAGCAACTTTACCTCCATAAGCACCGCCGCCCGAGACTTGGAAGCGGCACTAGCGGATATCCAAGGCATCGTTAATGTGAATAGCGATGTCAGTGTAGCCAGGGATGAAGTTACCATCCGGGTGGACCCTCTGGCCGCTGCTGAATTTGAGTTGACCACCGATCTGGTGGGCCAGCAGGTAAACCAGTTTATGGTTGGACGAACTGTGACGGAAGTGGATTTGGAGGGGGTGACCTTGGACGTGGTTGTCCGGGGCAGGCCCGAGGACGCCGATCAGCTGGATAAATTGAAAAACCTCAATATCCAGGGCCGGCTCGGGTTGGTGAAATTGGGCTCCATCAGCGAGATCGCCATCGAGCAGGGGCCTCTCAGCATCAGCCACTTTGATCTGGAGCGCTCTGCCAGCATCAGCGGCGATATCATTGCGGAAGATACCCAGGCAATCGACAAGAAGGTGGATGCGGCCATTGCAGCGTTGGACCTGCCTCCCGGAGTCAGCGTTAATTCTGGAGGCATCTTTGAGCAGATAGAGGAGGGTTTTCAAGATGTCATCACCGCGATGATTATCGGGGTGATTCTGGTTTACCTGGTAATGGTCGCCAGTCTGGGTTCTTTGCGGGACCCCTTCATCATCGTGCTCAGTCTTCCGCTGGCGATAGTGGGGGCGCTGGTTGCTCTGGCGGTTACCGATAAGACCCTCAGTCTTTCCGCCATGATGGGATTCCTGCTACTGATCGGCGTGGTGGTGACCAACGCCATTGTGCTAATCACCTTTGTTGAGCAGCTACGGGACCGGGGCATGGGGGTTTACGACGCCCTTATGGAGGGAGGCCGTACCAGGGTTCGCCCGATTCTTATGACGGCCTTCACCACAACCTTCGCCCTGATTCCTCTGGCAGTCTCCCCGGGCGGCGAAGGCGGAATAATTGGGCCCGAGCTGGCAACGGTGGTCATCGGCGGTTTAGTCAGCTCCACCTTCCTTACTCTAGTTGCGGTCCCCGTACTTTATACCTTGTTTCACGCTTCCATACCCGGTTTGGGCGCCGCGATAGCAAATCGTCTGCGGGGCCGAGGTCACGCGGAAAGTCGGGCGTAAGGTAAGGCCGGAAATTTATCGGTCCGCTCACTCGAATAGCCGGCGACCGGGCGCGTTTAACTGGCCTCCCGGAATCTGGTCGCGATCAAGAGGTGGTCCTTGTCAAATCTGGTGACGAAACTAGCCCGTAGAATGAAACCTAAGCTGCTGGTACCGGTCGGAATCTCAGGCGCCCTGGTTGCCGGTCTTTTTTATGGGGTGTCGACGCTATTCGGTCAGAATGCTTCTCCCATAACGTTGCCTGCCGCCCAGTCTTTGTCCGGAGGACAAGAATCAATCCATCGGGAAGTGGCGGTAAGGGGTCGTTTGGTGTTTCCCCAACGCGCCGAGTTAACCTTCAAAACCAGCGGCGATGTTGGGGAAATTCTGGTGGAGGAAGGAGATCGGGTTAGGGAAGGTCAGGTGCTGGCCCGGCTGGACCGGATCACCGTTTCCGGATTGGAAAAGGCGCTGGCCCAGGCCGAGTTGGACCTTGACCAGGCCAAAGATGCCCTGGAGCAGGCCAGGGAAGAGTTTGCCGGCACGCTGCTAGAGAAGGCGGAGTTCGAGCAAAAAATAGCCAAGGCTGGAAAGGCCAAGGAGGACGCGGAGGAGAAGCTGGCCGATTTCCAGCGAGATTACCACCAGGACCTGGCCGGGGCTGGGAAGGTCAAAGCTGAGCAGGAAGTGGCGCTGGATGCGGCCCAGGAAAAGCTGGAAGACTTTCAAAGGGACTCGAACCAAACGCTGGCCGGTGCCTTGACCGCTAAAGTTGCCGCCAAGCTGAGCTTGGACGATGCCTTGGAACAGTTGGGATATCATGGACGGGACCGGGACCAGGATGTGGCCGACGCGGTGAAGGCCCGGGCCACTGCGGATACTGCTTTGGATGATGCGAAGGAGTCCCTGACGGAATTCGATCAGGATTATCAAGAAGATTTGGCCGATGCCCGGCTGGCGGTGGGTGACGCCAAAAAAGCCGTGGAGGCAGCCGAGGACGCGCTGACGGCTTTCATTCGTCCTCTGGGTACCACCAAAACCTTTGACCCAGATGAGGACGCGGAAGAGAACAAGGTAGTGAGAGAAATCCGCCGTCTGCAGACCGCTGTCCAGGTGGCCAAAACTGACCAAATCCAGAGTGAGATCGAGCTTAGGGAGCTGGAAGGCAACCGCATCCTGTTACTTCAAGCCCGGGAGGCGGCTGTTGATGCCGCCCAATATGCTCTCCAAGAGGCGGGAGACAAAGTCGCTGAAGTGAGAGATTTCTCTGACCAGCAACTGGAACTGGAAAAAAGGCAGGCCGCGGTGGACACGGCTCGCGCCAAGCTGGAGCAGGCCGACGCCGACCTGGAGGATGAGATGGCGGGTCCGGACCCTCTGGTGCTGGTCGAGTTAGAAGCTGTCGTGGCAGCGGCTCGCGCCAAGCTGGAGCAGGCCAAAGCCGACTTGGAGGAGGAAATGGCTGGTCCGGATCAGGCGGAGTTGGAGCTGCGACAAAAGGATGCCGCCCAGAAGCGAGAGGCGTTTATCGATTTAACAGATGGCCCGGACCCCTTTCAGGTAGCTTTGAAAACGGCGGAAGTAGCCGCCGCTCTGGCCAAGGTTGACGACGCTCTGGAAGATCTCCTTGGCTCTACCCTGCGCGCCCCCTTCGACGGAAGAGTGTCTCTGGTCAACTTGGAAATGGACGATCCGGTGGATGATGAATCCCGGGTGATGGAGATCATTGACCCCAGGCAGGTTGAAGTGGCAGGATTGGTGGATGCCATAGACCTGCCCTTCGTCCACGTGCAGGCTCTGGCCCGATTGCAAATAGGCGCGCTTCCGGGCACGGAGCTGTTCGGCGTGGTTACTACTGTTGGAGAGAACCTGCGCACGGAAAGGGGGGTAGTGAGCTACAGCATTGATATCGCGGTGGAGCTGCCAAATAATTTGGTGATGCCCATCGAGCCCAGCAGCGTGGCTGTGGTGGTGGTCTACGAAGGGTCTCCCGGGTGAAGGGTTCTGAGGGGCAAATTGAAGGGACAGAGGGCTGGTTCGCGCCGGAAATAGGTTCCGGGGAACTTTCCGGTAGAAAGGGCTGTCACAGAGCAGCCCTTACCCTCTTCTGGCCCCAGCCTCACCCCAGATGGCTACTGGATACTATTCCGGTGGCCGCTGGTAGCGGTAACCATACCCCCGAACGGTAATGATGGGAGATGCTGCCTCATCGTTTTCAGCCCCGACCCATCCGCTGGTCAACTTCTTTCTCAGGTTGCTGATATGCCATTTCACCAGGTCGAAGGTGTCGTACTCCTTGCCCCATACAGTGGTGAGCAAATATTCCAGCGAAAGGGCTTCGCCCGGCCTTTCTACTAACAGGGATAGCAGAGAATACTCTATGGGCGTAAGTTCTCTGGACTCTCCACCGACGTAAACTTCACGCCGGCTATGGTACACCATTAGCAGGGGATCGGAGTAAACCAAGGAATCGTCGACAACAGGGGGCCACTGGGAGCGTCGCAGGCAGGCCTCTACCCGGGCCACCAGCTCGCGGCCGCTTACCGGCTTGGTTACATAATCGTCGGCGCCGGCGTTGAAGGCCTGCACCTTTTCACCCGTTTGGTCCAATCCGGTCAGCACAATCAATGGGATTCGGGAAATCTCCCTAATGCGGCGGCACAGCTCAAACCCGTCCATGTTGGGCATCATCAGGTCCACGATGGCCAGGTCCGGGCGCACCACAAAAAATTCGCGGAGTCCAACTACGCCGTCCGAGGCGGTAATGGTTTGATAGCCGGCGTCGCCAAATAATTGCTCCAAGAACTCCAAGACCGTGGGCTCATCATCCACCAGCAGCAGCTTGGTCATTATCTTCGACCTACCGAAAAGAAGGATTGGCGGAGGTGAATTTTGGTGACAGCCTATCACCTCCGAACATCTATATCAACCGCGGATTGAAGCAAAAATAGGGGGTCTGACCGCGCCGGATTGGACCGCCATTTCCAAGTCCGCCGAGCATTATAACCGGGTGCCCGACCCCTGGCTATAGGGGGCAGAGGTTGGTTTATCAAGGGTTAAAGTTTGGGAAGATTGGGCCGGTTAGGGTCTAATCTGCCGCCGAAGGTTCCAATTCCTGCTGGGGGGAAACGGCTGGAGGCAGACCGGATTCTTCGGTGGTATCTAATGGGTTGGCATCCGCTGCCGGAAGAAAGATAGTGAAAGTGCTCCCTTCGCCCTCCTGGCTTTGCACCTGGATCTCGCCGCCGCTATCTTGAACAATCTTGTGGGTTATGTGCAAACCCAACCCGGTTCCTTTGCCAGCCGGCTTGGTGGTGAAGAAAGCGTCAAAGATCCGGTCCAGGTTTTCCCGAGAAATCCCTCTGCCGGTATCGGCGCAGGAGATCCAGGCCCGACCGGCCGCCGTGCCAGTACTCAGGGTTAATGTCTGGCCCGGTTCCATGGCATCGACCGCGTTGAGCACCAGGTTCATAAGGGCCTGCTGAAGCTGATTCGGCACGGCCCGGGTGGAAATCAGGTTGGGATGAAAAGCTCTACGTACTCCAATGCCCCGGCCTTCCAAACGGTAGGCTACCAGCCTAAGAGTATTGTCGGCAACCTGATTCAAGTCCACCAGCGTGGCAGTCTGCTCGTTTCGGGAGTAAACCAACATGCCCTGGACTACCCGGGCGATGCGGTCGGACATCTCGGAGATAATTGTCACATACCGCAACGCTTCGGCAGTTTTCAAGTGGCTTTCCGGGCTGGATAGCAGCAGCTCGGTCATGCCGGCGATGGCAAAATTGGGATTGTTGACTTCGTGGGCGACTCCGGCCGCCAGAGTGCCTACCGAGGCGAGTATGCCCGACCGCGACAGCTGGGCTTGAGTTTCCTTCAACTCCTCCAGCTGGAGCCGTACCTCCTTGTACAACAGTGCCTTCTCAATCGCGGCGGCGGCTGATGCGCCGACCTGTTTCAGGAGCTCTATTTCGTCGGTCGAAAATGATCGCCCGGAGGCTTTCGGGCCCAACAGGAGTAATC
>JAKZUA010000199.1:0-3817 GCA_047516825.1 Dehalococcoidia bacterium
ACAGATGCCGGGCGCATCGCCGGCTGCAGCTGTCCCGACTCATTGGTGCCCAAGTTCCTCGACCTGGGAGTTCAGTACTTCCATAGCAATGTCAGCAGGCTGCTCCAGTCCTCCAGTAACGAGTATTTGGAATCCATGCGCGAGTCCGCCAAGGCCGCCGGGCTTTAAAGGCCTTGAATTTACTGCTGAACACGGTCAGAGGAGCCATAGTTTGTGGAAATCCCCCTATATCCCCCTTTTTAAAAGGGGGATATAGGGGGATTTGGATCTTACAAGTTTAGAACTTTCGTCAACGATCGAGAATTACGGGCGCCAGGTTTCTTTCACCGGCCGAGCCCTATTCCATAAAAAGGATCCACCGCCATGCGTAACCGCTGGGATGACAGCCAAATTCGGGAAATGGATGAACTGGATAAGCTGGTTTACATGAGCCGCCTGATTGGGGAGGACCCTTCGCTGGTGCTGTGGGGCGGAGGAAACACCTCCATCAAGGTAACCGAGCGAGACTTCCGGGACCGGGATGTTCCGGCCATGTGGATCAAGGGCTCGGGCTCGGACCTGAAGTCCATGGTGCGCCGCCAGTTTCCCCGCCTGAACCTGGATGACATCCTCCCCTTGTTCCAGCGGGAAAGCATGAGCGACGAGGATATGGTGGCCTACCTGGAAAGCTGCCTAATGGACCCGGGTTCCCCCCGGCCTTCCATCGAAACCTTGCTACACGCCTTCCTGCCCTACATGAGTGTCGCCCACTCCCATGCCGACGCCGTGGTCGCGTTGACCAACAACCAGGATGCCGAAGCGGTCTTGAAAAGCGTTTATGGCAACGAGGTAGCCGTCGTTGAGTACCTGCGCCCCGGGTTCAAGCTGTCGCAACTTGTGGGTCTGGCGTTAGAGCGAACCCCCAGCATCAGGGGAGTAGTGCTGGTAAATCACGGGCTGTTTACCTGGGGAGACGACACCAAATCCGCCTACGACCAGCACATCGACCTGGTCAGCAAAGCCGAGGATTACATATCCTCCGGCAATAAAAAAGTCTTCGGTGGCCCGCTCCAACAGCCTCTAGACTCCAGTCAGCGGCGCCGGTCGGCGGCCACGGTGGCGCCCACGCTGAGGGGTCTGGTTAGCCAGAACCGGCCCATGGTGCTGCGCTTCGACGACTCAACCGAGGTGCTGGAGTTTATCGGCAGCGAGCACGCCCAGCGACTGAGCGCCATCGGGCCGGCCACCCCGGACCATCTGATCCACACTAAGCGCAAGCCCCTCTGGCTGGAGGTCTCCGACCCGGCCAACGCCCAGACGGTTTTCCAGGCTTTGCGGGACGGCATAACCCGATATGTGGACGAATATAGCCAGTGGTACCGGACCCAAACTTCCGATGAACACCCGATGCTGGACCCCTATCCTCGGGTGGTGCTACTACCCGGCGTAGGCATGTGGACCACCGGCAAGGACGCCTTGGCGGCGCAGATAACCGCGGACATCTACCACCACACCATCAACGTCATCGGATCGGCCCAGGCGGTTGGCGACTACACTTCCCTCACCGCCCAGGACGCCTATGACGCCGAGTATTGGCCCCTGGAGCTGTATAAGCTAACTCTGGCTCCGCCGGAAAAGGAGCTGGCCCGCCGGGTGGCGCTGGTCACCGGCGCTGCCAATGGCATCGGCAAGGCGATAGCCTTCAGGCTGGCGGCGGAGGGAGCCCATGTTGCGGTCACCGATGTGGATGCCGAGGGCTGCCGGAACGTAGCCGCGGATATAATCGCTGCCAATGGACCGGGCCGAGCTGTGGCCTTTCCGATGGACGTGGCCGCCGAGCAGCAGGTGTCCGAGGCTTTCCAGGAAGTGCGCCGCGCCTATGGCGGGCTGGACATTCTGGTTTCCAATGCCGGTATCGCCCCGGTGGGGGCCATCGACAGCCTCAGTCCGGGCGATTGGCAGCGGGCTCTGGACATCAACACCACCGGGCACTTCCTGGTGGCGGCGGAAGCGATAAGGTTAATGAAAGAGCAGGGTACCGGTGGGAGCCTGGTGTTCATCGGCACCAAAAACGTTCCAGCGCCGGGGGCCGATTTTGGCGCCTACAGCGTGTCCAAGGCGGCGGAAGTCCAGCTGGCCAGGGTCATCGCCATTGAAAATGGCCAGTTCGGTATTCGGTCCAACGTGGTCAACCCGGACGCCATCTTCCAGGGTTCCCGTCTCTGGTCCGAGGAGATCCGGCAGGAGCGAGCCAACGCCCACGGTGTACCGGTGGAGGAACTTGAGGAGTTTTATCAGCAGAGAAATCTGCTAAAAACCCAGGTCTACGCCGAAGACGTGGCCGAGGCAGTACTATTCCTGGCCTCCGGCCGGTCCGCTAAAACCACCGGAGCCATGATGCCGGTAGACGGCGGAGTAAGGGAGGCCTTCCCGCGTTAGCTCCGGTGTTAGCTTTATTGTTAGCAGCGTGGTGGGGGAGATAATGTCCGACCTGGTCCCGCAGGCCAGTAGCCGCCACGACCTCGGCCTCTTTCGAATGGGTCGATTTCAAACCAATACCAAGTTCGCTTAAAAGTCGCGTGAAAATCCTGGGTGATTCCGTAGGGGCGCACGGCCGTGCGCCCCTACGATGCCCAAAACCCGTACTCTTCATATAGAGATGGTATAAGTTCCACAGGCCGAGCCCCAGCAAAAACTAGAACGAACATCTCCTTTTCCCCGGCGGATCTTGCCTGCGCATGGGTCAATGTTCACCGTTTTTTCTCCGAAAAGTTACTTTCAGGGGATGGCCCTTAACCTGTATACCCTCCCATTTCCTATAACATACCTTCTGATGCCCCCAAGGTTGGCCTGCTCGGGACAGGTCATAGCGTCTGGTAGGTGAACAGGCTGGGCCTGCCGAACCGACCGAATTGGCTCCGGGGCGATGTTCCGGGGTTTGGGGGAAGCGACAAATCATGATCCGCCACGAGACCGGGGCGGGCTCTATGTTAGAACAAATTCTTGCCAAGGGATCATTTCTGTTGTTGAACCAACCAAGTCCTAGAAGGTAAACGAGTACCTCTGGGCTTCTCTGCCAATCTGGAGCAGGCAACCTCGAATCGGATCAGGAGCGGTAATTATGGAAGGACTCTCTCTATCGGAAGTTTTTACCCTGATCGCGGCCGGTGCTTCGGTAATTATCGCCACTGTCGCAATTGGTCTCTCCGTGGTCTATTTCCTTCTGGCTAACCGCCTGTTCCGTAAGACTGAGGTGACGGTGGGCGAAATCGAAAATAGTGTTAACCAGATGTACGGTGCGTTAACCAAGCTTTCCAAGAGGAGCGAGTCCGCTGCTGCTGAAATCGAGGGGCGAGTGCTACAACTTCAGGAGGTGGCGGCCCAGATTGGGCAGGATGCTCAGCTTCTCAACAACGCGGCTTACCAGGCGATAGAGCCGGCTCCCCATCAATCATTTTTCAATCCCCAGCCCAGTCTCGAAATGGCTCCTCCCAGTGAGACGCTGAACATGAAGTCCGTTCAATTAAATGGGGATAGCCTTCAGGTAAATGGGGATAGCCTAAATGGGGATAGCCTTCAGGCCAAGATTCCGGCGATAGTAGAGGGCGGAGAAGAGGAGGAAGAGATGGCCGGCTAGCCCAAGAGGCAGCCGATCTTCCCGCGGCTCTCCCTGGGGAAGAGGCCCAATAAGGTAAAAACTAAACCAAAGCCAAGGTGGGAACTACATTGGGCAGTGATGGCAAAGGCACGGCAGGTGTAAAGATCAAAGCATCGGCTCGGGCCTGTAACCGGGTTCGGCAGCGACGTTTCACTTCATCCTTACGGTGAGCTAGCCCGC
>JAKZUA010000200.1:0-6245 GCA_047516825.1 Dehalococcoidia bacterium
TCCGCCTACCTGAAGGTGGCCCGTCCGCCCTACTCCTTCCTGCTGGAAAGCGTGGCCGGCGGAGAGCGTATCGGCCGGTACAGTTTCATTGGCACCGAGCCCTATCGGGTCTTGAAAACCGGACCGGGCGAGGAATTCGGGTTAATGGGTAATTAAGTTTACGTTTTTCGCCCGGAGTTGGATTCGGCCTCGGCGCTCTATGGAACGCCGGAGAACGCCGGAGAACGCCGGAAGAAGGACGGAGCGATCGCTGGGGGGTTAGTCCTCGTTCGCTAACATTTGCGGATATCGGCGAGACCATCAATCTTTGTTGAAAATCCGATATCGCTATGCTAACGTAATCCAGCAATTAGGAAAGTCCCGGTAGCCAATCCCGCCACCCTTGAATCCCTAAAGACCCTCCGGAAAGACCCTCCGGAAAACCCTGGCCAGAGAGCGGTAGAATGAGCTTGCGCGTTGAGGGAGAACCCACCGGCTCGCAGCCCGCGCAGCAGATAGGCTGGCTCCCCTGGGGGCCGGCTCCCTTTGAATTAGCGCGGCAGCGAAACCAGCCGGTGCTTCTATCCATCGGCGCGGTTTGGTGCTATTGGTGCCGGGTTATGGAGGAGACCACCTTCCAGGACCCAGCGGTAATCGAATTCATCAGCCAGAACTTTGTGCCGGTTCGGGTTGATAACGACCATCGACCGGAGATCAACGCCAGATACAATGTCGGGGGATGGCCTACTACCGCCTTTCTGACCGGTCATGGCGGCATCGTCGCCGGAGCTACCTATCTGCCGGCGGACCAGCTCTTGGCCATGCTACTGGAAGTGCAGCGGGCCTACCAGGAGCAGAAGCCCCAGCTATACGAGCAGGCCAACAATCTATTTCGCCAGCGTCAGGATGAAGTCGCCAAAATCAGCGCCGGAGCGGAGGTGGACCCAATACAGGTACAGCGTATCGCCCGCCGGTCCGCCGGCGTATACGACCCGGCGAATGGGGGCTTTGGCGAAGAGCCCAAATTTCCCGGCGTTCCCGTCTTACGATTGCTGCTGCATCTGTTTCGGACCACCGGCGAAAAGTTTTACCGGGTGATGCTGGAGAAAAGTCTGGATGGAATCTTGGGGGGAGAGCTGTTGGACCCGGTAGATGGTGGATTCTTCCGGTATTGTGCTCAGTCCGACTGGACCGAGGCGCAGCACGAGAAGATGCTGGAGGACAATGTGGGATTGGCCAGGGTTTATCTGGAAGCCTGGTTGCTCCTGGACCAGGACTCCTACCGTCGGGCGGCCGCGGACACCGTCGATTACATCTTGAACAGCTTATATGATTCTGAGGCAGCGGGTTTTCGGGGTAGCCAGGGAGCTCACTCCAGCTACTTCGCCCTGCCGGAAGCGGCCAGAGGGGGCCAGGCCGTCCCGTCGGTGGACCCCTTCTGCTACGCCAACTGGAGCGCCCAGGCCGTATCTCTGCTGCTGGAGGCCTCCTGGGTCCTGTCCCGGCCCGAGCTGATTCCCATCGCCTGCCATGTTCTCAACGCTCTGGCGGAAGGAGCGCGAACCGGGGAGTTGAGCCACGCCTATTCCAGCGAATGGCCGCCACCGGAACCCCGACAGCAGTTGCTCACCGATTGGGCATCTCTGCTCAATGGCCTGATGGACGCCCACAACTGGGACCCGGATCGGGGCGATTACCTGTCCACGGCCGAGGGGATCGCCCGGCAAATGATAGAGCGTTTCGGCGACGCGTCTTCGGGCGGCTTTTTTGACACGGAGAAGGATGAGACGGCCACCGGCTATCTCAAGCTGCGGGAAAAGCCCTTGCCCGAGAATGTTTTGGCAGTCGAAGGCCTGCTGAAGTTGCATCAGGCGACGCTCAAAGATGAGTACCGCCAGCTGGCCCAGCGCGCGCTAAGCGCTTACGTCGAAGCCAACCGGAACTATGGAGAATTCGCCGCCGCCTACGCCCTGGCAGTGGACCAATACCTCAATGCAGCGGTGGAGATTACCGTAGAAGGTCGGCCGGAGGATGCCGCCACCCAAAATCTGCTGGGGGCGGCGGCGCGAGTTACCTCGCCCCATCTGGTGGTCAAGCCTTTGCTCAGCGCCGATTATGCGGGGAAGGCCCAGGCCCACGTTTGCCTCGACACGGTTTGCCTACCTCCCGTCGGTGATCCGGCTTCCCTGCAGGCCACCGTCGAGGGCGGGAGTGGCGGCCAGGTCAGCCCCTTCGAAAATATCCTGGACCGGTTTCCTGGCTTGTAAGAGATTGTTTGCTGAGCCTTGAATCAAGAGCTAAACCCGGTCGGAGGCAGCGCGTTTTGGGATAATCCCCCTTTCAAATAGGGGGACTGAGGGGGATTTGGATCTCCCAAGTTTAGAACTTTCGTCTAGGACCAGTAACCCCATTCAACCCCACGTCAGTGCCCAAGGAGATAATTAAACTGAAAAGCACGAATTGCGGCGACCTCCGGGTAGAACAGGTCGACACCCAGCAAACCCTGGCCGGCTGGGTGGGCCGCCGGCGGGACCACGGCGGGATCATCTTCATCGACTTGCGGGACCGCTCGGGTGTGGTTCAGGTTGTGTTCAACCCGGAGTTGGCTCCCGAAGCCTACAAGCTGGCCGACCAGGTCCGGAACGAGTGGGTCATCCAAGTGGAGGGGACGGTGTCCCGACGTCCCGCCGGCTCGGAAAATCCGGGCATGCCCACCGGCGCAGTGGAAGTAATGGTAGACCGGGTCCAGGTTCTTAACTCCTCGCTGACCCCGCCCTTTTACATCACCGATGACGTGGAGGCCGATGAGGGATTGCGCCTGAAATACCGCTATCTGGATTTGCGCCGTCCGATAATGCAACGCACATTGATCCTGCGCCACCGGGTGGTGAAATACATCCGCGACTTCCTCGATGCCAGGGAGTTCCTGGAAATCGAGACGCCCATCTTGATCAAGAGCACGCCGGAAGGGGCCAGGGATTTCCTCGTGCCCAGCCGTCTCCAAAAGGGGAGTTTTTACGCCCTGCCGCAGTCGCCGCAACAGCTGAAGCAGCTGCTAATGGTGGCCGGAATTGAGCGGTATTTCCAGATCGCTCGATGCTTCCGGGATGAAGACTTGCGGGCGGATCGTCAGCCAGAGTTCACCCAGCTGGACCTGGAGATGAGCTTCGTGACCGAGGCGGAAATCCTTCAGCTGACCGAAGAGCTCTATACCGGAATGATTGAAGCCATTACTCCGGACAAATTGCTGATTAAGCCCTTCCCCCGCCTTACCTACCAGGAGGCTCTATCCCGCTTTGGCAGCGACAAGCCGGATTTGCGGTTTGGACTGGAGATGTCTGATGTAACCGGCCTGGCCGGCGAAACAGAGTTTCGAGTATTTTTGTCCACCATCCAGCAAGGCGGCATCATCAAGGGTTTCACGGTGCCGGGTCAGGCCCATTACAGCGGGTCCGACATACGCCGGCTGGAAGAGACCGCGAAAGGCTTTGGCGCCGGAGGCATGAGCCACCTGCGATTACAGGGCAGCGGTCCGCTGTCGGACCTGACGGAAGACCAGGCTCTCCTCTCTCCGGGGCTGCGCATGCCTCTGGATTGGACGCTGCGCCTGGCGGAACGCGTGGGAGCCCGAACCGGAGACCTGGTCCTGCTAATGGCCGGTCCACCGCGGCAGGTCAACCTGTGGCTAAGCGCCATGAGAAACCACCTGGGCCAGCAACTGGGTTTGGCCGACCCCAACCTCCTGGCCTTCGGCTTCGTAACGGACTTCCCTCTTTTTGAGTGGTCCGAGGAGCAGAAGCGGTGGGACTCCACTCACCATCCCTTCACCGCTCCCGCAGAGGGCCAGCTAGACCTGCTGGATGGCGATGACCTGGGCAGCATCAACTCCCAGGCCTACGACCTGATTTGTAATGGCGCCGAGCTGGCCAGTGGCAGCATTAGAATCCATCAGCGGGAATTACAAGAACGCATATTCCAGATTCTGGGCCATACCAGCCAACAGGTCGAGGAGAGATTTGGCCACCTGCTGGAGGCCTTCGAATACGGGGCTCCCCCCCACGGTGGGATCGCTCCCGGAATAGACCGCCTGGTGGCGATTCTGACCGGGGCCGGCTCGATCCGAGACGTCATCGCTTTCCCCAAAACCCAGAGCGGCTCAGACTTGCTCTTCGATGCTCCATCGCGAGTCGATGCCGCGCAGCTAAGCGAGCTGGGGTTAAGGCTGGCGGAATAAATCGCCGGTTGAGCACCGCTGATTAACCTCGGAGATTTCCCCACAGCAGCCGGCGCTCCCCCGTCTGCTATTCCTTGCCAAGGTAGGTAGTCGCCGTTAAACTACCGGAGTATTCCCCAAACGTTTTCTCTTCCCATAAAACCGGCCAGCAATCAAGTCGGTCGGCCATCAGCTTTCCAGGAGGTCTATAGCAATGGCGAACTCTCAACTCTTTGACTACGAAGCGCTATTTGCCAAGGACGCGCCGGTATCCACCCGAGGGGGCAACCGCCACGCCAAATACGATTTCGCGGTGGCCTATCCGGCCCCGGAAACCCTGCCTTTGGACGGATTGGTCGAGGCCCTCAAAGTGGCTTTGGACCGAGAAGGGCGCGACTTGGCATTATATCCAGTTGCCGCCGGCCTGCCCTCCTTGCGGCAGCTGATTGTGGAAAAGCTTGCTAGAGACCGCGATATGCAAGTTTCCATTGACGATGTCGTCCTGACCTCCGGCTCGGGCGAAGCCCTGGCGATGCTGATCAAGGCCCTTACCGACCCGGGAGATGTGGTGCTGACAGAAGAGTTCGTGTACCTGGGAACCCTGCGCCAGATGCGGTTATTCGGCGCCGATGTGGTCGGAATCCGGTGCGACGAGCAGGGCCTGGTCATCGAGGACCTGGAGGACACCCTGAAAAGGTTGCGCGGGCAGGGCAAGCAAGTCAAATATCTCTATACCATACCCAGCTTCCAAAACCCCATGGGCTGGACCATGAGCCTGGAGCGCCGAAGGAGGGTTCTGGACCTAACCCGAGAATATGGGGTCCCGGTTCTTGAAGACGATTGCTACGTTGACCTGAGATTTGAAGGGGATGGCGTCACCTTCTTCCATTCCCTCGACGACACCGGACAGGTGCTTTACGTCGGCTCCTTCTCCAAGATTATCGCGCCAGGGATACGCATGGGGTACCTGGTCGCTCCGGAATCGGTGCGGCAGCGGGCGATGAGCTTCAAGGGAGGGGGCGGCGTTAACCAGTTCGCCGCTCTCGCCGTGGAAGAGTATCTGAAACACCATATGTACGAGCATATCGATGAGCAGAACCAGACTCTGCGGGTCAAGCGCGACGCCATGCTGGCGTCGTTGGGAGAGAACTTTGGTGACTCCGCCAACTGGAGCAAGCCGGAGGGCGGGCTGTACATCTGGTTAGAATTACCGGAAGGGACCGACCTGGCGGCGCTGCAAGACCAGGCTTTCGATGAGGGGGTGGGTTATTACAATGGGACAATGTTCTCGCCGTCGGAGCAGGGAGCTAATTTCGCCAGGCTATGCTTCGGGCATCCCACTGCCCAGACCAACTCCGATGGCATTGCCGAGCTGGCGCGGATTTTCCAGCGGCACGGCGTGATCAAGAGCTAATTTCTCCTGCCAACTAAGGCGGGTTCAACCCTAGCCCGGTTAAACCAAGGGCCCCGCAGTTTGGAAGCCGCGGGGCCTTTACCATTTCCGGAGATTTCCGGTGGGGCGATGTGTTATATCTCTAGTCGTCGGCGGTGGCGGCTGCCTCCGGGACCGCGGGATGGGCTCCATTGCCATACCGGAAGGTAAATCGTTCCACCAAATCGCCAATGCTCTGGCGGAAGCCAGAGTATTCCAGCTCTCCATAGGGCAGCATGGCAGCCCCCGACCATCCCTGAGAGCGCATTTCTATGGCCTTTCTTTGGGCCAGCATCCTGACGTGGTCCCAGGCCGGGTTGTCGAAGAAATCGAGCACCGAATCAGAGAACTTGCCCTCTCTGCTGAGGGAGAAGCCCAAGCAAGAAACCAGGGGCAAGCAATACATGCCGGTCACCGCAGTGTTGATGGGCACCGGCATCAGGGGCATCACATGGGACCCCCGGGCGTCGCCCCCAATGTAGTGGTAACTGTTCAGACTTGATGAGGTGAATTGGCTCAAAGCCGTTGGAAAAACGCTGGCATGGCCGGGGGAGTTGTGGCATACCAGGGAGGTGGACACTGAACTAGACCTGAACGCGGCGAGTCGCGAAACTCTGCTGG
>JAKZUA010000201.1:0-4680 GCA_047516825.1 Dehalococcoidia bacterium
CCCTATGAAAGCGGGGACTTTGAGTGAATCAGGCCGCATCAGACCGCATTTGACGCCCTTGGAATGCGGGATTATATTTGGCGGTATCCCCGCGGGAGCTATATCCAGGAAAGGTGGTTTGATCTGGGGAATCCCGGTTAATATGAATCTCCCGCCCCCGAGCCCGGCGGCGGCGGGGTTCTACTGCAACGTGCCGGAGGGGGGAGTGCCGTCGGGTCATGGGCTGTTGAGTGACTGCCAGATTCTGCTTGAGCTGGCGGATCAGGCCTTCGGGAGCCCGCGTTTAAATTGGGCTGAAGATGTTCCCGTTCAGGATTGGACTGGTGTTGAGCTTGCCGGCTCGCCGGGGAGGGTTTACGGCGTGGTCCTGAACGATGCGGGGTTGGGGGGCAGAATTCCTCGGTCTTTCGGGAAACTCTTCAGTCTGCGTACCCTGGAGCTCCGGAACAACGGACTCCAGGGGAATATTCCGTCGTCTATGACCAAGCTCCATGATCTTCAGACGTTGGATCTCCGGGATTACCGGCTGGAGGGCTATCTTCCTGACCTGACTACCCTGAGTCGCCTGCAGCATCTCCGGTTGGACCGGAACGATCTGACCGGCGTTCTGACCGACAAGCTGGATGGTTTGAATATGCTGACCTCCCTGGGGCTCTCGGATAATTCTTTTTCCGGTGTGATACCGCTGGAGTTGGCCGGATACGGTCTGGATGTCATCCGGGTGGCGGGTAACCGCTTCAGCGGCTGCATCCCGCCGGAGCTGCGGAATGTGCCGGATAACGATATTGATTCCCTGGTGCAGCTGGTGGATTGCTGATGGGGGGCAGGGGTTTTGCTGATGGGGGGCAGGGGTTTTCCCGGAGGTTTTCCTGATTGTTGGGTGTTCGTTTTTGACAAATGTTGCACTCCCTTCGGGATGTTATGATAAAATCCGTCCCCGCTGCGAGGGCGAAAATTTATACTGAGGGAGGAAGCTCTATGTCCGATATGTCCGATGTGACCGTTCCAGAAAACCCCGAGCCCGATGATGCCGAAGAGGTGCAGGACTCGGAAGATGGGGAGGAGGCTGGTGGTGGTGGTGAGGAGCAGGCTGATGGTGAGGATGCTGAGGAGGAGGAGTCTGCGTAATAGTTTTTCACCGGGCTGCTGAGGCCCGCGGCCGAAGGGCTGCGGGCGGGTGCTTTGAGGGTGGGTCTTTTGGGACTCGCCCTTACTTTTTGGACCGTCCCGGGTTGTGCGTCAGTCTGGGATCCATCATTCGTTCCCCGTCATCCGCCTCTTCCAAGATTACTGAAAATCACCGCGCCCCCAGGGTGGGTCAATGACCTTGGAAATCGACATACTGGGGGTTGGTGAGTGCCATAAAGGCCAGTGTCCGCTCCTGCGGGGCCTGGTGGGCTAAACCCTGCCTGCTTCCGGGGGGCATCGAGTGTACTGCCCGCGGTGGAACCCGCGGCCCCTTTCCCCGACTGCCGCCCATCGGTGTCGCTACCGAGTGAGTGGGGGGATCATCGCCCGTCCCGCCAGGAGCAGGCGGAAGGGAGAATCGACCGCGACCTGGGTGGTGGGCCAGCATCCGGCGGGAGTGACGGATTTGATATAGCGCTGGCAAGCCCTCGGGAACGTAGCCTGTTCCCGGTACAGCAATGCTGGCCCCAGTCGCGTGGCCTTCCGGGGGAGTTCCTGGACCTGGATAGTCGGGGCGAAAAATATCCGGAATCTGTCCGAAGTGACCCTTCCGTACAAGGTCGCTTTGCCTTTGTGGATAGTTGCCTTCTGCCCTAGGGATAGTGCTAGTTCCAGCACCCCCAGGGCCAGCTTTGCCGAGATGGAGGTGTACTCGGCCCATCCACGGTCATCCACATGGCCGTCGGAGTCCATCAGCCCGCGCAGCAGGGCCAACCGCTGCTCTATGCCCGCCCGCAGGTAAAGGTCGTGCACGCGCTTGGACCGCAGTACGCCCAGCATCCGCAGCCTGGAGACGAAGACCGGAGACCCGCCGTGAGCGAGGCTGTACGTTTCGGTGTTCCCTTTCTTCCGCAGCAGGTTCCAGTTCTCCCCGGCAGCCCGTGCCCGCATAAAGTAGTGGTGCTCGTCCGCCCAGTGACAGTAAACCATGGGAGCGTCGGAGGCCCCGTCCCCCAGCCACAGGCCCAGCATGTAGGGGTCGATGGGCAGGTCGTCGCGTTCGGGGAGTTCCAGCGCTTTGCCTAGGGGAATGGAGTGGTTGGATTTCAGAGTGCCGCCCACATCGCGGATCAGGCTGATGCCAATATCCCTGGTGCTGATCCCCCAAAGGGTTGGATCGGCCCAGAGTGCCAGCCAGCGGGTTCCGTCCCGCATTTTTTCCCGGTACAGGTCCGAGGTCGTCATCCATTCGTGGCGCCCTCCGGCGAACAAAATAGACCCGTCGTCGAACCGCACCTCGTAGACGGGGACGACTCCCCGGTGGAGGACTTCCGTCACCGTGCAGACGCGGCCCTTGTGATCGAAAACCTGGTCTCCCGCGGAGATGTCTCCCAGCGGCGTCCAGCCCTCAGGGGTGGGGATGGGAGTGTCGTCGGCCAGGCCGATGCCGTCGGGGTGCAGGCCGGCTGACAACGGGGCTGGTCGTCCCGGGTGCAGGCAGGGGAAGGATGGCGAGGTATTTCTTGCATAAGGTCTTCTCCATTATTGAAGTTGATTTGGTAGGGTGCCGATGGGCGGCTTCCATTGGGGTGTAACCGGCGCTCCGGTGCCGCCGGGGTTTTGCACGGACTGTGGAGACCACGCCGCCGCGGCCCCCAGGAGGGGGCGGTGGGCTCAATGACCAGCAGACCACAGGCATTTGCCGGTTGCGGCGGATACCCCGGCTTTGTGGAGGACGCTGACCGGACCAAGGGTCTGGGACCCGCTCAATGAACCCGTCAGAAACCTTTGGGAGACCTTGGTGAGAAAGGAGTTACGAGCATGAGACGACCGCCGGGGCACCGGGCGGGAGCGTGGCTATTTGTCACCGGCACGGTGTAACCGGGCGATGGGCGCGCTGACTACCGATTGGGGGTTGGTTGTTCGTGTATCCCTGGGGCTGGGCCAGGTTGGCAGCCAGGTTGTAGGCGAACCAGCCGTCCCCGGTCCGGAAGCTATGGGGCTTGGCGGTCTGGGCGTCCCGCATGATGCCTAACCCATCTAGGTGTCTGCAGGTGCCGACTATCCTCTCCAGGCATAGCTACCGTCGAAATAACTCCCGCACGAGGTTTCCTGTGTGGCCTCTTGCTCATGTCAATCTGCTGGGTGGGCGCTGAGGGGAAATGCCGGGAACGGCAGACTGTCTGGAGGATCTTTTTCTGGTCGGTAGTACGACCTAATCGACAGGTCACACATTGCGTAGCCCCAGTTAATCAGCCTAGATTTCTCGGCATCAGTAAAGGCGTTCAATCGCGTCCTAACGGAACCAAAATAGTCGTTCCACATTGGCTCTATCATTAAGGGGCTCTTAATGGGGTAGTTGCGGATGTCGGTATTGGCGTACCACAAGGTTCCTCTTTTGCGGCCGCTTTGGAATTTGCCCACGATCTCTTGCCGTCTGATAGCTCTGGTCTGTTCCACTGCGGTTTCCATCGGTCGCATTATCCGATGATTGAATTGCTTGGCAAACCGTTTGCCGTGGGTTGGGCGTAATGGCGCACTTCCGTCGGACACGAGTATTGTTGGGCAGTCACGAATGGCATGAATCCCGAGGTTGTCGTAGGCTCCACCATCGGTTAGTGATACCTGGCTTTTCAAATCGTCCCGGTGGAATAGGTCGGTGTACTCCTCCGTCTTTACAAACCCGCTTGCGTCCAAGTCTAGCGTCACAGCTGGGAAAAAGGGTGGGCAGGCTGATGACGCGGCGACGGCTTTCGCCAGCGCAAGGCTGGGATATTCTATGTCACCGAGACGCCAAGTGTGCAGGCCCTTTTTCGACAGTGTGCAGTTACGGCCCGTTTCGATGTGGGCCGCGTTAAATACGAAATCGGGGTGGTCCGGGAGGTCTTGCAGTTGACATTCGCCGATTAGATGCTTTCGGTAGCTTTGCTCCAGTTTCCAAGTTCCAGACACCAACCCGAATAGTACGGCAGATCGGTCGACGTTACGACTACAGAATTGCCAGGTCGGGCCGAAGATCTCTTCGATGAAGTTGACTGCGACGCCTCCGCGGAAATCCAAATGCGGCCACTGGACAGCCATTAGGCCGGCTAAAATGGAGCCGCCAGAGACTGATGAGATCCGTCCGATCTCGGGCAGCAATGCCATTTCATTGAGTCTCCAGATGGCGCCTAGAAGTCTGGCCGGAAAGCCATTGGCCGGGTTTTGCGCTACGCCAGACAGACGTATTATAGTCTTATGTGGCATGATAGTGTCTGTAATACGGTTCAAGAACCCACTGTTACATCTACAATCGTCGCTAAGAAAACGACGACTTGGGGAGAATTGGGGTTTCCGTCCGAGTTTCTAGGGATCTGGCCTCGTTGCGCTTCTCCTGGGCAATGCGGCTTTGCAGCGCCTTCCGCTCCGGGGTCTGTGCCCTCTTCCGGTCGTATGCTCGGCGTACCTCCTTCTTGGCTTCGACCTGTTCTGGTGTCGGCTCTACCCGCGCCTTCGGCTTTCTGGCCTTTGGCGTGGCCTTCCGTGACGTCTTTACTGCCGGTTTGTTCCAGT
>JAKZUA010000202.1:0-7395 GCA_047516825.1 Dehalococcoidia bacterium
GGCGAGGGCCGTGGCGCCGGCCCCCTCGGCCAGCGTATGAGCCTTCTGGATAAGCAAGCATATGGCCCGGCGGATGTCGTCGTCGCCAACCAATATGAAATCATCCAGGTGTTGACGCAGGATGGATTGGGGGAGCTCATATCCCGCGCTGGTCGCCACGCCCTCGGCGAAGGTTTCCATCTTGGATTCCACCAGTTGACCTTGTTTCCAGGACAAGAATCCCGCCGGAGCCGCTTCGGACTGAACGGCGTATATCTGGATCTACGGATTCACCGCTTTGGCCACGACGCAGGTACCGGCGGCGAGGCTGCCGCCACCCGACGGTACCAAGATGGCTTGCACATCGGGCAGATCTTCGATAATTTCCAGCGTCTGGGTTGCCACACCGGCGATTAGCAGTGGCTCGTTGGCGGGATGCACAGAACGGTACCCCTCCCGCTGGGCCAGATTCTCGGCGAAAGCCCAGGCCTGGTCAAAGTTTCGCCCGTGAAACAGCAGTTCGGCGCCCAGGGCCCGCATTGCTTCCACTTTTAAGGGGTTGGCCAGCTCCGGAAGAACGATCAATGCCCGGCTGCCGAAGTGCCGGCAGGCGCTGGCGATGGATTGCCCGTGGTTGCCCGTTGAGGCCGTAATTATCCCCCGCTGCCTCTCCTCATCGCTCAAGCTGGCTACCATATTGATACCGCCGCGGCTCTTGAACGCCCCCAAGGGAAGGTGATCATCTCGCTTCAGGTAAACCTCAGCTTCCAGCAATTGGCCGAGCCCGGCGGAATACTGGAGCGGCGTGCGGGGGATAAGGCCAGCGATGGTTTTCCTGGCCTGGTACACGTCGCGCAGGGTGGGAACGTACATTATGTCATCCTAAAAGCGCGGGCATTGGGAGTTAGCAGATTCGAGGCCGTGAGCCGGGAAGCTCCATACGACTGGTTATGCATCGCCCCATCCAATCGATTCCACCATTGGGGAGACCACCGCATTAGCGGATACCCTATTCTAGCCGAAGTCCTCAATTTCTTGCCCCTGCGCTCGGATGGCTTTTACACGCCGAAATATAAACCAGCCTATAGCCGCCGCCATCACAACCAAAATTGGTATGTCAAAGGGCCTCATTACCCCGCGCAAGGATTCCCAGTTCTTCCCCAAGAGGAAGCCGCCATAGGCTAATCCCAGGCTCCAGGGAAAGGAGCCCGCGAAGGTGTAGGCGGAGAATTTCCAGAAATTCATTCTGGCTATTCCCGCCGGGATACTGATGAAAGTTCGCACCACCGGTAGTAAACGGGAAAAGAAGACCGCCCAATCCCCATACTTCTTAAACCAGGATTCGGCCCGATCAACCTCCTCCCGGGTAATGAGTACATATTTACCGTATTTTCCCAGCAGTGCTCGTCCGCCCGTTAGGGAAACCCAATAGGCAACCCAGGAGCCTAGAAGATTGCCCAGCGCCCCGTAAAATCCCGCCATCCAGACCATTCCATGGGAACCCCCTTTGTCCTGCACCAACAACCAACCAGCCAGGGGCATGATCAATTCACTGGGAAAGGGAATGCCGGCGCTTTCGACGGCCATCAATAAAACCACGCCGGGCCAGCCCATAGTCTCATAGGCAGCCGTGATAATCCCCAGGAATATGGCCTCGATGGCAAGGATTAGGGCTTCAATATTATGCACCAGGTCAGGTTATCAGCGCCCCTCCCAGCGATCAAATTCCTAGCTGAGGGCTCCTTGTTCTAATGTTTTTTAAAAAAACTATAAAATATATCTTATAAGATGTTTGACAAAAGTTGGAACGTGTGGTACTCTCTTTGCGTCGGGGTAACACAGGAATCTAACAGTCGCTAGGAGGACCGCCGTGGCCAGAAAGACGAAACTGATGCAGCGGGTGGAGCGGGAACATTCGCGACCATTGGAGAGCTTGCTTCCGGAAATGATCAACGAGCTTGGGCTCTCCGGCACCGCCGATGAGTTGGGTGTTAGCAAGGCTACCCTGGGGTACTGGCTGCTCAAGTTGGGTATAAATGTACGACGAGTGGCGTTGGCGCCTGGCGAGACCCTTGAGGTTAAGCGCGTCAGCTAACTGCAGGACCTTCTTCGCCAACTCTTAAAAAAGCCCGATAAGAGTTGGTTAACTGGAACAAGGCCGCTGGTGTGACCTACGCGGTCCCGACGGGAAACCTACTAACCTAGAGAAAATCGAAGCCCCGGAGGCTAGGCACTCTTGAAGTGAACAGCCTCCGGGGCTTTTACTTTTACCTTTGAATGTGTCTAAAATGTCCCTCCCCTTACTAAAGGGAGAGTAGGGGTGGTTTAAGCCTTTTGTAACAGTTTCAGTTGGTCGCGGGCCTAGCTTTGGAAAATGTCCTCCGGCAAAAATGCCGAGACCGTGACGTTGGGCAGGTCCACCGCATTGCTAATTCGCAAATCCACCGCGACGCTGCAGATTATGTAAGCCTGCTCCCGGCTCCAGCCTCGCTCCTGCAGCAGTTCGATCATGTTGATCAGGGCGTTACGGGCCGCCAGAGTAAGATCCTCCCCCTCCTGGGTTCCATCCGCCCTAATCGGCATCCCCATGGTGGCGATGAAGTTACGGGGCGCGGCCCACTCGGGAGGGGCGAAAAAGCCCGGATGGGCAAATCTGGGAAAGCGGATGTTATGGCGGGCGGCCTCCCCGGCGTGGAGCTTGAAGCGCACCGCCACGGTAGCTCCCATTTCGATGGCGGTGATGCAACATTCCGAATCGCCCTGGGCGAAGTGGCCATCGCCCGCCGAGTAGAGGGCCCCGTCCACGTTTACCGGTATCAGCAGGCGGGAGCCGCTGGTCAGCTGTTTGGCGTCCACATTGCCGCAGTTCTCCCGAGGCGGGATGGTCCTCAGTCCCTGGCTGGCAACCGGGTCTATCGCCGGCACGGCGTCTTCGGGATCCGGCGGAGCGGCGATGCCGCCCCGGGCCACCAGGTCCGCCTCCCGTCGGGTCCACTGCTCTAGCTGCGAGGGGGAGGGAGCGATACCCGCGGTGCCCATGAAGGAGCCATTGGGAATCCGCACACCAGGCAGTTGGGAGGAGGTGGCCCATCCGTCCTGGATGTTCCAGTGGACCAGGTAGGGGTCCTGAAACAGATCCCGCAAAAATCCCGCGCCCGGGCGGTTCCTGGTCCAGCCGTTGGCCTGGGGAATTATGTCCAGGTATTCAATCTCCAGCAGGTCACCAGGGGCGGCGCCCTTAACATAGACGGGTCCCGTTAGGGGGTGAGCTACCTTGGTGTCCAGACCGTGCAGGTCGTCCACAGTCATATGCGGCTTGATCTGGCCGTCGGAGGCGTCCCTGGTTTCCAGCACCACCTCTTCGCCTGGGTCTATCTCCAGGATTGGCGGTATGTCCGGGTGCCAGCGATTGTGTCCCTTGGCGGGCTCCTCTTTCAGTCGCTTGCTCCGGTCAATCTCAACGCTTTTCATCGGACAGCTCCTTATCGTTTTGGGATTCCAGGCTTTTGGGCTTGGGGAAGAAATTTAAAGTGACCAGTCGTCAGGCAGGTCCGGCGTGCGCATGGGCTTGATCATCACCTCCACCAGAGCCGCCTTTCCCTCCTCGGTGCTGCGGATAGCCCGGCGCAGGGCGGGAGCGATCTCCGCGGGTTCCTCCACCCTCTCCGAGTAAGCGCCCAGGCCCAAGGCGACTTGGCTGAAGTTGCCACCCAGGAGAGCAACTGCCGGCGGCGTGCCATCGGGCCGCTCCATACCCATGACGCCGCCACCGATTCCGCCGTTATTGATGACTATGGTAAGGGTCGGCGCACCCATCCTAACCGCCGTCTCCAACTCCATTCCAGTCATGCCAAAGGAGGCGTCCCCCAGCAAATGGACTACCAGATGATCGGGTCGGCCCAGTTTGGCGCCAATGGCCGCTCCCATTGACCAACCCATGGGGGCCATGCCTCCCATGGCCACAAAATTTCGCGGTTTGGTCGATACCCAAAATTGGGTCATGTAACCCCGGCTGCCTCCCGCGTCGTGAATGGCGATGGTCTTTTCTCGATCCGTGACCTGCATCAAGTCGTAGACCACCCGATAACCGTTGGTTGGCGAGGATGAGTCGGTGAATACCGGCCGCCACTCTCCCAACCATTTATCCCGGGCCCGCTTGATCTCCCCGGTCACCTCGTCTTTGATTCCCCGCTGTCCGGACGGGAGGCGGTCCTTGACGGCTTCGATAATGTCCCGAAGGGCCAGCTTGGCGTCGGCCAGAATCGGCAGGTCAGCCTGGTAGGTCTTGTTCAGGTCGGCGGCGTCGGCGTTGATGTGAATCAGCTTCACTCCCTCAGGAATCGGCCGCCCATCGGTGCCATTGGGCAGCCGGTAGGAGTTCCCCACCGCCAGAACCAGGTCGGCCTGGCGATTTATCTGCAAAGCCGGCCCGGTGGCATAGCGGCTGCGGGGGTACACTCCCAGGCCCAGAGCCAGGGGATGGTCCTCCGGAAACACACTTTTACCCAATAATGTAGTGGCCACCGGCAGGGACAGCAATTCGGCCAGCTCCCTGACCTCCGCCGCTGCATCGCCGCTCAGGGCCCCACCACCGGCGTTCAAGATGGGGTATTTGGCCTGAACCAGGAGCTCGGCGGCTTTCTCTATGTCCTGCCGGTCCGGCGCTGACTTGCGGCCCGGCCCCACCGGTTCATAGTTCAGCACTTGATCTTCCGCCTCGGCGGTCAGCACGTCCTGGGGCATCTCTAGGACCACTGGGCCGGGAGATGCCGACCGCAGTGCGGTGAAGGCGCGACGCATTATGCCCGGTATTTCATCCACCCGGGTAAAGGTGCCCTTCCACTTGACCAGAGTGTCGAAAATGCTGGAGGAGACCTCCTGTTGGTACTCTTTTCCCAGGTTACGCAGGGGGTGCTGCCCCATTAGCAGTAGCACTGGCACGTTATCGGCGAAACAGCTGGCGATACCGGTTAGGGTATTGGTGGCGCCCGGTCCGACGCCGGCCATGGCAACTCCCACCTTGCCGGTGGCCCGCGAGTAACCATCGGCTATTTCAACTCCCAGCCTTTCATGGCGGGTGGCGAAGACCTGAATGCTGCTGGACTCTCTCAGGGGCCGCCAAAGTGGGGCCAGCCCGCCGCCGGAAAACCCAGATATGTAGCTGACTCCTTCTTTTTCCAGGGCTCGGATAACTGCGTCGCCTCCCCTCATTGGCTCCCCCTTTGATGAAGCAAATTTTGATGGAGTAATGGTTTGTGAGACCGCCTTCTGGGGACTACCTCCGGGGCCGCCCCAGATTCTGGGATTCTAAGCTAGGCGATTCATCGGGTCAATGGTCCCAAACAATACCCCGGAAGGTTAGACCAAATGCGAATGAAGCGCGCAGTTCGAGGTAATGCCCCTGATCTAGCCCGTAGGGGCACGGCATGCCGTGCCCCTACGGGCTAGATCAGGACTTTCATTTGGCCTTTGGGCAGACTTGGTATTAGACCTCCCAGCCGGGTCAGCTTGACCCGCACATACCTGGGGGTTATTATCCCAACGATAGCCCGGGGAGCCCCTAGGCCAGCAGGCGCCGGCCGTTTGGGTAAATCCCCCTATATCCCCCTTTTTAAAAGGGGGACTGAGGGGGATTTGGATCTTACAAGTTTAGAACTTTCGTCAAGATTATTTCCGCCCGGCTATTAAGGAGGACTCATGCCCCAAGCCAACGAGCTGATAGTCCAGGCCCTGGAAGAGGCGGGGATAGAGTACGTATTCGGTATTCCCGGTGGAGGCACCGGTCAAATTTACGGTTTGCTCTACGGCAAGGAAGACCGGATCAAGACCATCTTGTGCCGCCACGAGCAGACGGCCGCGATAATGGCCGATGTGTACGGGCGCGCTACCGGAAAGCCAGCGGTGGTCATGGGGCAGGGGCTGTTCATCGGTTCCAACGCTAGCTTCGGAATCATGGAGGCCATGCTCAGCAGCTCCCCCATGGTGGTGCTAACCGATACCTCAGATGGAGGGTCTGCCCAGCATCCGGCCAATCAATCCGGCGCGGGGGAGTACGGCAGCATCGATTTGCCAAGTATATTCAAGGCCATGACCAAGTACACCACCCTGGCCACCAGCCCCAAAGAGGCGGTTATCGGTACCCAACTGGCCATCAAGCATGCCACCAGCGGCCGGCCGGGTCCAGCCTGCGTTTTGATGCGCAGTGCCTCCATTGGTGGTGAGGTGGATGTGGAATCGCCGCCTTTCATTCATTCAACCACCGGATATTTAAACACCGCGAAGCCGCAGAGCGCGCCTCAGGATATCGAGCGCGCCATCGAGATCCTGTCCAACGCCAAGCGGCCGGTGCTGGTAGCGGGCAACGGCGTCCACCTCTCCAAGTCCCACCCCCAGCTGCAGCAGCTAGCCGAGCTGTGGAACATGCCGGTGGCCACCAGCTATAAAGGAAAGAGCGCAATCGCCGAGACTCACCCGCTGTCGGTGGGCATGGTGGGGATGTACGGTCAGGCGGCCGCCAACAGCGCGGTGGGCGACGCGGACACGGTGGTGATTGTGGGCGCCAAGCTGAGCCCCCAGGATACCGTTCGGGAAAGGCCCAGCGTTTTCGATCCTCGCCGGCAGCACATAATTCAAATAGACATTGACGACCGTAACGCCGGCTGGACCTTCCCGGTGGAGCTAGGCCTCATCGGCGACGCCGGCAGCATCCTGAACCAGTTGCTGGAAGCCTCCCAGGAAGCGGCCTCCAGCAGCGCCGGTAATCGCCAAGAGTGGGCGGACGGGCTGCCTAAGCTTAAGACCGATCTGCAATTCTATCGGGACCCGGCCATGGGGCTGGACACCTCGCCGGTAACTCCCCAACGTTTAGTATCGATCTTGCAAGAAAACCTGCCGCAGGACACCATTTTTTCCCTGGACGCCGGCAACAACCGCACCTGGATGGCTCACCTCTACCAGGCGCGGCAGGCCAACACTTTCTTTTGTCCCGGCGGCACCGCCGGTATGGGCTGGGGCTTGCCCGCCGCGGTGGCTCTGAAAATAGTTTACCCGGACCGCCCCGTCGTGTGCGTAACCGGCGACGGCGGTTATATGATGACGGTCAGCGCCCTGTCCACCGCCGTGCAATATCAGCTACCGATGGTCTGCGTGGTCTTCAACGACAATGCCTTGGGCATGGTTCGGCAGCACCAGCCGGAAGACCGGCGCATCGCCTCCGAGTTCGTGGAAACGGACAACGCGGCGGTGGCTCGGGGAATGGGCGCCTTTGGCGTACAGGTCCGAGACTCCAAAGAGCTGCCCGAGGCGTTGCGTCAGGCCCAAAACTCGGGATTGCCCTCGGTGGTTGATGTAATCATCGACCGGGGCCCCAGTCCGGACGACTGGCGCGCCGATTTGCGGACCTCCGGAGAGACCTAG
>JAKZUA010000203.1:0-4712 GCA_047516825.1 Dehalococcoidia bacterium
GTGATGCACCGCTTGACGGCCGCGGCCTTCTCTAGGGTCAGCTTGCGCTCCGAGGCGTAGTAGCTGCCGCCCTCGGAGCCTAGGATGAGGAACCGCCGGAGCCGGGTCATGTCGTCCACGGGGTAGGCGTGGCCGCCGGCGCTGTTGGGGACCTGTCGCTCGTCTAGGGGTTCGGACTGCGGGGTGGGCTCGGTAAGGATCTTGTTCAGGTAGGTCATGGGTGTTTCCTCCTTTTCTAAATATAAAGCCCGGGCGGATAAGTTGGTGCTGACGGGGGATACATGCAAAAGTAACCCGCCTGCCTCGACCCGCCCGGGCCTATTTGGCGCCTGTGTTAATTGACGGATAAGTTGTGCCAATAGGGGTTAAGCGTGCTGTCCGTTACACCAGACCCCTCTCGGGGCTGGGGATTTGAACTCCTCTCCGTTATAAGCGGCGCCGTAGCGAACGACCGCTCGAAGGCCTGGTCATATTCTCATCAATCTCGCCCGGCAGGACCTCTGTCTTCGGGCCACCGGTCGACCAGCTATGGGAGCACCAACCAGCACTCCTACCGCAGTAACCACACCTATGCCGAAACGGTGCCCATGAACCGGAAAGTGGTGCCTATGCAGTTTGGCCGCGATCCCGTCAGCAGTTCCAAATGCCAATGGCGCCATGCTCAAGTGCCCCTACATTAAGGCAAATCCTCCCCAACAGCCTTGAGGATGCACTTGGCACAGTAACCTTCATGACTCAACTCCGGTCCTGTCGGTGGACCTCCACAGAGCATGCAGGTGGCCTCTGGGATGTCTGTATCCAAATTGTCTGCAGATGAGCTCATGGACCGAGTTGGCTGGGAGCTATGGAGAGGCGGAGGCTCTTCATCTCCCTCAGTAGCCCCTGCACCGGCCATGGCTTCTTCTGATGTGAGCAGCCGAACGCCTTTGTACATGTTCACTTTGACTCCGCCAACCCTGCCAGATTTCTGTGGCGGCAATCTGTCCACCACTTCCCTAAGCAGGCGCACAGCAGTTTCTCTCTTGACCCCCTGAATGGTTCCTTCATCCCCACCTGCAGCGTTGCCCAGGTCACGATGGGCTGCCTTCCATATGGCGTCAACCGTCACATCGTCCTCAGGCTGATTAGTGACTTTTACATGTTCCAGAAACCACTGGCCCAAAGCGCCAATGGAGTCTTCCCGGTGCCTCTGCACTGCCTCCTTGACGCTCTCAGGGGGCTCAGGTGGTTGCCTGTTAACTTTGGCCCGCTCTACCAGAATGGCCAACATGGCTTCAGCGGCGGACCTGCTGGTTACCTGTTCCTGCCGGTTGACGTCCTGTTGCGTCGCTAGCGGGAAACTGGGCCAAGGTAGTATCCGGGTCCGGGCTGCTAGAGCAGGGTCCCGAAGACTCAGCCTGTTTTCGTCAGAGGGGTTGATGGCTTGGATGATGGTTGCCGTGGCTGGTAATCCAGGGCCTGATTTTTCATGGATGCCCCGGATGCTCAGGTCATCCCCAGCTGTCAAGACCTTCAGCCTACCCTCATTGAACCTCCCTCTGGTTGGCAGTTCGGAGCCATAGGCAATCCTGGCGTGGGGGAAGTGCTTCAACTCCTCAGAGTGGGCATTGGAGTTGCTATATTTGTCTACCACCAGAGCACCTTCAGCCAATGCAAAAGCATACCCACCGGCGTCTGCCTTGCCCAGAGCTGCAGCCACAGCCCGGAGGAATGTTGTCTTACCACTCCCGGTAGGCCCCAGCAACAGATACCAGACCCGGCCAGGATTCCCCCGGACTGCATAGCCCACGGCATTCAGCAGGTAGTCCTTTTCCTCATCTCCCAAGTGGGCAAGGAGTTGGTCTATGTAGGTGTCCTGAGCATCCGGTCGGTAGGCAATACCAGTGGACCGGGTGATAAATTTGCCTTTGGCTTCCTCAGCAGGGAGGATGTTGCCTGTGTCAAGGTCCAGGATGCCATTGGCACAGCCCAAGTAACGCTTGTCAGCATTCAATCGGGACGGCTCAATGATCCCGCCAAACTCTGCCTGTAGGCTTCTATCCGCCATCTGAAAGTAGGCTGTTGATAGAGCCTTGGCAGCCTCCTTGGCCCCGGCGCTGGTCTGAGTCCGCCTCAGCCATCTTTGGGTTTCTGCTGACCGGGCTGCTATCAACCGCCCCTCCGTCTGCATTGCGGCGGCCCTTAAGGCTGCCTCCTTGGCTGTGTCACTGTGCAGCTTGAACAGATCTGACGGACTGCCATGCCAGATGCCTGTGTCTGCGTCCAGAACATAGACATCATGGTATTCACCGGTCTTTTTGACCAGCAACAGCTTGGAGCCATGGTGCTCCACCAGCCGCCAGGCATCACCAACTGGGTTGAGTTCCCAGTAACTCTCGGCTCGCTCCGGGGTCCCTGCCTTTGGCCTTGCCGGTTTACGGCGCCCAACCCCGAGGTTCCATTGCTCTCGAAGCAGTTTCTCCAACTTGGCCTTGCCGCAGGCAGCATCACTGAGGCACTCCGCCCTAATGCTGCCATCATCTCGAGGGATGAGTTGCATGGCCTCAAATTGACCACATCCCAAACAGTGAAAAAGAGCACTGCTGCGCTCTTCATCAATCCACCGACCAACGTAAGCCGGAACCAGACCCGCAATGGCAGTTTTGGCCTGTTCTTTGTTGGTACGGCTCTCCAGATGTGGGTAGATGGCAGTCTTCTCAGAAAAGGACATGGTTCCTACCAACCTCCGGATACCTGTGGATTTTGTAACTGTTGAAGCATATGTACTAGGTGTACCAGGGTTTTCCCATTAAATTTTCAGCTCCAGCCTCGCGTAGAATTAACGGGAAATGCCCGGTACACCTGGTACACACATGGTTTTCACCTTTTGGGTTGCTCCTCCTTGGAATCAACGGTCTGTCGGTTTCGAGATTTATGATTCAAAGCCGTGGACGATAAAAACGCTGCGGGAGCGATAGCGCCATTCGCCCCGGTGACGCCTGGCGGGCTCGCCCAGGAAGCGAAGTGCCGCCTGCCGCAAGAGTTGGGGCCAGTCGGCGTCAGAGGGCAGTGGAGAGGGTCGACCTGGGGCCTCTGGGCTGGGACGGTTTGGTCGGTCCATCAAGCCGGCACCTCGTTGGATGAAACCTGCGGCGCGACCTAACATATCGCGGGGTTGCCTTGAACCAGCAGGCTGTTCCGAACCCCGCGGGCACTCCCGGCGCTCTGCGATGTGCCGAGCAAGGTGGCAGCAACGGGACCCCTTGGCGGCTATGGCAAGGCCGCTCTCGCGGGGCTCAGTCGGTTGTGTAACCGGAGGCCCTGGGCCGGGAGGACAGCCAGGAGTCGATCTCGGACTCAAGCCAGCGTACGGCGCGGACACCGACCTTCAGCGGTTCCGGGAAAGACCCATCGCGCATCTTGCGGTAAATGGTGGTGCGTGCGAGCGCGGTACGGGTCCGTACTTCGCTAAGGCGCAGCAGGCGGTCATCTGGGCGAGTGGCTGTCACGGTGATCCCCTTCAGTGTTTTGTTTCACCAAAGGGTACCGCCCTGTCTTATCTGATGTCAGGGTGAATAAATGGCCGGATTTGTTACCGGGGCCGGCGGAATGGGCGCTCCGTTTCCCACTTGCGAACGATGGACCGCACGGTTTCCGGCGCGCAGACCAGATGATCTGCGATAAGGTTGAAAGCGGCTTCACGGGAGTATCCGTGATTCCGCAGCATCTTGAAACCCATATAAACCCGGAAGTTTCGGTCTTCGTTTTCCCGTGGGCCGCGGATGGGGGCAGGCGGTCCGAGAGCATATCGCTGCTGAACCCACCAATTCAAGAGCTCCGGGACAGGTTCGCGATGCTTTAGGAACTCGCGCAGAAGTCCAAGCAGTCCGTCTCTAGCCGACTGCTTGGTGTGGGCCCAGTTAATGTAGCTACCCAGTAACTCATCCCGGGCTGAATACTGAGGGTTTCTTGAGGAAGGCTGTTCTGGAGGAATCTTCCTCCACCAGGATGGTAAATCAGCCAGTTCGGGGATGATCCCATTTTCGTTATTCAGCAAGGCCTCGAGGACCTCTTTGGGAAATTGTTCATCCATTGTTCTCCTCAGCACTGGTCGCATTCGTAACGTAGTCAGCCCAAGCGTTCATCAGCGCGCGGCGCTGGTCGAACAGGTCGGAGCGCATGTAAGCCGCCTCGGTGGAGTTGCCCACGTTGTGGGCCAGGGCAGCCTCGGCCACCGCCCACGGCGTTGACGTCTGCTCGATCACCCAGTCACGAAAGCTGGAGCGGAATCCGTGCGGTACGGCGGGGATACCGGGCCGCCGGAGCAGGGCGGTGGACGTCATGGGGGACTCAGCCCTGCCGCTACGGGCCGCGGGAATCTCCCAGGTATCCGCTCCCCAGTCAATCTCGCCCCACTCGGCCTCCCGCACCTCCCCGGAGCGGCCGGCGGTCAGTACTAGGAGCTCAAAGGCCAGCTTGGTCGGGGCCTCGGCGGTGGACTCCCTGACCCGGGCCACCGCGCCCGGCACCTGGGCGTAGGGCAAGGCCCGGCGGTGTTCCTTCGGCCCTTTGACCGGTGGCAGCACTTTCAGCAGGGAGCGCCCCGCCGGGTTGTCCAGCCGGTAGCCCTGGGTGACCGCCCAGTCCATGACCGTCTCCATCCGCTGTCGGACCCGGCTGGCGGTCTCCGGCTTGGTGGTCCAGATGGGAGTGAGCACGGCCATGGCGTCGGC
>JAKZUA010000204.1:0-18601 GCA_047516825.1 Dehalococcoidia bacterium
CGGCACCCGCTCAGGGCAGGGCACCGACAGCAAGATGACCTTGGCATCCCTCTTTGGCACCTGGCGGGCCAGAGGTCTCAATCCCCTCCTGGAATGCCGCCGGTTGCTCACTTCCCCTCAACTCTGAACAGTTTCCTAAAAACGTGGAGGCGCACCATGACAACGGCTACTTCCTGGCAAATCCAAGGCGACATCTTGGAGGCCTGTAGTTGCGACGTCACCTGTCCGTGTAACTTTGGCGGCGGTCCCACCGAACTCCCCTGTGAGGCGATATTTGCTTTCCGCGTCCTAGAGGGAAGCTACGGGAATATCGAGCTGAATGATCTCAATTTTGCGCTATACCTTCGTAGCCCCGGCCTCATATTCCAAGGTAACTGGACTCTGGGGCATATCTTGACGACCGGTCCAACCCGGAGCAAATGCAGGCTCTGGGGGCCATTCTATCAGGAGAGGCTGGCGGCGTATTCGCCGCATTGAGCGGACTCATAGGCAATGCACTGCCTCCTAAGCAGGTCCCAATCAGTTTCCAAACGGTCGACGGCGAGCATCATATAACGGTACCCGGTTTACTAGAGGTGGCATCAGAGCGGATTCCTAACCCTATGGAAGGGCAACCGCCCTTGGACCCCAAAGCCGGAGGATTAGCAGTACCGTTCTACACCGGAGATGCTAGCATTCGACGTTCCGGTGTCATGAGGGTGACCGATCCTGGTCTGAGTTTTGAACATGCCGGCGGATCGTCCCTTATTGGACGGTTCGATTTCAGCGGACCCTAACAAAGGCAATGCGTACCACCAGTTCCATAGAATCAATCCTGAAGAAAGACCGGGCCCTGGTTCTGGCGGGCGTGGTAGCAGTAGCTGCCCTGGCATGGGCCTACCTGTTCTACCTGGCCTGGGAAATGCGGCAGGACATGAGCGGCATGTCGATGCCGGGCGGGATGAACCTGGCCATGACCCAGGTGCGGGCCTGGACCGGCGTGGATTTCCTGCTGATGTTCCTGATGTGGGTGGTGATGATGACCGCCATGATGGTCCCCACTGCCGCTCCCATGATCCTCACCTTTGCCACCATTAACCGGAAGCGGCTGGAGCAGCAGCAACCCTACGTGCCTACTGGCGTTTTCCTACTGGGCTACCTGTTAGTCTGGAGCGCCTTCGCCGCCGCGGCCACCGCCGCCCAGTGGGGTCTCAATACGGCGGCCCTGCTCTCCCCCATGATGGCCAGCTCCAGCCCATTTTTAGGGGGCGGGCTCTTGCTGGCAGCGGGTATTTTCCAGTGGAGCCCCCTAAAGTACGCCTGCCTTAGCCACTGCCGAACCCCCTTGGGCTTCATCATGACTGAATGGCGAGAGGGGACCAAAGGCGCCTTGAACATGGGCCTGCGGCACGGGGCCTTCTGTCTGGGCTGCTGCTGGGTGTTGATGGCGCTACTGTTCGTGTTGGGGGTGATGAATCTGCTGTGGATCGCCGCCCTGGCTGGGTTTGTCCTAATCGAGAAGATAATCCCCGCCGGACACTGGGTGAGCCGAATATCCGGTGTTGCGCTAATAATTTGGGGAGCCTGGATGGTGGTTGGAGCCCTGGTCTAGGCTGGGGCAGAGAGGCCATCGCTAGTTGAGCTGCCCCAGTGTCCCGGCTACCAGGTCGATTACGGGTTCGCTTGGCCCAATGCCGGCGCTCATCCCCGGGATATCCCCCAAAGCCAACGCCTTAACTTCCCCTTCTCCCGCGTCTGCCTTCGCCTGTTCAACCCGCGCCAGAACCTGACGCCAGGAAGCCTGGTGCGGGTCCTTCGCTGCAGCTTCAACGTCCCCGGACGCTAAAGGCAGAGTGTAAACCAAGGGAGGATCGGAGGCGGTCAGTAGAACCAGGCTGGGGATGGCATCCGCCGCGAGACCCAGCCGCACTAGCAGGGTTTGTTCGGCCTGGGATACACCGTGCTGCCCGAAGATGACCAGGTGCTGGAATCCGGCTCCCAACTCCTCGAAGCGGCTGCGGAAAGCCCGAAAAACATCATGGGCGGCCCGGTCATCCTCCGAAACCAGGAACAACGCATGCAAGGGGAAACCGCCGGTAACGCCGCCTGACAAATCTCGCTGCCACCGCTCCAGCTTGTCCCTATCGTGTTGGTCGGCCCGACTAGCGGCCATCAGCTTTTCTCGCCCCGGCCCTATCGCCAGGCCAAGTTGGGAACTACTTGTATCGCCATGCCAACCCCTGTCCGCTTCATCTTGGCAATATTTTGGGGGAAACTCTAGGCTCCGGGCGAGCGTCCTCAGGCACCGCCGCCGCCGTCGAACTGAACCAGTATGCCATCCGGGTCGTAGACGTAAAAGCTATTCACCTTGCCCTGGTCATCGGTCCAGACTTCCGGCGGGGCGGCCAGTTGAACCCCCTTGGCAGCCAGCTCGGCCATTAACGCCTTGGTGTCGGGGACCGAAAAAGAGTAGTGGCTCAATCCTACCTGGTCCAACTTGATAGGATTGCCGTCGGGATCCTCATTGGGATGGCTGGTGACCACCAGCCGGGGGTTGTGGTTATCCTTGCCGAATCTCAGATGCACAGTCCTTCGCTTCTGGCGCGCGTTCTGATAGACATGCGGCAAACCACCAGTCGTGGTGTCCTGAACCTGGTCGAACACCACCTCCATACCCAGTATGTCCCGATAGAAGGCCAGGGATTTATCTAGATCCCGTACGCAGACCGCTATGTGAGAAATCCCAGTAGCATCCATTGCATCACCTCTGTAGTGCCGGAGCGATTGATTGCGGGAATTGAATTGAAGAATTCGGGCTTAGGCTCCACCGCCGGAGTCGAACTGCACCAGGATCCCATCCGGGTCATAAACGAAGATGCTGCTGACCTAGCCCTGGGCATTGGTAAAGCCATCCATCGGGCCGGCTAGCTGAACTCCTTTGGCGGTTAGCTCCGCGGCCAGGGCCTTAACATCGCCGACCGTAAAAGAGAGATGGCTGATACCAATCTGGTCCAGCTTTATCGGCGCGCCATCGGGATCGTCACCGGGATGGGAGGTCATGGTAAGGGTGGGCTTGGTGTCTCCAGTACCATAGGCCAGCCGCACCTGGCGGCGGGTTTTTCGCTGGTGCTGATATACGTAAGGCAAGCCTCCGGAAGTGGTATCTTGCATCCGGTCGGCCTCCACCCTCATACCCAGTAGGTCCCGGTAGAACTCCAGGGACTTGTCCAGGTCGGCCACACAAATAGCGATGTGGGAGATAGCAGAGGCTTCCATGTCTTAACCCCCTTCTGTTCCGGCTGATTCGAGCGGTTTGCTGACAGTCGTCTTAGGGAGCAATCCTAAGTCCGCACCTAACATTTGTCAAAGTCCTCTGCGCTGGACGAATGGATGGATCGCCGGCTGGGGCGATCCATCCATTTGGATTCCGCGATCGCCCACTAATATCTATCTTGACATGGGTAAATCGTACCCCCTAGAATTAGAAGGTTGAGGTCTGGCCCTTATGATGGATTACGCAATATTCAAAACAGGCGGAAAGCAATACCGGGTCAAGCCCGGAGATGTGCTTGACGTGGAAAAGCTTTCCCTGGAAGTGGGCTCCGTCGCCGAATTCGACCAGGTCTTGGCCGTCTCCGAAGATGGCCAGGTCAATTTCGGGGCTCCCCTTGTTTCTGGAGCCACGGTTACGGCTGAGGTTCAGTCCCATTACAAGGACCGCAAGTTGATGGTCTTCAAATACAAGCGGAAGACTCGCTACCGGCGCAAGAAGGGGCACCGCCAAACCTACACCCGATTGCTGATTCAAGGCATCCAATCAGGAGGTTAGACTCATGGCCCACAAAAAGGCCGGAGGCAGCACCAACAACGGTCGGGATAGCAATGCCAAGCGTCTTGGCGTAAAACGATACGGCGGCCAGCGGGTAACCGGTGGCTCCATCCTGGTCCGGCAAAGAGGGACCAGGATTCACCCCGGCACCAACGTGGGTTTGGGACGGGATTACACCCTGTTCGCCATGATCGACGGAGAGGTGAAGTACGAGTGGGCGGCCAAGGGCAGGCGTCGCGTCAGTGTCTACCCGATTTAGTCATTCTCAAATGCAGTAGAGGTTCAGAAACAAAGCATCATGAAACCAGAAATCCATCCCCATTTTTTTAACTCCACGGTGACCTGCTCCTGTGGAAACACCTTCCAAACCGGCGCCACCAAGCCCACGCTGCGGGTAGAGGTATGCAGTAAGTGCCACCCCTTCTACACCGGTCAGCAGCGGATGGTCGACACCCAGGGACGCATCGAAAGAATGCGGCGACGGTACAATCTGAGCTAATCCCCTTAGTTACCGGAAGAGCCGGCCCGAAAGAGCTGGCGGAAAGGCCGAGGACTCAACGCCCTCGGCCTGTTTTCTGTCCCGGGAAAACGCCCTGACTTGAACTTTCCCCGCGCTGGCCGGCTCAATTGCGGGTCAACACCCTTGTCAAGACCACCCGGAATATGGAATCCTAGAGTATCGGCTTTTGGTCATTTCTTTTGGCCATTTTTAGGGAGTTGGTTGCCAGGCCTGCTTCCAGGGTTGGCCTGAGGGTTTCAAGGAGGACAAGTTGTCACGACAGCCCGAGTTTTCCTACGGCGGACAGGCCGTTATCGAAGGGATAATGATTCGGGGGCGGAGTCACTTCAGCCTCGCCGTCCGCCGGGAAGACGGCGCCATTTCCCACGTTCAGGAGCCCCTAAATACCCTTTTCACCGGCAAGGTTCGACGCGTCCCTCTGCTGCGAGGATTTTTAGCCCTGGTGGAAACCCTGACCCTGGGCATCAAAGCTTTGCATCGGTCGGCAAACATGGCCATGGTGGACCAGACCCCCGAAGGCGAAAAGGAAATGTCCGACTGGGTCCTAGCAGGCACGCTGGGAATCTCCCTGCTACTGGGCGTGGGCATCTTTTTTGTGCTGCCCCAGCTGATTGTTACCCCGATCCACCCTTTTCTGCCCTCTGACCTGGTCATAAACATCATTGAAGGCTTCTTCCGGCTGGCGATTCTGGTCGGCTACATCTGGGCTATTGGCTTCATGAAAAACATCCGGCGCGTATTCGCCTACCACGGCGCCGAGCACATGGCGGTGCACACCTACGAAGCCGGGCTGCCGTTAAGCATCGAGAATGTCAGGAAATTCCCAACACCCCATCCCCGCTGCGGAACGGCCTTCCTGCTTACTGTAGTGCTGGTATCCATTCTGGTGTTTATCTTCCTGGGCTGGCCGGAGCTTCACTGGCGGATACTATCCCGCATAGCTCTACTGCCGGTCATCGCCGCGGTCAGCTACGAGATCATCCGCTTCAGCGGCCTGCACCAGAGCTGGTGGATCGCCAAGCAGGTGGCAATACCCGGTCTGCTTCTGCAACGGCTGACCACCCGCCAGCCCGACGACAGCCAAATCGAGGTGGCCATCAGCGCCATGGAGTCCGCCATCGCCGCTGATGCCGGTCAGGAATACGTGGTGCGGTTCCCGGCCCCGGCGGAAGAATTGTCCGTGACCGAAGGCGTGACCGAAGACAACCTGCCTGCGGCCACTACGGAAGCCTCCCAGCGGTTCTGCTAGGGTCCCTGCGAGTAGGCTCCGAAGGTAAAGGCGAACAGGGAAAAGTCCGCCGACATGGGACTGAGCCGCAGCTCGTGGCCGCTGAATTTTGCTTTCTCCACCAGCCGGTACATCTTGGGCTGTCCTACCAATACGTAGCTGCTGCCGTCCGGCGCAAACATCACATCCGCTCCGGCGCTTTCCTGGTCCAGCGGAAGGCCGTCCAGCGTTACCAGCACCGGTGCAGGGGAGCCGGGGTCTCCATTCATCACGGCGTTAACGCTGTTGGCGTAGAACTTGATGGCGATGTGGTCCTCGTACTCTTCAGTGACCCGGGCGTGGGTCAGGCTTTCCTGGCCGTTTTGCCATAACCCCTGCAGGTAGATGAAGTTATTCAGATGATCCCCTAAATCTTCATATAAAACCGCCGCGTCCTGCTGCAGGTAATACTCTACCTGCATAATATAGGCCGGAAGGGGTCCAAAGAGGGAGGGAGAGGAGCTGGAGGGGAGCGCCTGGTTGCGGTAGTACCCCGCGTAAAGCTCCCTAGTCAGGCGGCGACTGGGGACGGACCCAAAGGCCTCCGGGTCCTCCTCCGGCTCGGGAGAGGAGTTCACTTTCACATCCTGGATCGGAAAACCGGACCCGGACTCGGACAGCAGCTCTCGGATCACCTCTTCAGTCTCGGCGTAGGAACCTTCCCCGAAGTGGTGGTATCGCAAGTTGCCTTGGCGGTCTATCAGGTATTTGGCGGGCCAAGCATTATTGGAATAGACGTTCCAGGTGCGGTAGTCGTTGTCCTGCGCGATGGGATACTCCAGGCCGTAGCTCTCGACCGCAGCCACGACATTCTCCCTCAGCTTCTCGAATTCAAACTCGGGGGTGTGGATCCCGACTATCACCAGGCCGTATCCCGAATATTTCTGGTGCCACTCTTTCAGGTAGGGAAAGGTGCGGATGCAGTTGACGCAGGAATAGGTCCAAAAATCCACCAGCACCACCTGTCCCCGCAGTTCCTCCAGGCTCAACGCCTCGGAATTAATCCACCCATCGATCCCTTGAAACTCCGGCGCGGGCTGCTCGCCGACACAGGCACTGAGAAACAGGGCCACTGAACTCACCAACAGCACCAGCGCAATTGGCGCCTTACTACCACCAATCTCTTCTTGGCCAGTCAAAGAATCATATCCTTCGGCAGAGCCGGTATTCATTTCATTCCCCTTTTATCATACCTCATCCTGGAATGCCGGTTTCCGTTTGCCTCCGGTCCGGGTTTGCAAGACCAAGCCTCCCAACTGTCATTTCCAGCTACCAGGCTTGCCGGTCGGAGCATTTCAGCGTATAAATGGGTGCAATCACCTATTACGCCAGGTGAGGCCTGCCCGGACCGGTTCCGACGAGGGGAGGCCTGCCCTAATCACTTCCAGCCAGGGGAGGCCTGCCATGACCGCATCCAACGAGGAACCCTCCGCCGCCACCTTCACATCCGGTCCTAATGGCGGCTACTCCCATCGTCCAATCGTCTGGGGCACCCGCGCCATGGTCGGAGGGGGAACGCAGCTGACCGCCCAGGTCGGCATGCGCATCCTGTGGCAGGGGGGCAACGCCGTGGACGCGGCGGTGGCCACCGCCTTGGCCGCCGGAGTGATGGAACCCACCGCCCACTACACCCTGGGGGGCGAAGTCGCCTTTCTCTTCTACGATCGCAGCGCGGGGGCCGTCCGATCGGTGGTCGGCCAGGGTTGGGCCGCCGGTGATGCGACGATAGAGCGCTATATGTCAAAGTGGGGGGAGATTCCCCCTGGTGTCCCCAGCACCACCGTGCCGGGCGTGGTGTCGGCCCTGCTGACCATGCTGGCCAACTACGGCACCATGAGCTTCGCTCAGGTGGTGGAGAGCGCCCTGGATTTCGCCAACAACGGTTTTCCCGCTTACCAGCTTTTGAGCAGGGCCATTGGCAGCCCGGAGCGGAGGTCCAACCTGGAAAAATATCCAGAATCGGCCCGCATTTACCTACCAGACGGCGAACCGCCTGCCCTGGGAAGTATGTTTGTCCAGAAGGACTTGGCCCGAACTTTATCGCTGATGGTAGGCACGGAACAGCAATCATTGGGCAAGGGACTGACCCGAGCCTCGGCGATCCAGGCGGCCCGGGACGTGTTCTACAAAGGGGACGTGGCGCATCGGATGGCGGAAGCTCTGGAGCGGCTGGGCGGTTTGTATACTTACGAAGACTTTGCCGAATACGAGTCTCCCCTGGAAGAACCCATATCGGTAAGCTACCGGGGTTACCAGATTTTCACCAACCGCACCTGGACTCAGGGGATAACCCTGCTGGAAACCCTGAACATTCTGGAAGGCTATGACCTGGCAGCCCTGGGACACAACAGCCCGCAGGCGATCCACTTGCAGGTGGAGGCCTTGAAGCTGGCCTTCGCCGACCGGGAGCAATACGTGGGGGACCCGGCCTTTGTGGACGTACCGGTGGAAGGACTGTTATCTCCCGAATACGCCGCGTTACGGCGAACATTGATCAATCCCGACCGGGCCGAAGCTCAATACCCGCCCGGCGACCCCAGGAGGATGCTGGCGGCAGCCGAAGGGTGGCGGTCCAGCAACGGAGCCCACCCGGCTGAAATGGAGGCCGAGCCGGTGGGAGGAGACGGAGACGGTACTACTTATCTCTCGGCCGTCGATGGCGAAGGCAATATGGTTTCCTGCACCCCCAGCAGCTTCGCCGGGCTGGCCCAAGGCATGATCCTGGGCGACACCGGAATCCTGATTAACTGCCGGGGCTGCTACTTCTGGCTGGACGAGCATAACCCCAACAGCCTGGCGCCCCACAAGCGGCCTCGCACCACCCCGTGCACTTTCATAATTTTGAAGGACGGCCAGCCCTTCATGACTTTGGGGACTCCGGGCGGGGATAGCCAGCCCCAGAGCAACCTGCAGGTCTTCAACAACATCGTCGACTTCGAGATGAACGTGCAGGAAGCGGTGGAAGCTCCCAGATTTTGCTCCTACAGCTTTCCCCGGTCTCCCTGGCCCCATCGCGGATATCCCAACCGGCTGGAGCTGGAGGGCCGGGTCTCGGAAGACCTGGTGGATTCGTTACGGGACCGGGGACATGAGGTGGAAGTGGTGGCGCCCTGGGGCATCAGCAACGGCTTCGCCCCCATAATCGTTAATCCGGAAACCGGCGTGTATCACGGCGGCGCGGATCCCAGAAAAGAATCGGTGATGCTGGGCTGGTAGGGGCTAGCCCAGCCCAGGTGACCCTGGGGTAGGCGCGCGCCCGGTTAAGCGACCGACGTAACCGGGCCAACTCTGAAGGGACCAATGCCATGCGCCCCTACCGAGCACTGCTAGACCTCCCCCTAGAATGTGTTGAAGAAGTTTCTTGACATCCGGGCTCAAGGTGTCATCCAGGTTTGGGCTTCGGCCTCCTCTCCCCTTGTGGGAGAGGATTGAGGTGAGGGGTATCACCCTCATCCCAACCTTCTCCCTTGATGGGAGAAGGTTCTATTATCAGGCCATAACAGGATGCGTATTTCTCTATTCTAGCGCGGACAATGCGCCAGCCTTTTTAACACCCCCTCAGCCCTTCTAGGCAGACAGCCAGCCCTTCACCGCCGGGATGAACTCCCCCGGGTTGTCCTCGAAGACCATGTGTCCCGCTCGACTGATTTCGACTACCTGGGCGGTGGGGATGGTTTCGACCATTTGGTCCGCTACTTCCCGAGGCAGCAGGTCGGTCTCGGCGCCCCGAACAATCAGGGTTGGGCACCCGATGCTGGGCAGCAGGGGCCACAGGTCCTCCGCCGGGGGCGCGGTGCCCTGCCGGCGCTGCTCCCTAATCGCCAAGTCGTAGCGCCAGCCAATCTTACCATCGGCCAACTGGCTGGTGGCGTACTTTAACCTGCGCCGCAGGACCGAGTCGGAGGCGAAGCGATTGCCTCCGGCCATGTGCCTGACCACGGCCTCGAAGTCGTCGAACTCCTCCGGCACGTCGATCATCTCCTGGGTAATGCGCTGGCCGCCCTTGGGGTCCACGGTAGGGCCGATGTCCACGACTACTAGCTTCTCGAGCCGGTGGGAGTGCCGCCCGGCGAAGGCCAGGCTATTACGGCCTCCCATGGAGTGCCCCACCAGGATGAAAGAGTCCAGGTTCAAGGAATCGCAGAAGCCGACCAGGTCGGCCAAATAGGCGGCTCCCGAGTAATCACCGTCGCCGGCCCAATCGCTGTCGCCCCGGCCTCGCTGATCCAACGCCAGCACGTGATAATCTTGGTACAGCGCCTGCGAAACGTCATCCCAAGAGTGGGCGTGGCCCCGCAGTCCGTGGAGCAGGAGGAGGTCCGGCGCGCCCTGGTTGCCCCAATCCAGATAGTGGAGCTTCATCTCGTTGTCTGCGCCGTTGTTTACCGTGACTGTCCGGTCCTGAGGTTGTACTTTAGTGGTCATGGCCTTGCCTCCCGTGATGTTAGTAGTTATTGGGATTCAAGCTGGTCCGCGCTGGTTAGAGAAAGATGCCAGGTTCAGCGACCCTTCCAATTGGGCTTGCGTTTTTCAGCGAAAGCCAGCGGCCCTTCCTTGGAATCTTCGGTGGTCAGCAGCTGGTCGTACATATGATAGGTCAACGAAGAGATGTCTTGGGTCGACATGTTCAACCCCCGATAGGCCAGCTCCTTGAAATACTGGACGGCCAGGGGAGCGTTCTCCGCTATTTGCTGGGCCATGGTAATCGCCTCTTCCATTAGCTGTTCGCCCGGGACCACTTTGTTGAGGAAACCCATGTCGTAGGCCCGCTGAGCGCTGACAGGTTGGGCAGTCATGCAAAGCTCCAGCACGGCGGATAGGGGGATCATCTTGGACAAGATGGTGCCGAAGGGGGGCAGCAGGCTCCACTTGGTCTCGGTGATACCCAGCTTAGCGTCCTCGGCGGCCAGGCGCAGGTCGCACATTTGGGCTATGGACCAGCCACCGGCCAATGCGTAACCGTTGACCGCCGCTATCAGGGGTTTCCAGGTCTGAGGCCACATGTAGGGCCGGTCCGGGTACATGGAGTCCCTGGCCCTGGCTTGTGCCCCTTCAGCGTTGTCGGAAGCCCGCTCTTTCAGGTCACGGCCGGCGCAGAAGGCGCGACCGGCGCCGGTGATGATGCCGACGTAGGAGTCCTCATCGCCATCGAACTGGGTGATCGCCTCCGAAAGTTCCCGGCGCAGCTGACGATTTATGGAGTTAAGGGCGTCGGGGCGGTTGAGGGTCATTAGTACGACGTTGCCCCGCTTCTCATATAGGACTGTTTCGGCCACGTTTTGTCTCCTTCCTGGCAAATTGGGGGTCCTAAAGTTCCAACCTTCGCCGGTCCTCTAGTGTCCACCCGGCGTCTGCGATTATACTTCAACCTGAATAGATTCACCCGAATCCAATAAATCCTCAACGTATAGTTCGATGGCCTCTTGGATGTTTACCAGGGCCTCCGCGGAAGTATGACCCCAGGTGTGACAACCCTTCAGAGCTGGGGAAAATGCATGTTAGGCCTGCCCGCCATCAGGAAAAGAGTCTTCCTCAATCACAATGCTGAAAATGTAAGATTTCATTGCTATATTTCTTGGGCCTAAGATTTACGCCGGTTCAGGCGTATTGTCCCAGATATACGCCTCCAATTACGTGGATATGCCCGTGGCTCTGGCTTTGCAGGCCGTCAGGCCCAAAGTTGGACAGAATTCGAAAGCCGTTGGGGGCGTACATGCAGCCCAGGTCCGTCGCTACCTTTCCCATCCGGTTCATCACCCCTCCGCTCCAAACCTCCAGCTGGGTCAGGTGACTCTTGGGCATCACCAGCAGCATCAGCGGCACCCAGGTCAGCTTATTAACAATGGCGATTATCTCTTCATCCACATAGCGAATTCGGGCCGGTTCCTCTCCAGCCACAATACGGCAGAATACGCAATTAGAAAGGGAAGGCACCGAATTTTACCTCGCCGTTAGTTTTGCCCAGCAGGCCCACAGCCACCTGGGAGAGCTGCCCGGTGACTATAAATGGCGGATAATTCCTTGTCAATGCGCCGTCGCTGCGTGAGGTTTCCCCCAGTTTTTCGACACAAAGTGGCTGTGGTATCATGGGCTGGGGAGGCAGCTATGTTCGGCTTAGCCGTTTTGACCGTCAGCACATCCGGCTTCCACGGCCAGCGCGAGGACACCAGCGGAGAAGCCATTAAAGAGATTTTGGCTCCTCCCGAGTACCAAACCGTCCAGTACGAAGTGGTCTCCGATGAGCAAGAGACCATCGCCCAGAGGATGGTCGAGTGGGCCAATGACCCGGAAGTAGACCTGATCGTCAGCACCGGTGGCACCGGCTTGGGGCGGCGCGACGTCACGCCAGAGGCATGCCTCTCCATCATTGACCGGGAGGTTCCGGGGTTGGCGGAGGCCATGCGGGCGGAAACCTTGAAGTTCACCCCCATGGCCATGCTCAGCCGGTCGGTAGCCGGCATTCGTGGCCATACGCTGATTATCACCCTGCCCGGCAGTCCCAAAGGGGTTAGGGAAACCCTGGATGTGGTTAAATCGGTGTTGCCCCATGCCTTGGACTTGCTCAAACGGGAGTCGGTAAACGAGCACCCGGTCTAGATTTTTTAACCCCAGGAATAGATTTTTAGCCCAAGGAGACAGCCAGAATGAGTAGCGGCTCGGAGGAAACCCCCGTCTACTGGCCCAGAGTGAAGGAGATTCTAGACGGCGTTATGAACCGGTGGGAAGAGAAATGGGGTCGGGAGGGATACCCGGGCATTCACGAGTACTACTGGGAGACTTCTCAAGAATTGAAAGACTCGGTTCTGTCGGGCTACCGTTCCATTGAGCCGGGCGTGCCGGGCAAGGATACCTGGCTGGTCAGGTCCCTGGCCCGGGCGGTAGCCACCTACGGGAAGATGCCCTTACGTGGTCCCTTCCTTACCCGCACCGAGGTGGAGGAGATCGTTACCTGGATCGACACCGGAATGCCGGAAGGGCCGCCGTAAGGATTGGGGGAATAAGCCAACTATTTCAAAACGACCCATGTCGTTCTGAAGGAGCCCTTCGGCGTGACATTTTCAGTCTGACCCATCCCCCTGCCGCGAAAATGCAACACCTGAAGGACGTCGATTGACATCCTTCAGGTGTTTTTAATTTCGCGGCAGGCAGGTATACGGGGGATTAAACCGGAGCGAGGCTACACCAGGACCGCATCCTTCGACTTCTGGTAGACCTGGATGCGTCCGCGGGTATGATCCAACACACAAATCCTACCCTGGTCATCCACGTTCACCGCGCAGGGGTTGGAAAGGGCCTTCTCAAAGGCCTGGTTGTCGTTGGCCACGGCTAACGCCCGCTGCCGGATCATGTCCGGGTTGGACAGCAGCTTCTCCTTGCCCCACTGGGACAGCTGGTGGTCGCCATAAAGGGCGCTGACGAACCGTCCGTCGGGAGCCAATATCTGCACCCGATTGTTCTGGCGGTCGGCAACATAAATCAGACCGTCCATGTCCACCGCCACGTCGCTGGGCCGGTTGAACTGACCTACGCCACTCCCGGACTGGCCGAAGGTGGCCTGCCACTGGCCCTCGGCGTTAAACTGCTGAATCCGGTCGTTGCGCCAGTCCGCGACGTAGATCAGACCCTCTCGGTCCATGGCAATCCCCCAGGGCAGGTTGAACTGTCCGGGGCCGTCGCCCAAGCTACCAAAACGGCTAATGTACTGGCCATTCAGGGTAAACTTCTGAATTCGGTGGTTGCCACTGTCCACCAACAGCATATCTCCGTCGGGCGTTATCACCATCCCAGCGGGCTTGTTCAACTCGCCGTCACCCGAACCGGAAGTCCCCCACTTGCGCAGGTACTCCCCGTCCTTGTCGTAAATCGTGATTCGATTCAGCCACTCGTCGGCGACATAAACATTTTCGCCGGCATCCACCGCGATGGCAGTGGGCCAAACAAACTGGCCGTCGCCCTCGCCATAGGAGCCAAACTCGCTGATGTATTCCTCGCTCAGGGTGCAGACCGTTACCCGCAGCCCATCGAGCCGGTTTTCATAGGACCGGTTCAGGACGTACACCACATCGTCGGCTGCCAAAGCCAGGGACACCGGGTTACGGAATCCCGTGCCGGCAAACTCGTTGCGACCGACGGAGTGGCTATAGGTAAAGGTCCAATCCTTTAGCCCAAAGAAGTGGGTGCTCATCGTCAGTACCTCATGGTTATCGTCATTGAATATAGGCCCGAACTTCCGCCACCGCCAGGGCGCTGCCCTTTAGGTCCGGCTCATATACCAGGGTTAAAGAACCCGGGGGTTACAGAAAAGGAATCTTCTCGTAGTTACCGCCGACTATGGGTACCGGGTCCATATGCATCCAGTCCTCCAAAATGGTGGTGTACACGGACCGGAAGTCCATCGACGACTTGAGGTTGCCGCCCTCCTCCTGCTCGCTGGGCTCCAGGGAGGGATAGGTTCCGTACAACCCGCCCTTGACATCTTCGCCCACCACAAAGGCCACGCTGCCCGCGCCGTGATCGGTGCCGGAGCCATTGTCGACCACCCGGCGACCGAATTCCGAGAACATGAACAGCAAGACGTTATCGCTGGCCTGGTGATCCCGCAGATCCTCCATGAAGGTTTCAACGGTGTTGGACACATCGGTCCACAGCCTGGCGTGGTCCGAAGCCTGATTGGCGTGGGTGTCGAAGCCGTTGTAAGGGGAGGTGGTAAACAGAACGCGGGTGCCGAACTCGGCCAGATGGGTCTGGGCAATGTTCTTCATGTATTGCCCGATGGCGGTGGCGGAGTATTCCACCTTAGAGGCGTACTTGTCCGGTGCGGTGGCCAGGATGTCGGCGCCCTTCAGCGCGTCGGTGCCAGTGCGACGGATGTAATCCAACGTGTAGCTGGAGCCAATAGTAGGCCCGTACATGCGACCGAAAACGTCCAAGGCCTGGGTGCGCTGGTTCTCGCCCTCAATGCCAGTGAGCAGGCCGTAGGTTTCCAAGTTGCCCACCGAGGCTACCGGCACGCCATCCTTGGCCAAGGCCCGGGGGAGCCCCCGGCCAAAGTTGACTCCAGTCAACACGTTCTCGGCATTGGGGTCTATATTTTTAATAACCTGGCCCAGCCAGCCTTCCACGCCCACCTTGTCGGGCTCGCAGGTGTGCCAGATATCCATAGAGCGGAAGTGGGAGTAGCTGGGACTGGGATAACCGATACCCAGGAATATGGCCAGCTTGCCGGCATCCCAGAATCTCTTAAGAGGACCCATGGCGGGGTGCAGGCCAATTTCGTCGTTAAGGGGGATGACCTGATTCTCCCCTATACTTAGCGTCGGCCGGTAATCCCGGTAATGGCCGCTGTTATAGGGGATGATGGTATTCAGGCCGTCGTTGCCGCCGGAGAGGGACAGCACTGCCAGGACGTTATCCTTCTTGGTAGAGACCATGAAATTTGCCTCCGTTTCAGCTTACGCGTTAATTATTCCCGGGTTTAATATTGTTCCCGGTTTACTCGAACTGGAATTCGGAAGTCGCCGCCAGCATCTGGAACATTTCACCGGTCCGGCGGACAAATTCGGTATGCTCGGCGTCGGTGCCGTGGCGCAAGTCTCCCTCACGTTGCACGTGAGCCAGCAGCTCCTGACGGGTGTCATCGGTGATATTCAGGCACCCGACCTGATCGATACATCCCTCGACAAACTGCTGGGGGGACAGGCTGGCACTCTGGCCCATCAGATTGGAAATCATGGTCTGAACCCCTTCCAGATGCGTCTGGCCCAGGAATTCGGCGGCAAAGTTTATGCGCTCTACCAGCGTGCCGCTGTCGATCCACTCGTGGCCGGTATGCCAGCCCTCCACCGTAGGGGGGTTCATTAGGTCCATGCCCATGTACTTGGGCTCCTGGGAGATCTCGAAGAGACCGGGCTTGATATCGTCCCGGTGCTCCCCCACCAGACGCATGGTGCCCACGACCATCTCGGCCGGATTCTTGACCTTGGCGAATCGGGCGTTCTTGAATCCCTCCGAGTTAAACAGCACCCGTAGCATTTCGGTCAGGTCGTAGCCGGAATCGAAGTAGGCCTTCTCCAGCTTTTCGATGGTTTCCGGGTCCCTAGGAGGAGTCTGGCGCCAGGAAGGAACCGGCACTTCATCAGCGACGAAGAAGTTGTAAAGGTGCCTAGAAAGATACCGGGCAGTCCCTGGTTGCTTGCAGATGATTTCGATGATGTCGTCACCGTTCCAAGGACCGGTCTCGCCCATGAAGGTCTTCACTCCATCGTCATGGTCGGCCGGGTCGAAGCGGAACTCCCAGGGGCTGCGGCCGTGGGGGAAGGGCGGGTAAGCCGGCGCTACATTCCAGCCGGTGAAAGCATGGGCGCAGGCCTTTACATCGTCCTCCGAGTAATTGAACTCTTCGTCCTTCCCCACCCCCACTGAAAATAGCTCCAGTAACTCTCTACCGAAGTTTTCATTCAGATTGGCCTTATGGCTCTCCGAGTTATCCAGGTAGTACATCATCCCCGGGTTGGTGGAAAGACGCACCAGCAGGTCCCGGAAATTGCCCATGCCGTGCTCCCGGAACATGCCGATCATCCGGCCCATCTCTTCGCCGCTGTCGATTTTGCTGTGGCCGGCGCAGAAGATCATGTGCCAGAACAGGGACATCTTTTCCTGGAGCTGGCGGGGGCTGTTGATCATACGGTACACCCACATTTGGGTGTTGATTTCGATGGCTCCCGCATGGTTGTAGGTTGGATGGTAGCGCAGCATCAGGTCTTCGTCGATGGCCGGCTGGCTCGAGGGCTGGAGCAACTCCCCCACGGCGGCCTCATAACCCTGGGCCGCTCTTGCTTCAATCTCGGCACGGCTAGCGCCAAAACCGGCCCGCCTCAGCAGGTGAGCCATCAGGGCGATATCTTGTTCCGGCATGTAGGCCTCCTCACATTCAATTTCTGGCAATTTCTGGCATCTTCCGGGCACGATGGAAACCGGGGATTCTCCCCTAAATAAACCTACGGAGAATGGGCCTACAGAAGACCCCTTAGTGTCTGTCGCATAGGTAGGGGTACGCCGTCGGCCGCTCTTCCGTGGCCATTATTCCGTAGTCATTATAAGGAGAGAATATTGTCGTATAATGGGACCTCGGTGTCAACCGAAAAACCCGCGGTTCACCCCCGGTCATTGAAGTAGGACCAAAGCTAGAGGCGGCAGACACTCCTTCGGCGACCGCAGCGCTGAGGGCGGCATAGCCGCCAGCTATGGCCATGGGATATTATATAGGCCCGGATCTTGGCAATATCTGGGGCCCTTTATTCCTCATGTTGCATAATGCTGCAACAACTTGGATGGAAATCATGGAGAAATCATGGCAACCATATTGGAGCAATACCTATCCCAGCACCCCGGCTCTGCCCAGCGATACGCCGAGGCGGTTCAGACCTTTCCCAGCGGGGTCACCCATGATAACCGGTACGCCCAGCCCTTTCCTCTGTACATGACCCACGGCGCCGGGCCGCGCAAGTGGGACGTGGACGGTAACGAATACATCGACTACGTATGCGGACATGGCGCGCTGCTGCTGGGTCATTCCCATCCGGACATCGCCGCTGCGGTGGCGCAGCAAATATATCGGGGCACCCATCTGGGGGCATCTACCGACGAGGAGCTGCGCTGGGCTCGGGCCATCAAGGCGCTGGTGCCTTCTATAGAGAAGATTCGCTTCCACAGCTCCGGCACCGAAGCCACCCTGATGGCCATGCGGTTGGCGCGGGCCTACACCGGTAAAAACAAAATCATCAAGCTACAAGACCACTTCCACGGCTGGCACGACTATGCCATGGCGGGATCGGACCGTTCCGCTCCGGGCGTGCCGCCAGAAAGCTGGTCTAGCATGGTGGTGGTGCCCTCCGGCGATCTTTCCGCGGTGGAGGAAGCGCTGAATCGGGACCAAGACATCGCCGGGCTGATTCTGGAGCCCACCGGCGCCCACTACGGCCAGCTGCCCTTCGACACCCCCAATTACCTTCAGGGGCTCCGGCAGTTGACCAGCCAGCATGGCGCAGTGTTGATCTTTGACGAAGTGGTAACCGGGTTCCGCGCCTCCCCAGGCGGCGCCCAAACCCGCTACGACGTGTCCCCCGACTTGACTACCATGGCCAAGATTGTGGCCGGCGCTCTGCCCGGAGGCGCCATCGGCGGCAAGGGGGATATTATCGACATGATCTCCCATCGGGGCGACCCGGAGTGGGACAATCAGCATCGGGTTTACCACCCCGGCACCTTCAACGCCAACCCCCTTTCGGCGGTGGCCGGTGCCACCTGCCTGGAAATCATCGCGAGCCAACCCATAAACCAGCAGGCCGACAACCTGGCCCAGCGGCTGAAGCGGGACCTCAATGAGCTTCTGGGCAAAATGGAGGTGGCCGGCCACGCCCACGGCATCGCATCCATGATCCACCTGGTGCTGGCCGACTGCGACTGCGATCGGGAGATCTGCACCATGTCCCATGCCAGTATCAAGCAGGCCGTGGCCGCTCCCGTCGTGACCGCCCTAAAGCGGGGGCTGCAGAATCTGGGCGTGGACATCATGGGCCGGGACGCCTTCCTGGTCTCCGCCACCCACACGGAAAAAGACATCGACGATACCCTGGCCGCTTTCGAGAGGACCCTGGCCGACGTTAGGGAAGAGGGACTGCTGTAGAAGGGCGTGAGGTGAAGAACTCTCCGTCAGACCAGAAATAAAATGTTCCCTTGGTTTTGGATGGGCGCCGGGCCAGCTGGGTACCATAGGGCCTGGATGGGACTTGATGCCCCAGTTCCCCATTTCTGCTAAAATCGCCCTGTACAGAACCGGGTATCAACCCTATTTTGGAGGTGGCGCCGATGCCTTCCTTCTGGGAGAAGATTTCTGTAGACGGGCAGGAGATGGATGTCTACACCAGCGCCCCCAGCGGCTCCGGTCCCTTCCCAGCGGTGATCGTGAGTCAGCACGGCGGCGGCGTAGACAAGTTTATCCAAACCA
>JAKZUA010000205.1:0-14268 GCA_047516825.1 Dehalococcoidia bacterium
AGCAGGCCGAGGCCCTGGCTTTGCCCCGGGATATGTAGGGCGTGCGCCAGGGCGCGCCGTCCATGCGCCCCATACACTTGAGGTCGCCCCGGGCATCCACTACGGAGATGCTGAGCTTCACGCCCATCTCCAGCGCCTTGACCTTGGCAGCCTGCAGTATCCTTTCCGCCTCTTCCAAACTTAAGTCCGCCATGTTGAACCTCCAGAAAATCAGGCTTGCGACGTCCCGGCTGGGACTCGATAATTGTATCTCGAGAATTATATATAGACCTGGGCCCGCCGTATACCGGTACCATTCCTGGGAGGCGCGGGTCGGCAGCCAGGGCTTTCGATCGTCATTGCGAGGGCCGTAGGCCCGAAGCAATCTCATGACGGGAAGGGAGATTGCTTCGCTTCGCTCGCAATGACACTGGGGAGAACCGAAAGACACCGGCACGGCACGGCTACCGTTCGGCAGCCAGGGCCGCCAATGTTATACTGCATAAGAGTCGCCCAACCCCGGCAAGAATCATGCTGACGAAAAGAATTATCCCCTGTCTTGACGTAGACGCCGGCCGGGTGGTCAAAGGCACCAGCTTCGTGAACTTGCGCGACGCCGGAGACCCGGCGGAGCTGGCCTCCGTATATGACCGGGAAGGGGGCGACGAGCTGGTGTTCCTGGACATAACCGCCAGCGCCGATGCCCGGGATACCATGATCGATGTGGTGCAGCGGGTGTCGGAGCGGGTTTTCATTCCCCTGACCGTGGGAGGGGGCATCCGCAGCGTTGAAGACATGCGCCGCTTGCTGAACGCCGGGGCCGACAAGGTGTCGGTCAATACCGCCGCCGTCAACGACCACTCTTTGATCCAGAAGGGAGCGGCCCAATTCGGTAATCAGTGCATTGTGGTCGCCGTGGACGCTAAAAGGGTAACGGCCAAACGGGTAACTCCGAATCGTCCTGAGTCTTTGGCCCCGTTGGGAAGCCTGGCTCTTACGCCCGATTCCATTTGGGAGGTGTATACCCACGGCGGCCGCACTTCCACTGGAATCGACGCCGTGCGTTGGGGCGAGAGGGCGGTGGAACTGGGCGCAGGAGAGATCTTGCTGACCAGCATGGATGCCGATGGACACCTGGAGGGCTACGACCTGGCTTTGACCCGAGCCATCTCCCAGTCGGTGTCAGTACCAGTCATCGCCAGCGGAGGTGCGGGAAACCTGGAGCACCTGTTCCAGGCTTTCGACGAGGGTCAGGCCGACGCCGTGCTGGCCGCCAGCATATTTCACTTCGGCACCTATTCCATTCAGCAGGCCAAGGAGTACCTGAAGGAGCGAGGGCTGCCTATTCGCACCCAGCCGACGCCCGAAATTTAATAAGACATCTCAAAACCCTTGCATTGCGGGTGAATCGTCCTTCGACAAGCTCAGGACGAACGGGTGGTGTTCTTTTTCCGTTCGTGGTGAGTCTGTCGAACCACCTGTTGAGATAGTGACTTAGCAGCACCCGACCATGACACTGGAGGAGAAACGAGGGGACATCAGATGAACATCAAGCTTGACGAAAAGGGGCTGGTGCCGGCTATTGCCCAGGACTACAAAACCGGCCGGGTATTGATGCTGGGCTACATGAATCCGGGTTCATTGAAGCGCACCCTGGAGGGCGGCCAGGTTTGGTTTTACAGCCGCAGCCAGGAAGACCTGTGGCACAAGGGAGAGGTGTCCGGAAATTACCTGAACCTGAAAGAGGCTTGGGTCGACTGCGACTTGGACACCATCTTGTTGCAGGTAGATCCAGACGGTCCCACCTGCCACACTGGCGAGGTTTCCTGCTTCTTCCACCCGCTACAGGACCTGCCGGAAGACTACCAGGCGCCAGAGACCGGGCCGGGTATTCTGGATGAGCTATTCGCAGTGATTAAAGATCGGCAGTCGGACCCGCCGGAAGGTAGCTATACCGCCAGCCTCCTCCAGGAAGGAGTCAGTCGAGTAGCCCAGAAGGTGATTGAAGAAGCCGGCGAAACAGCTCTGGCGGCGGTGGGCAGCGATCAAGAAGGGCTGGCCGGTGAGGTGGCGGACCTGCTCTACCATACTCTGGTGCTGATGGCGGCCTCCGGTGTTTCCCCGAAAGCGGTTTGGGACGAGTTGCGAACTCGGAGAAGTTAATTCTTCTCAGCAGGGGCTATGGGTTGCCTGCCTAAACATCTCCGGGCAGATGGGCCCCGGAATCATAAACCTGCCAACCCGTGCCCTGGTAAACGGTCACCCTGCCAGAGCCAACCACCCGCCAGCTTCCGGGACGGCCCAGACAGCCGGTGCGGGCATCTATGCCCAATAAGGTGAGACCGCCCGAAGTCTGGGATTGCAGCTGGCTGGAGGTTTGCGCCGGATCGCTGCCTTCGTGGTGAGGCAGCACGGCCAAACCCGGGGTCACGCCCAGGGCATCTACCCAACCCCCCAAGCGGGGGCGGCGCATCGATTCCCCCAAAACCATTGCTCCAGCGCTGGAGCCGGTTAATACCGCACCTTGGGCCACAGCCTCCAGTATTGCCCGCCAGAGCAGAGAGTCGCGCAAAGTAGTCAGCAGATGGTCGGGACTACCTCCGGTAAAGTAAATCACCCCAGCTCCGGCCAGGGACCCGGCTAGACCAGCGTCCTCCGCGTGATCGCGCTCCAGAACCATTAACCTTTCGGCGTTGCCTCCCAGACTGGAGAAATGTCTGACGCCGTCATTGGCGGCCTTCTCCGGACCGGTTACGGCGGCGGTGGGAATGACCACCACCCGCGCTGGATCTTGGCCCGACGCCCGCATGATTTCCCGGTCCATCTCTTCGCAGCCAACGCGGAACTCTTCCCCACCTACCAGCCCTATATGGCCCGGCATCTCCTACCTCCAAAGCCTGTGCATCCCCCGTGGGTTTAGCGGCTTGTAGCCCATTCTAACCAGCGGAGCCGGGTCATGGCAAAAGGGGCAGCCCGTTAGTTTGACCGGGTAGGACCCGCGAGTCTAGAATTCGGTGGCTTTAACCCCGCTGGCGCTCGTTGTTTAGACGACCGTTGTTTATCTGGCAGGAGGGAATATGCTCAACTTCGTGCATCACGTTCGCATCCTGGTTCATGACGCGGACCGGATGGTTGAATATATGGACCGTAACTTTGGAATGAACCCGGTCAAAGTGCAGGTTTACGAAAACCGAGGCATGAAAAACGCGATCTACCAGGTCGGTTCCACCAACCTGGAGTTCACCGAGCCCCTGGATGCCAACTCCAAAATGGGCAAGTTCCTGGCAGAAGAGGGTCCTGGCGTTTACCACATAGCCTTTGGAGTGGATGACGTGCGGAATGCGGCCAAAGAGCTGGCTGGCAAGGGGAACAAGCTAAGGGGCGAGGATGGCATAACCCAAAGCGCGGAAGGTTATTTCACGGCGAATATAGACCCGGAAAGCGCCCTGGGCTTCCCCTTTCAACTGGCTGAAGGGTAGATGCCGGTGACTCGCCGCTTCGCTCCCAACTTGGGCCAGGTACGAACGATTTCAGACCGGGATAATCGCCCTTCGACCGGGTCAGGGGCGAACGGGTCGAGCGACCTTCGTGGTGAGACTGTCGGGCCATGAACGAGGGCTTCTCACACACCACTTAAATCAGTGCTTCCCAGTCGCCTGATCTAGGTTCCTCCAGCGACTTTCTGTGTTAGGATACCCCTTTATAAATTTAGATCCATTTAGCTTCCCGGATTAACTTCCTGAAAGAGCATCTCTTCGCCCCCGGCGGAATGGTTGGCCCAATCCCAGTGCCAATTCCCGGAAGACCGGAATTATAATTCCGGAATTATAATTAAGGTACCTGGCGGTATGCCCCAGCCCCTAGTTAAAGATATTATCCATAATATGGTCGCAGCTGCCATAGAGCAGGCCCGGGCGGAGGGGGTCTTGCAGTTGGAAGCCGCGCCCAATATTCAGATTGAGCGTCCCTCCAATCCCACCCACGGCGATTTTGCCACCAGCCTGCCCCTTCAGCTGGCCAGAACCACCCGGATTAACCCGGTGAAGCTGGCTGAAATGGTGGTTCAGCGAGTTCCGGGCGCCGTTGAGCTGGAGCGGGTGGAAACCTCACCTCCGGGATTCGTCAACTTCTACCTCAACAACTCCTGGATTCAGCAGCAAGTGGATGCGATACGCCAGGCCGGGCCGGAATTCGGCAATGTGGATGCCGGCCGGGGTCAGCGGGTAATGGTGGAGTTCGTCAGCGTCAACCCCACCGGGCCGGTGCACGTGGGCCACGCTCGGGGCGCGGTCATGGGCAGTACCCTGGCCAACACGCTGCGGGCTGCCGGGTACGACGTTACTCGGGAGTACTACGTCAATGACGCCGGAAACCAGATGGACGCCTTCTATCGGTCGGTTTACGCCCGGTATCAGCAGGTTTTGGGACAAGACGCCGAAATGCCGGCCAACGCCTATGTGGGTGACTACGTTAAGAGTATAGCGCAGGAGATCATCGACTCGGCAGGGGACCGGTTTTTGCCGGAAAGGCGCGCCGAACCAGATGAAGAGCAGGCCATTAGGGAGATTGGAGGCCTGGCTCGAGAGAAGATGATCGAGGTGATTCGGGAGGACCTGACCCAGATCGGGGTCGAGTTTGAGAACTGGTTTAGCGAATCATCTCTGTTCCAGAATCAGGAGTACGAGCAGGCGATGGAATTGCTTCGCCGGGGTAATTATCTGTCGGAAAGGGATGGAGCCACCTGGTTCAATTCCAATTTGCCGGGAGGATCAAGTGAGAGTGAGGATCGGGACAGCGTGGTAGTGCGCTCCTCCGGCGAGCCAACCTACTTCGCCTCCGACATCGCCTACCATTACAACAAGTTCCTGAAGCGCGGCTTTCAACAGGTAATCGACATCTGGGGCGCCGACCACCAGGGACACGTCTCTCGAATGAAAGCCGCTGTCTCCGCCATGGGCGTAGATGCCGACGCCCTGACCATTCTGATTTCCCAGCTAGTTACCTTGAAGCGGGGCTTGGAAACGGTGCCAGTCTCCAAGCGGACTGGGGAGTTCGTTACCCTTAGGGAATTGGTCGATGAAGTAGGCCTGGATGCCTGCCGATTTTTCTTTCTGGCCAGGGCGGCTCCCACTCATATGGAATTCGACCTGGAATTGGCCAAGAAAGAGTCCTCGGAAAACCCGGTCTACTACGTGCAGTACGCTCACGCTAGGAACCACAGCATCCTTAGCCTGGCCAGCGAACGCGGCATCGACTGGAGCTCCGGCGACGTTGCCTTGTTGACCGACCCCAACGAGCTGAATCTAATCCGCACTATGATCCGGCTGCCGGAGTTGGTGGACCAGGCGGCCAGGGCCCTGGAGCCCCACCACTTGCCTCATTACGCGCTGGAGTTGGCCACCGCTTTCCATGGCTTCTACGAAAACTGCCGGGTCATCTCCGCCAATCCGGAGGATGCCCAAGTGACCCTGGCGCGCTTGAAATTGGTGGAAGCAGCGCAAGTCGTACTGCGGCGGTGCCTGGGGCTGATGGGCATGAGCGCCCCAGAACAGATGTAGCGCTAGAAACCGTTTTGGCGGATTTTCTTCTGACCGGGACGCCCAAAACCCGGTTCTGTTTGCCCTCGCACCTCGCGAGAAGCAGTCTTGGCCACTGTCCCCGGCTTCACGATCCGCCGGTTAAACAATTCCCCCGGCCTGCGCCGCCACCAGCTTGAATTTTCCCAGGGCCAGGTTTATGATAGCCTCTGTTGTCGTAAATCGACCCTAGTTGCCTGACAACGCTACGGAATGGCCTCGAAAGCTGGCCGGAAAAGGAAGACCCGGCGGGGAGTGTCCGCCTGCCGAAAGGGGTTTTCCCGGCGGCACAAGTTTTGAGTTGACCCAAATAATGATGATCTTCCGTGGTGAGGGATAGCCGAAAACAGTAAATGCGAATATTAATCCGAATCACTGCTATCGCCTGGCATCATCCGCTTCGGATGGTCCTGGCCTATATCAGCTTTTTTGCCTCTATCCTCTTTTCCCTGGTCATGCCCCTACTTTTCCGGGGCGCCATCAACGATATTACTGGATCCGTAACTGATCGCCAAACTTGGCTTGATCCTTTCGCCAACTTCATTCTTAGTATTTTCACCGCCGTAGTCGGAGACGAAACCCAGCGCCAGGTGCTTTTGGTGTTCGCCTTGGGGCTGCTGCTCACCACAGTAGTTCGCGGATTCAGCGACTTTGCTCGTACCTACACCACCGACTCCCTCTCCCACAAGGTGGTCTACGACCTGCGGAACCTGATCTACGACAAACTCCAGCACCTGAGCTTCGCCTTCCACGATAAGGAACATACCGGTAACCTCATGTCCAAGGCCACCTCCGACATTGAAGCCGTGCGCCGTTGGGTCAACATGGGTCTGATACGTTCTTTGGAAGTAATCGTCCTTGTGATCCTCATCACCACCTTATTACTTACTCTCAACTGGCGATTGGCGCTGATCAGCCTGGTATTTGTGCCGTTCTTGGTGGCCCGGTCCTCATTAGTGCTTGGTAAGCTGCGGGCCATGTGGCTGCACGTGCAGGAAGTAATGGGGGAGTTGACCACCAAGCTACAAGAAAACTTGGTGGGGATCCACGTTGTGAAGGCTTTTGCCTCGGAGGAGTACGAGAAGCGGCAGTACGACCGGAAGGCGCAAGAACTGCGGCAAGAATACTACAATTCGGAGCGGCTTCAGGGAGTCAACAGCTCCTGGCTGACCCTCTACTTCACCCTGGCCCTGGGGCTGATCCTCTGGTACGGCGGATTGGAGGTGATCCGGGGCAACCTTACCCCCGGCGGCCTCGCCGCCTTTGTTTTGCTCCTGAACCGGCTCACCTTTCCCATACGGGCCAGTGCCCAAATCATCAACAGCTTTGCCCGGGCCATCTCCTCGGGAAGACGCATCTTCGACGTGCTGGATGCTCAGTCTCCGGTAGAGGAGAAAGCCGATGCCAGGGTTATGGCCCGCGGAGAGGGGCGCGTAAGGTTTGACCAAGTAGTATTTTCCTACGACGCGCGGGTACCAGCGCTAAAGGAAGTGAGCATCGATGCCGCGCCGGGACAGGTTACGGCTATTTTGGGCGCGCCCGGCAGCGGTAAGAGTACCATCGTCAACTTGCTGCCCAGGTTTTACGATGTCACCGCTGGTAGCGTCTCCATTGACGGGCAGGACATCCGTGACTTCACGTTGCAGTCCCTGCGCCACAACGTTGGTATCGTGCAGCAGGACGTTTACCTTTTTAGCGCCACTATAAGAGACAACATCGCCTACGGTGTGGTCAACGCTTCTCATGAGGATGTGGTGCAAGCGGCAAAAATCGCCCAACTGCACGACCATATCATGAGTTTGCCCGATGAGTACGACACCTGGGTAGGGGAAAGAGGGGCCACTCTTTCCGGCGGACAGCGTCAGCGGCTCTCCATTGCCAGGACCATCCTGATCGACCCTCCGGTGCTGATTTTGGACGACTCCACATCCAGCGTGGATGTGGAAACCGAGCGTCTTATCCATCGGGCCATGGCGGAGGTGGTCAAGGGCCGCACGACCTTCGTCATCGCTCACCGCCTGAGCACGGTGCGACAGGCCGACCTGATTCTGGTGCTGCGAGACGGCAAAATTGTGGAGGAGGGGACTCACCAGGAGTTGGTCACTCAGGAAGGAATTTACCAGGAAATATACGAACTGCAACTGCGCCCCCAGGAGGAAGTTATGCTGGACGCGGCCATTGCCGGGGACAATGGGGGTGACAACTAGATGCAGCATGGAGGAGGAGGAGGAGGCGGATTCGGTGGCATGATGGGCGGCATGCGCGGCCTTCATGCGGGAGGGATGCGCAGCCCCAACATGGACAACCTCAGCGATGAGGAAAGGCTGGGAAACCCCTACAACAACCAAGTAGTAATGCGGCTGGGCTCCTATGTGCGGAATTACAAAAAAGATACCCTAATCAGCCTGACCGCAGTTATGTTCTACACGGCGGCCAACGTGGCCATACCCCTGTTTATCTTGTTCGGCATCGACTGGGCCATTGCCGAAGGAGATATGGGACGACTCCACCTGGTGGGCCTGGGTTTCCTCGTTATAACCCTCGTCCATTTCGGAGCCAACTACGTCCAATTCGTTTTCATGGCCAAGGTAGGGCAAGGCGTTCTGTATACTCTGCGCACCCAAATATTCAACCATCTTCAGGACCTTTCACCCTCCTTTTTCCACCGCACGCCGGTGGGGCGGATCATGTCCCGAAGCATCAGCGATGTTCTGCAGCTTCAGGAGCTCTTTGAAATCATAGTGATAAGCCTGGCAGACATTCTCAGCCTGGGAGGTATTGTCGTCGTCATGCTGATCATCGACTGGCGGTTGGCGCTGGTCTGTCTCAGCGTGGTCCCGGTGCTCTTTCTCATTCTGGGCTACTGGCAGCGGTTCGCCCGGCGCTCCTTCATGCGCATCCGGCGGGCAATAGCCATGGTCAACGGTGAATACAACCAGAACATCACCGGTGTGAGGGTGGTGGAAAGCTTGAACCGGCAGGAAGAGAACCTGGCGCACTTCGAGGGGTTGAACCACGAATACATGACCGCGAACTTGCAGGCGAGCCGTTACTCCGGTGGGCTGCAACCGTCGGTCGAAACGTTGATCGGCCTGGGCATGGGGTTCGGCGTGGTGCTGGTGGGGGGCTCTATGGTGCAGGGTGGAAGCCTGGAGTGGGGAGTTCTGCTGGCGTTTGCCCTGTACATCCAGCGCTTCTTTGAGCCGATTCGACACTTGACGATGCAGTACACTCAGTTACAGCGCTCCATGGCCGCCGGCGTACGTATATTTGAGCTGATTGACTTGGAACCCGAGGTTAAGGATGCCCCGGATGCCATAGACATGCCCCCGGTGAAGGGAGAAATAGAGTTTCAGGAAGCCTCCTTCCACTACGTGCCCGGAGTTGATGTGCTGCAGGATATCAACATCCACATCCAGCCTGGGGAGAATGTGGCGCTGGTCGGCTCCACCGGGGCCGGCAAAAGTACCCTGGTCACCCTGATTCACCGATTCGCCGATGTTACCAAGGGCAAAATCTTGATTGACGGCCACGACTTGAAAGAGGTGAAGCGGCAATCCCTGGTCAACCAGATGAGCATGGTGCTGCAGGAGCCTTATCTGTTCTCAGGCACGGTCAAGGAGAACATCCGGTATAGCCGTGAAGATGTCGACGACGAGGCAATTTACGCCGCGGCCCGGGCGGTGGGCGCCGATGAGTTCGTCTGCGCCCTGGAACAGGGATACGATACCGTGCTGGCGGAGCGGGGAGTAAATCTCAGTGTGGGTCAGCGGCAGCTGCTCAGCTTTGCTCGGGCCATCGTCTCCGACCCCCGGATCCTAATTCTGGACGAGGCGACCGCCAGCATCGACACCCATACCGAGGTACTAATTCAGAGCGCGCTGAAGAAGATACTGGTGGGCCGCACCTCCATTGTGATCGCCCACCGGCTTTCCACCATTCGCAATGCTGACAAGATTGTGGTGCTGGACCGCGGCCGGGTGGTGGAGATAGGCACCCACGACGAGTTGCTGCTGGGGCGGGGCGTTTACGCGCGTTTGTACGCCATTAACTACGGGCTGATCCACGACGACGAAGTGGGACCCGACGTCGGCGGTGTGGGCATTCTGGCCCCGGCTGACAACGACTAAAATAAAGCCAAGGTGAAATTTAAAAGGGGACTAATGCCGACTCTGCGGGTTTCACTTTGGTGTTGGTATAGCTAACCTGGACTGGCTACGCCTCTCTTTACCAGAGACATCCGGTCCCGGACAACCTGGCCGACTGCTCTAGACCGACCAGAAAATCTCGATGCTGGCCGTCTCGGGTCCAGGCCTGGGCCAGCCCCTCTCGGACCAGCCGTTCTTCGATGCTTTCCCCGTTTCTGGTATATACGTAGAAAAGCAGGCGACTTCCCTCACCGGACCGAGGTCCGGCTTCCACTCGAACTTTATTACCAGCCAGCCGACTGAGGCGCCGGCTGGCTTCGGTGTAACACCTTTCCTTTCGTTCCGGAGTGTCCACGCCAAAGAGGCGTACCCGGCCGGCGGAACTGTCGAAGGTATCGCCGTCGATAACCCGGGACACCCGCAAAGCTGGACATTCTTCACAGCACAGCACGGTCTGGCACTCCTGCTCTCCCAACCGGCCAAACCAGTCGAGGCGAGCCTGCAGCACCCCAGCCAGCGCTAAAGCGGCAATTACTGCCAGTAACCACCCGCTGCGCCGGGCCCGTCTACTACTCCTCACTAATCTCCTGAAGAAACTCCTGAATGACCTGGGCCAGTTCCTGGGGCTTGTGATAACCGATATCGTGGATAGTTTCTGGAATCCACCGGACCTGGGCATGCCGGGCAACCTGGGCTGCCGCCGCCACCATAATTTCTCGCATTCTGGAGAATTCGGTATTGGCCCGGTCGGCTTGGGGGCCAGCGGGCACGATTAAAATTGGGCAGCTAATTTGGGGAATAATTTCTGAAGGAGGTTCGTTCCACATGGCGGTCAGCACCTGGGAGTGATGATCCGGGTGGAGAATGTCCCGAATCTGCCCCTTCTCATCCTCATAAACCATCGTTTGTACGATCCGCTCCAGGTCCTCGCCCCAGCATTCGGCCAGCTGAATCCGCAGCCGTTCCAGAAAGTCCTCCCGGTTCCCGGAGACGTCGCGGGGCCCAAACCGGGTCCGGAAGGTTGCTTCGGTGGCGTCGGGCAGCAGGCGGCCGTTTTGGAATCCACCATCGATCAGCACCAATCGGCTGACCCGCTGGGGGAACCGGGCCGCCAGATTGGTGGCGACGTGCCCGCCCCAGGAGTGTCCCAAAACCGCGACCCGGTCCAGTCCAAGATGATCTAGCAGACCGACCATATCCCGAGCCAGAGTCTCCCAGCCATAGCCACCGGGTGCCTGAGTAGTCCGGCCGTGCCCTCGCTGGTCGGGAGCGATGATGCGGTAGCCAGGGCTGAGCCGGGCAGCAACTCTTTCGTACCAATGGCCCGAGGAAGCCAAGCCGTGCAGCGCCAGCACCGGCGGGCCATCCTCGCCCCAGTCCAGATAGCGAATCCGCAGCTCTTCCACATTGGCCCAGGATTCCTCCGGGGGCCCCGGAACTATCTCTGGAAACTGGGATGGATCACTCACAACGTACCTCCACAACGCACCTTCTCCCCGGACAGATTGGACTCTTTGCGCTCGCGAATACACTTTATACCAAGTCGGCATAAAATTCCCGCATGAGCCTCGGCTGATTCTGTTGGGGCGCAAGGCGCTACGCTCCTACTTCCCTAAAGCATGCACCTGCCCCATAAATATTGTATTAGCCTGAAGAATGTTGTCCTTCCGAGCCGGAAGGCATTGGAGGCGAGAAATCTTAGATTTCTCGCATTAACTTTTAAAAGGAGGACTGAGAGGATTTCCCTAAGACTGGACAATTATTGCCCCTTTGTTTAACCTACTTGGGAGCACGGGCCAAGGCCGTGGTGATACGGGGCTCAGGGATATAAGGAGAGAAAGTTATGACCACTGAATCGCGTACTATCCAGATTCTGGATCCCCGCCTTGAAGAGGTGCCCGAGGAGGTTGGAGTGAGCGCAGTGCTCCCCAGTCTGGAAGGCCGGGTGGTAGGTCTGCTGGAAAACCGCAAATACCACGCCGACGCTTTTTTGGAGGAGCTGCAGTCGGTGCTGGTACAGAAATACCACGCCAAGAAGGTGATTTACCGTAGCAAGTTCAGCTTCAGCGCCCCCTGCGCCGAAGAGACTCTGGATGAGCTGATGGAGGAGTGTGACGCCGTAGTACACGGCATAGCTGATTGAGGGTCCTGCACGGCGTGGGGTCTCCACGACACAGTTAGGACCGAGTCCCGGGGTATCCCTTCCGTTAGCGTCATCACCAGCGCTTTTACCAGGGCAGCCCACGCCCGCGCTGCTTCCCTGGGCATGCCCGGCGTCCGCATTGTGATCCTGCCCAGCCCCCTGGCCCCCAAGTCGGTCCCCCAGGTTAAGCAGATGGCCCACGACTACGCGGAGGAAATTGTTGGCCTCTTGACCACCGGCTGAAGCGGGAATATACCGGACAAATATTGCAGACCATCAGGCTGGATTCCAAATAATTGGCGAGGAAGGCAATGGCGAATCCTACTACCCTCCAATCGCGTCGGGTGCAGGTGTCCGACTCCTTCGACCTGATCCAAGACTACTACGAGGAACAGGGATGGACCGACGGCCTGCCGGTGATTCCCGCTACCGAAGACCTGGTCCGCAATATGCTGGGAGGCTACGGCGAGGATCCGTCCCTTTCCCTGGGTGTAATCCAACCTCAAAACGCTCGGGTTAGCCTGGAGAAGGTGGCGATAAACGCGGTGATGGCCGGTTGCCGGCCCGAGCACTTTCCGGTGGTGGTAGCGGGCGTTAAGGCCATGCTCAAGCCGGAATTCAACCTGGCGGGCTGCCAGGCTACTACCGGTGGAGCGGCGCCGGTAACCATAGTCAATGGACCCATAGCGCGGCAGCTAGGCATCAATGGGGATAGCGGCTGCTTCGGCCCGGGTTATCGGGCCAACGCCGTCATCGGTCGGGCCCTACGGCTGGTGGTTCGAAATATCGCGGACCTCATCCCCGGCGAGATGGACAAGGCTACCCTGGCGCTACCGGCCCGCTATACCTTCTGTTTCGCGGAAAATGAGGAGCGCAGCCCCTGGGAGCCCCGGCACGTGGAGCTGGGTATGGAGCCTCAATCCAGTATGGTGACCATCTCCGCTATTAGGGGCATGTACGTGGTAATGGAGAGCACGGTTTCCACCGGGATAGACATTCTGCGGACCCTGGTGGAGTCGACCAAGGTTACCGGCTTTTCCAACTACTACCAGATCGGCACCGGCGCTCAGGTGACGTTGGTGCTTTGTCCGGAGCATGCCACCGAGATACATGCTTACGGATTGTCCAAATCCGACGTCCGGGAATACGTTTTCCAGAACGCCCGCATGCCCTTGCGCGACCTGGTAAACATAGCGCATTACGGTAACCGCAACTGGCCGGCGTGGATCGACGAGACTAATCCGGATACGTTAGTGCCGATTACCCTGACTCCCGATGACATTGTGGTGGTGGTCGCCGGCGGAGACGGACGTCATTCGGCTTGGCTGGCCGGCTGGGGTGTAACCCGAGTGGTGACCCAGGAGATAACCACTCCCCACTGACCGGACCAACCGGTTGCTGGGCGCTCCGCCTGGGCTGCTCAGGGCGGAAGGTCAGGGAGGACTACTTTGGTCCAACCCAGCTCGAGGGGGTACGCTTTGCGCGGATTTTTTGGTGGCCAGGACCGGTTCACGAAGGGAATGGCGCGCGACAGTTAATCATCGACGAGCAGGCCACGACGGACCAGCATGAGGCCTTGTTGGCAATCAAAAGCGGTTCCCATGGAGGAACCTTATTTGAGATCTTCTCGGCAGTGTGTCCCAATCAGCTGGCGCCAATAATTTCACCAATTACGATCCACAGCGACCCAGAGCGGCGCCAGGCACACGTCCGAATCGGGGCAATTCGTGCCGAGCCAATAAAGAATCCGGTGACGGGTGAAGAGCATCGAGCGCGGATCGTACTTCCCGAAGGCTTCGAGTATAAAGAGGCCGAAATGGCCAACGCTGTTATGCTCCGGGTGGGCTCCGAGGCTCCGATGGTGTTTGAACATCAGAACACCTACGCGCAACTGCACAACTTTGATTGAAGCAACGAAGGGTCATAACATTCCCAGGACGATGGCCATCGTCCGCAGTGTCTGGTCGCCATCGTCCTCTTTGGCCTAGGCCTTCCCCTATTGGGTTGAACTGCGCGTGAGGAGAACCCTCGTTTCCTGGACTCCTCTGGCACCTCTGAAATTATCCCCACTCTGTATCTACCCTCTTTCGCAGAAACTCGGTTCGATAATCAAAGTCAAGAAAAGGACACCTTTCATGGCAAGTGTTCAGAGTAAGTGTTCAGACTTGTTGGGATAAGAGCTGGCGGCGCAGCCCAGGATACGTAGGCATGTTGGCGTACCGAGGCTGCCAAACTTAAATCGTTTCGGATGTATTAAGCGCGAAATATACGTAATAAACAGCCAGGGCCTTTTCATTCTCCTGCCTGGTAGGAAAAGCCCATCATGTCGAAAGCTTCGCTGAGATGGGCATTGTGGCGGCGTAGTGCAGCGGCTACGTTGGAATGCCCAGCCCGGCGTACCAAGGCTGATGACCAGGTTTCG
>JAKZUA010000206.1:0-8611 GCA_047516825.1 Dehalococcoidia bacterium
CAGAGTTTCGCGACTCGCCGCGTTCAGGTCTAGTTCAGTGTCCACCTCCCTGGTATGCCACAACTCCCCCGGCCATGCCAGCGTTTTTCCAACGGCTTTGAGCCAATTCACCTCATCAAGTCTGAACAGTTACCCAAGAAGATGTCTTTGCCGGGCCGGCAGGGCGAATTCCGGGTGGGTTCCAGGGATCGAATAATGGGGATACCGGAGAGGCCATGCCTCTTCAAGCCCAAGGTGGAATTAACCCTTTGGGTTTATTGCGACCTGGCATCCCTGGTTTGATGCCTCCTGAATATAGTCGATAAATCGGTGCAGCTCCACCGCGGTGTTGAAGTCCGGTTGGCAGGCATTGCCGGAGCGAATAGCCTGGCCGAACTGGTAGTACATCTGTCCCACGTTGTAAGGCTCCCCCCTAGGCATTCCTTCCAGCACGTTGGTATAAATGGCCGGTACTTCCAGCGGCTCCAGCCGGTTGTTGCCCTGGGCTCCCCGAAGTGCAACGCCATCATGATTGGGAGAATCTTCCGAAGAAAGAACCAGGGTACCATCCCGCCCATAAATCTCCATTCTGTACCCGCTGCCGGCCCAGGGGTTGCTGGCGACATGCACCGAAGCCACGCCTCCATCGCGTAGATTGCCGCTGACCAGAATATTGTCGGGAGAGCTAACGTCAACCCATTCATTGGTGTCTGACTCCAGCCACTCCTTGGCTTGAGTGCTTACTACCGAAGAAACGTGGCTGAAATTCCCAACCACAAAGCGCAGGGCGTCGATGGTATGGCCGCAGGTAATCGTCAGGGTGTTGGCGCCTAGCTCCAGGTCTCGCTGCCATCTCTTGCCCTCCTTAAATCATCCCGAAATCATCCCGCGACCAATGCCCCATCAATGCGGCCTGATCCCATCATTCCGAAATTCGAGTGGATGAAATTATTCCATGCCTGCAAACGGCAGGACGCCGCCAGCGGAAGATGCACCTTGAGATGGATTCTTTGATTCCGGGCACCGGTCTAGTAATATGGGGATTATCCCAAGCCGATGCTGATCAACGATGTCTATAGGGAGGCGATCAGAGGCCGCCAGTAGCCCCAGCGGAAGCTCGTCCAGTATTATTGGTGGAATCGGTTGATCACCGGGAGAGGGAAGTCGATGCTAGAAATGCGGACTGTAACCCCCGACGAGTTTGTTCAGTGGGTTCGTGTTGAAGCGCGGGCTTATGGCAACCGGTTGAACATTGACCCAGAGGTACTGAGGCCGCGCTTCGATCTGGATCGTTCCATCGCTGTGTTCGACCAAGGAGACATTGTCGGGGGCGCTCACTCTCACCAAGTTGAGATGTCCATACCTGGGGCCTCGGCGGTCATTGCCGGGGTAGCCAACATCGCCGTCCAGCCTACGCATCGGCGGCGTGGGGTGATGACTAGGATGATGCACCATCAGATTAAAGATATCCACGAGCGTGGCGAGCCGTTAGCTGCTCTGTTTGCCTCCGAAAGCGTAATCTACGGTAGGTTTGGATATGGTATTGGGTCCCTATACGAGCAATGGATGATCGATCGCCAGTACAACGGATATGCTCGGTCATATGAGAGTCCTGGTCGAATCGTTTTTGTAGATCCAGTAGATATTACAAAAGAGTTTCCCGAGGTTTTCCGGCGGAGCACTTTGGATCGCTCGGGGGTTTTCCAGAAGCCACTTCACCAATGGGAGCGGGATTCCCAAGCGCCGGAGCACAGGCAAGGTGGCCCTGGAGGCCTGTTTTACGCTGCCTATGAGGATGGCGGTAGAGTGGACGGCTATGTAACCTACCGCACTGCAAGGCCTACCCTTGTCGTGAACGAGTTGATGGCAGCGACGAAAGAGGCGAATACCGCATTGTGGCGATTTTGCTTTGATATGGACCTCATGAGCTGCACGGAGGCGCTTAAGCGCTCGGTGGATGACCCTTTGCCGTGGATGTTAGCAGACCCACGGCGGCTGCAGAGATCGACCCGGGATGGTATGTGGTTGCGTCTGATAGATGTAGGTGCTTCCCTAAAGCTCCGCCGTTATATGCAAAGCGACCGTTTGGTGTTGGAGGTACGGGACGAACTATGCCCATGGAACGAAGGGCGGTTCGAGTTGGAAGGGTCTGCTGAAGGAGCCACCTGCCGGGTCTCGAATTCATCTCCAGATTTGGTACTTGCTGTTTCGGATTTAGCCTCAGCATACTTGGGAGCCGTAAGTTTCAGTACGCTTTCACAAGCAGGCCTGGTAGATGAGTGTACTCCAGGGGCCTTGCTGCGTGCAGATCGCATGTTCGCGGACCGCTATGCGCCCTGGACTCCCCACAACTTTTAGTGGCGTAGTGAGGGATGGCTAAGCTGCCGTTAGGCCCAGAGGGACAAAGGCTGGGGTATTTTATGCCCTAACCGGCTTTCGAGGTCCCTTGTAGGCGCGGCCCCGGTTCTCGGTAGTTCTGTTCCCGGCGAAGGTCATGACCGGGACGCCGAACCCGCAGCTTGTCACGGTATTTTCGATTTCTATCTCTATGGCCTGTCGCGTTGTTAGCTTGATGTCATGGGCGGGTGATCCAAACAACAGGTCGGCCAGCGGCGATTCCTCCAGTGGCGTTACCTTCGCCTTGCCGTAGAGCCTTATGATACCGGCGTTCTCAGCTTCGAAGGACGCTATCATCACGGTGATGGGCCCGCCAGCGGTCGAGTGCCTCGCAGTCTCATTGCCGCTCCCGGTGTAATCGAGGAAGGCCACTCGGTTGGGGCTGAGTATATGGAGAGGGACACCACCTTTGGGAGAAAGGTTCACCGGCCCTTCTCCCTCCGGTCCAGGGCGTAGTTCCGGGTCAGCCGAGGCGACAAAGAACATAGATGCCTTCTTAATTAGGGCTGCCTGCTCATCGGTTATGGACGGGTAAAAGTCCGCCATGGGTTATCTGCTTTCGCCTGTTTTTCGAGGAGCAAATCGAATTCTCCGAACCCTTGATCCGCCGGGGTTCTGGAACTGTAAAACGGTAAACCAGGCCTGTCAACCGCCCGCCGCTTCGCTCTATTCTAGTGGTTTGGACTATCTGGCCCGACGGCCGCTTGTGAATCGCCTACCCGTTGCAGTAAAGTGATGGCCGGCGAATTGTTGAGGCCCTCCGGGCCGGGTTGGATTGGGAGTTAGGGCATGGCGGTCTCCTAACTCTGGGTAGGGATGGGTAACTTAAGCGGACCCGGACTGCGGCGCCGCAAGTTATTGAACAATGGGTGGACTGGTAGTTGGGGAACATCCGACCGGCTCTGCCCTTGCATCGGCTGGGCCGGTAATAGTCTGAAAAGCAGGTATTAGCAGTTTGAAATTCGGACTCTTCCATTCGGTGCAATTGCCCGACACCACCGCTCAGCAAAGATACTACGTCGAGGCTTTAGATCAAGTCCTAAAAGCGGAGCAACTGGGCTTCGATTCGGTGTGGTTCACCGAGCATCATTTCACCAGACATGGAATCGTTTCCGCCACCATGTCCGTATTGGCCTATCTGGCCGGACTAACCAGCACCATTCGATTGGGCACCGCAGTCTCGGTGCTACCCTTCCACAACCCGATTCAGCTGGCTGAAGAAGTAGCCACCGTGGACTTGCTTAGCAACGGCCGGCTGGACCTGGGGGTGGGCCGAGGATACCAGTGGGGCGAGTATCACCGGTTTAATATCGCTATGGATGAGGCCGATGAGAGGTTTGCCGAGGCTATGGAGGTGATGACCAAGGCCTGGACCTCCACCGGCCCTTTTGAGCACCGAGGTCAATTTTGGACCTTCAACGACATGACCGTCCAGCCCAAACCGGTGCAAGCTCCCCATCCGCCGGTGTGGGTGGCGGCCTCCAGTCCCAAGAGCGTGGACCGGGTAGCCAGCCAAAATTGGAACCTGCTGGTGGGCCAGGGGGAGACTTTCCAAAAGGTGGCCGGTCAAGTGGAGTATTACCGCACGGCCATCGGCGAAGCGGGCTACGATTATGACCCCAGCCGGGTCACCGTGGCCCGGGCCCTGTACACGGCGCCCACCATGGCGCGGGTACATGAAGAGGCTCAGGTCCCCTTTATGTGGTTCAAGGAGACGGGCCAAGAGGTCAGCGCGCCCCCGGGTTGGCAGACGGAACTGTTGCCGGAAAACTTCAGTGAGTACCGGCGACGCTACAGCGCCGAGGCCACCTTCGATTACCGGGCCATGAACGAGAATGTCATTTTGTTCGGCACACCCGACTTGGTGACCGAGCGTATCGAATCCATGCGCCTGGATGGAGTGGAAAACCTGATTTTCTTCGTTAACTATGGCGGCATAGACTCTCAGAAAGTAGTGGATTCCCTGGAGTTGTTTGCCAGGGAAGTTATGCCCCATTTCAAGAGTTAGGGCCGGCAGCGAATCACCTGAGAACTTCCTTGAGGTACGTGCGAAGGGAACTGAGCATTTGATCCGCCGGAAGGCTTCCGCCCCCGCCCGGCTCCATCATCGGTCCATCCACCTGAAACTCCTCGGCCAGGTGTACGGCACTGTAGTCCAAAGTGCTAATTCTTGCCTTCAACCCTTGGCTTCACCTCGTTTATGAACCGGTCCATCGCCCGCAAGCGGTCCGAATAGCTGTCACCCACCACCTCCATGCTGATGTGACTCACCCCAATATCGGCATATTGCTGCACATCGGCGATGATGTCTTCGGTCGTCCCGCTGAGGGGGTCCCTGGCGTTGGTCACCGAGCCGCCGGAGAAGTTCAACCTGCCGCGAAAGGATAAGTCCGGCGGGGTCTCCCGACCAACCTGGGCTGAGTACTCACGCATGTGTTTAACCCGCTCAGCGACTTGCTCCGGAGGCAGCTGGGAAGGATACCAGGCGTCACCGTAGCGAACAGCCCGGCGAACGCCCCGGCGGCTTCTTCCGCCTACCCAAATGGGTGGATGGGGATTCTGGACCGGCATGGGAGAAAAGGTCACATCGGAAATTTGAAAATGCTCTCCCTGGAAGGTGGGTGTGGGGTTCGTCCATAACTCTTTGAGGAGTTGTAGGTACTCGTCACTTACCACACCCCGGTCGGCAAAGGGCGCATTGAGGGCCTGGAATTCTCCCTCCATCCAGCCTATCGCCGCCCCAAAGATTACCCGGCCTTTAGAGAGTACGTCGGCGGTGGCGATGGCTTTAGCCAATACAACGGGGTTGCGATAAGGCAGGATTATCACGCTGGTGCCGATTTTGACCCGTTTGGTAACGGCTCCCAGGTGGGTCAGCAGACTCAGCGGTTCCAGCATGTCGTGCCGGTAGACAATGTCGGTTCGGTCGGGAATTTCGTGAGGAACGATGATATGGTCGGTCACCCACACCGAATCGAATCCCATCTCTTCAGCCTTGACCGCCATGTTGGTCAGGTTGTCCACGTCCAGAGGTATCCCGTAGTGGGGAATACACACTCCAAATTTCATACTTAAGCTCCTCCTTGCTGTTGCGATTAAATGCTGGAATTCATTCCCTGATAAGGCAGTCGGGTTGGTAGTCCTGCTACTACCAACTGCTCCGAATTCTGAATCAGACAGTTACTCCAGTAAAATTGAAGCTGGAAATTTTCAGCGCGGGCACGTTGGCGCTGAACGCTCCCTCGTTCATGAGCAGCTTGACCTCCCCGCCCACTGCTTCGACACCGTTCAGCGCTTCGACGTAGGACTGAGTAAACCGGAGGTCCTTGACCGGATGACTTAACTTGCCATTCTCGATTAGAAAAGTGCCGTCCCGGGTCATGCCCGTCATAACGCAGCCAGTCGAATGCACCAGCCGAGTGTAGAAGAACCGAGTAATAAAAAGCCCCCGCTCGGTAGACTCAATCATCCGGTCCACGCTCTGGTCTCCTGGCTTCAGGAACAGGTTGCTAGCCGATGGTCCACCGGTGGCGCCTCCTTGATGTCCGGTGGACAATTTTCCTTCTTTGCCCGCGGTATAGCAGTTGTAGACCGGGTCTCCGACCACTCCGTCAGTAACTAGGTCGACCCTTTGCTTCGGAACTCCCTCGGCGTCGAAGGGCACAGGCCAGCCGCCAAGGTCACAGCCGTCATCCCAAATCGAAATCGACGGACTCATCGCAGATTTACCCATCAGACCGATCATCCAGCTTCTGCCATCTTGAACCATCTGGGCGCTCATTCCATAAGAACTTAAAGCTCCCAAGATGTCATCTACGGCGTAGGGAGAGAGCACCACGGTGTATTCCCCGGATTCGATGGGTTGGGGATTGCGCGCTCTCAAAGCCTTTTCGGTAGCCTCGTTTATCAGGTTATCCACTTCGATATCCTTCATCCGCCAAGAGGACCCTTTCGCCCAAGCGGCCGAGGACTCGCTCCGGGCGGTAATCAGCAGCCCGGCGAAGGAACCCCGGTGGTAGGCCCAGGTGCCCCGGGTATTCATCACGGCCTTTTCGTTGGCTCCAGTCCGGTAAAAGCCCGCCGCATTCAAGCTTTGACCCTCCGCCTGCCGGCAAACCTTACCGGCCATTTCCGCCCGTTCCTCCGGGTTGCAACCGGCCGTGGATTCGTCGTAGGCCGCGATGAACGCAGGAGTTCTGGAATCCGGAAGCCCCTGGAAGTCTGGGTCCTCGGGCATCGACAAGGCGTTGGAGCGGGCCTCTTCTCTTGCCCTGGCGATGCCGGAATCACTGAGGTCGTTGGTGGTGGCCCGGCCCTGCCGGTGGCCAACGACAGCCCTGATGTTAAGTTGGGCATCCCCGTGGACCACGTTCTGATGGATGGCATTGTTGGCAAACCTGGTCAGAGCCAGGTCTTGTGCGCTCAGATAAGCTTCCACCTCATCAACCCCTGCCAAGTCCAGCGCCTGTTGGAGGACCTGTTGGCACCGCTCCTCGCCGATCATTTCAGCACCCCCACGCGGACATTGCGAAATCGGGCCGGACTAGCACCATGCCCGGTATGTCCAATCTGTCCCGGCTGTCCTTTGCCGCAGTTGGGTGTCCCCCACATTACCCAGTGGTTCTGGTTGCAGACGGCGTCGCAGGAATTCCAAAATTCAGGAGTGATGCCGGTGTAGGTGCAATTCCGGAGCAGCCTGCCCAGCTTGCCCTGCTTGATCTCGTAGCCCATTTCGGTACCAAACTGAAAATTGTACCGCCGGTCATCGATGGACCAAGACCGGTTTGTCTCCATTAGTATGCCGTCCTCGGTGTCGGCGATAAGGTCATCCAGTTCCCAAGTGCCCGGCTCTAGGCTGACGTTGGTCATGCGAATCATGGGGAGGCGATTCCAGGAGGCGGCCCGCATACAACCGTTGGAGGCCAGGCCCAGGGACGAAGCCGTTTCCCGGGACATCAGGTATCCGACAAACCTGCCATCTTTCACTATCGGAGTGGACTGGGCCGGGACCCCTTCATCGTCCCAACCAAAGGTCCCCAGGCCGGGATGACGCAGGCTGTCGGCGGTGATGTTGACGAATTCGGAACCGTAGTTGAAATTGTTGAGCTTGTCTGGCGTCAGAAAGGAAGTGCCGGCGTAGGCCGCCTCGGCGCCCATGACTCGGTCCAACTCAATTGGGTGACCGCAGGATTCATGGACCTGAAGGGCGAGTTGGGACCCTCCTATGATGATGTCCCGGACAGTATCGATGGGACAATGCTGAGCAGTGAGCAGGGCCACCGCTTCGCTGGCCGTCTTCTCTGCCTGACCTGGAATATCCAGGGCGGTGGTGTACTCCCATCCGGCGCAGCCATGCTGGCGGCCGTTCATTTGAGGGTAGGAGCGTCGCTGGACTTCATCGTTGCCGACAGCCGTGGCCTGAATGCCGCCGCCCGCCTCGAAGATGGTCTGCTCCACGTAGGCGCCTTCGGTGTTGGCAAAGCTCTTTTCTTCCCTGATGAAGACCAAGCTGCCCTGGCGAGACCTGATGCCTTCGACCGACGCCATTGCCCGGTCTGCTTCCAGCAGAAGATTAAGCTTCTGTTCCGAGGAAACTTGAAAGGGATCGATCTGGATCGGCGTGATATAAGTCCCTCGGCTGATAACAGGAGACCCCAAATCAACCGGATTTTGGCTCTGTATGGCCGAGGCTCGGGCTATCTGAACGGCCAAATCTGTCACCCGGTCTACCTCAGCCGCCGTGACGTCGTAGCTAGAGGCGAATCCCCAGGATCCATTGACCAAGACCCGCACACCAAACCCGGCGGATTGGTCCCGGCTCAGATTGTCGACCACCCCATTTCTGACGGCCAATCTTTCCTGGCCGGTATTTACCAACCGGATATCGGCGTACTCCGCCCCCTTCACCTTGGCCCGGTCCAACGCATTTAATAACAAACTGTCCATCAGTCTCCTCCCCATGGTGTACCCTAATAATACAGCAGGAATGCTGCCGCGATTGATGTCACCTTTTTCGCTCTATAGACCGCCACTCCGGTTATTTTACGAGCGGAACTCTCTCTCAGCCAGTTGTCCAGTTTTAGGGGTCCACCTCATCAGGGCCTTTTCATTTTCTCAAAATAGTATAAAATTATTACCAGTTTAAGCGGGAGGGGAGGATGATGACTTTGAGAGAAGCGCTGGATTTGGTGCCTGACTTCCGGAGTAGCCAAGGGCGACGCCACTCTTTGGGGGC
>JAKZUA010000207.1:0-5806 GCA_047516825.1 Dehalococcoidia bacterium
GTCCCCGCACTCAGAATCAAGGTTTGCCTTTCCACATCTCCTCGCATCCCACTCCCTCCCCAAGTTTATCTACCCCCGGACTATACCACCAACCCAGGCCCGCAGTCAGCCTTCCTCTTAGTTTTTCAGCACCCTGCTAGACCAAATACGGCTCAGCTTGGGCCAAACCGTTGTCCTAAGCTGGGTTGTTGGTATACTATCAGGCAAGTTTTTCCGGCGTCGAATCCCCGGCGTCGATTCCCCGGCGTCCAAGGTTGAATGCCCGTCGGCCCACCAGCCGGTTACCAGCATTGGGTAGGATGGCCTGGACCAGAGATACGGATAAGAGATGCACTTGGGAGGCGTAGCAAATGGCGTCTAGCAGCTCCAGACAGCGGGAAATAGCCATTGTGGGAGTGGCGGAGTCCGACGAGATGGGCACCGTTCCCAATAAGTCGTCCCTTCAACACCATGCTGAGGCGGCTTACAACGCCCTGGAGGACGCCGGCCTGTCCAAAGGAGACGTGAACGGATTGATGACGGCCGGTTTTTCAACCCTGACCACCGCCGAGTACCTGGGCATTCAGCCCGCATTCACCGACAACACCTCGGTGGGCGGCTCATCCTTTGTGATCCACATCGCCCATGCCGCCGCCGCGATTCGGGCGGGTTACTGCGACACAGTGCTGATCACCCACGGGCAGGCCGGCCGGTCCACCCGGGCCCGGGTGCCCGCCGACGCCAATCTGCCGGTAGCCCAGTTCGAGTCGCCCTACGGCCTGGTCGGCCAGCCGGTCAATTACGCCCTGGCCTGCACCCGCTATATGCACGAGTTCGGCGAAGACCGCACCCGCCAAGCGATGGCGGAGATAGCCGTCTCCACCAGGAAGTGGGCCAATTTAAACCCCAAGGCCGTGATGCACGACACGCCCATGAGCTTCGACGACTACCACGACTCCCGCTGGGTGGCCTGGCCCTTCCACCTGGTTGACTGCTGTCTGGTAACCGATTCCGGGGCGGCCATCATCGTCACTACTGCGGAAAAAGCGGCGAATTGCCGGAAGCAGCCGGTGTGGGTCCTGGGCGCGGCGGAGGGACACGACCACGGCCTCATCAGCACCATGCCGTCATTTACCTCCCTCATCGCCCGGGAGTCCGGTCCCAAGGCAATGGGCCGGGCGGGCATCACCCACGACGATATCGATCTGACGATGATCTACGACTCCTTCACCTACACGGTGATGCTGACCCTGGAGGGGCTGGGGTTTTGCGGCCCCGGCGAGGTTGCGGACTTTGTCGCCAACCAGCGCACCGCCCCGGGCGGCGACTTCCCCTTGAACACCAGCGGCGGCGGACTCTCTTACACCCACCCCGGCATGTACGGGAGCTTTTTGCTGGTGGAGGCGGTCCGGCAACTGCGGGGCGAGGGCGGCGACCGGCAGGTCAAACACCGCCGAGACGCCAGCCAAAACCCCAAGATATCCATCGTGAACGGCACCGGCGGTTCCTTGTCCTCCACCGGCACCGTGGTGCTTGCCACCGACTAGCTTTCATCTAGTTGGTTTTGATGAATCGGTGACCACCCCCATCCTAACCTTCCCCCATCGAGGGGGAAGGGACTGGTCCTCTCCTTCTTGACGAGGGAGAGTTAGAGTGGGGGTCACGGCACCGTTGCTGGCCAGCGGCATCACCAGCGACTATAATTGCTCCAAAAGCAATGGAAAAGGATGAGGTTTGAGCTCCAGCAATGATTTTCGAACGGCCATGTCCAGATTCGCTACGGGAGTTACCGTGGTGACCAGCCTGGACGACCAGGGTGAGCCCCATTCCATGACCGCCAATTCCTTCACTTCGGTATGTTTGGATCCTCCGATGGTATTGGTATGCGTGGCCCACGGCACCAACACCTACGGATATGTGGAGCGCAGCGGAAAGTTTGGAATCAATATACTGAGCCAGGAGCAGGAGGATCTGGGCGCCTACTTTGCCAAGCGGCCGGAGGACCGCACCGGAGACATGATATACGGGTACACCATGGCCGAAGGAGGGGTACCTCTTTTGGAAGGCTCAATGGTGTTTTTCTCTTGTACGGTGGTTGGTTCCCACGTATATGGCGACCACACGGTCTACATGGGAGAAGTAAAAGAGGTTCGCCAGAATGAGGATGGCGAACCCCTGATGTTCTACCGCAGCCGCTGGTATCACCCGGCTGGGCAATAACCCGACCGCATTCTTATTTTATCCGGGTCGGTAGCTGCGAGACTTTTACCTTGCCCGTCCCCAACCTCGCTTTGAACTTTTAACCTGGTGTCTAGCCGCTGGGAACGTCCTCCTTGGGGTCATGTCCGTTGGCCGAAGGATTCTTCGAGGAGTAATCGCTTTCTTGGAAACACGCCACAGAGGCCACGAAGTCGTCCGGTTCCCGGTCCCGCCAAACGATTACACCCGAGGTGTTTCGGCCGGCCACCCGCACATCTTCCAAGTTGATTCTAACCACCTGTGCCTTGGCGGAGATGATGAAGATCTCCTGACCGGCTAGATCCTCCACCACCCGGGCCGCCGCCACCGGACCGGTCTTGTCGGTAACCCGGAAGGTTCGCACCCCCTGCCCTCCCCGGGAATGTTGGGGATACCGCGCCATGGAAGTCAGCTTGCCATAGCCCCCTTCGCTTACCACCAATAAATGGTCCTTTGGAGAGATGGTGTTCATGCCGATTATCGTGTCGCCATCCAGCAGCCGCATTCCCCGGACCCCGCCGGCGGCCCGGGAGCGGGGTCTCAGGCCTTCCACCGAGAAGCGTATTGCCTGTCCCCTGGCCGATATCATCACCACGTCCTGCGCGTCGCCCAGCTGGGCGACGCTGACCAGCTCGTCGCCCGGCTCCAGGTCCATAACAATCAGCCCCCGGTTCTGGATGTTGGATAGCTGGCCCCTTCGCAGAGCTTTCACCTCTCCCAGGCGGGTCGCCAGAATCAGCAAATCCTCCTCCCTGGGGTTTTCCACTGGCAGTATGGCCTGCACCTGCTCCCCCTGGGACAGAGGTATCAGGTTGACCAGCAGGGTGCCCCGAGCGGTACGAGATGCCTCTCCTGGTATCCGGAAAACCCGCAAAGGATAGACCCGCCCCCTATTGGTGAAAAACAGCAGGGTGTCATGGGTGTCGACCACCACCAAATCCATCAGGGCGTCATCCTCGCGAGTGGTCATGCCCCGCACGCCCTTCCCGCCCCGATGTTGGGTGCGGTAGGTATCGCAGGGCACCCGCTTGACGTAACCCCTCTGGCTGAGGGTCACCACCATGTCCTGGTGGGTGACAAATTCCTCATCCGTCTGACCTCCAAGCTCCGTGGGATCAATTACGGTGCGACGCGCGTCGCCGTAATCCTTCTTCAGCTTTTCGGTTTCCGATTTTACCTCCGCCAGGATCTTTTCGGGGCTGGCCAGCAGCTCCTCCAGGGAGGCGATGGTGTTCATGAGGTCCCGATGCTCGTTTTCCAAACGCTCCCGTTCCAGGGCTGCCAGACGCCTCAATTGCATATCGAGGATGGCCTGGGCTTGCACCTGGGTCAAATCCAGGGTTTCCATCAAATTATTGCGGGCGGCTTCCACGTCCTGGGAACCCCGGATGATCTGAATAACTTCATCCATCCGGTCGAGGGCCAGCAGCAGACCCTGAACTATGTGGTCCCGGTCTTGAGCTCGCTTGAGCAGAAACTCGGAGCGGCGCCGGATAACCTCCCGGCGGTGCTCGATGAACAAAGTAAGGCACCGCTTCAGCGGCAGCACCTGGGGTTGTCCGTCGACCAGGCCCAGCATGATCACATTGAAGGAGGTTCGAAGGGTGGTGTGCTTGTACAGGTTGTTCAGCACGATATTGGCCTGGGCGTCCCTTCGCAGCTCGACGACCACTCGCATGCCGTGCCGGTCCGACTCATCTCGAATATCCGAGATGCCGTCGATGCGCTTGTCCCTAACCAGTTGGGCGATCTTCTCCACCAAGTTGGCCTTGTTCACCTGGTAGGGAAGCTCGGTAATGATGATCCACTCCCGCCCGCCACGAACCTCCTCGATCTCGGTGGCGGCTTCCATCATTATTCGGCCCCGCCCGGTGTTGTAAGCCTCCACAATGCCAGAAGTGCCCCGAATAATGCCCGCTGTGGGGAAGTCTGGCCCAGGCACCAGTTGTAGCAGATCATCTGTGGTGCAATAGGGATTATCAATGACGTGGATCAGCGCATCGCAGATTTCATTCAAATTGTGGGGAGGAATATTGGTCGCCATTCCCACGGCTATACCCGTGGCGCCGTTCAGCAGCATGTTGGGCAGGCGGCTCGGCAGGACCACCGGCTCCTCAATGGAGTCGTCGAAGTTGGTGTTGAAATCAACCGTATTCAGGTCGATATCGGCCAGCATTTCTTGAGCGATATTCGCCAGTCTGGCTTCGGTGTAGCGCATCGCCGCCGGAGGGTCGCCATCAACGCTGCCGTAGTTGCCCTGCCCATCGACCAGGGGATAGCGCAGGGAGAAGGACTGGGCCATGCGGACCAGAGCGTCATATACCGAACTTTCCCCGTGGGGATGGTACTTGCCCAGCACCTCTCCAACGATACGAGCGCTTTTCTTGTGAGAGGTATTGTTGCGGATTCCCATCTCCTCCATGGCGTACAGAATCCGCCGCTGGACCGGTTTCAGACCATCACGCACGTCGGGCAGGGCCCGGGCGACGATGACGCTCATAGCGTAGGTCAGGTAGGAGGTGCGCATCTCCTCCTGAATCCGTACCGGACTTATCTGCCCGCCCGAAGGAGTTGGTGTGGCGGTAACCATATGCTATTGCTCCTTATTGGTTGCTGGGTTTGTTGCTGGGCTTACTGCCGGCCCAGTATTCATCTTGAGGTTAACCGGGCGAATTAGGGTATTAACGAGCTGCGGCTTCAGCTTTCTGCTGATACATCTCGGCCCGTTCTAAGAAAGCGGCGAAAAGGTTGGCAAAGCTGCGAGGAACCTCATCCTGACGCTCCGGGTGACACTGGAAACCAATGACCCAGCTGTGTTCGGGGCTCTCCAGCGCCTCGACCAATCCGTCCTCCACCGAATAGGCGGTGGTCATAAGCCGGGGGGAGCGCTGGGCTTCATGCAATCCCTGGTGATGCAGGCTGTTGACCCGAAAGAACCCGGCGCTGCCGATAACCGCAGCGGCCTTTGCGCCAGGCGCCAGGAAAATCGTGTGGGTCTGGGGCACCCAACGTCCCTCATGCCGCTCGGCCCGGTGCCCCGGCAGGTCTTGCAGCAGCTGGCCACCCCGGGCTACATTGAGCAGCTGCATTCCCCTACAGATGGCCAGCACCGGCATGTCCTGGTCCAGCGCAAAGTTCAAAAGGCGCAGGTCCAGATCGTCCAGCGGGCGACAAACCTCCAGTCCGGCATCCGGGTCCGCAGATTGGCCGTACAGCGCAGGATCTACGTCGGGGCCACCGGGCAACAGCAGGCCTCCTCCTCCCTCCATCAACCGCTCCGCCGGCCGGTCCTCTAATGGACTAAGCAGCCTGACTTCCGCCCCCAAATCCCCCAAGATCTCTACATACCGACGTGGATTTCGGGAGTCGGCGGAAGTCATAATAATGATTGTCATGTATATTTATATTATACTTGGTTTGGGTCTCTGGTGACACCTTTCCACTACCGGCTGCAGGGCAATCGCGTCTTATTATCTTTCTTAAATTTGTTTAAAATAGTAATCATCATGACGAAACTAGGGAGGGGTAGTGATGGTTCAGGCAACAGGCGCACCCATCGCCGAATACTTCGCGGCGTTGGACGACCCGA
>JAKZUA010000208.1:0-32129 GCA_047516825.1 Dehalococcoidia bacterium
GGGCTGTTATTCCTCACCCCCGGCAATCCATAACGCCTCACCCTCACCGGTACACCGGTCCTCGCGGCAGGTCCGCCAGCAGACAGGTTTTGGAAACTTCCTCATGTCCCAAACGCCAAAGTCCCGAGCCGGTTCCGGCTGCTAACCTGAATTCAGCACCATCCAAAAATAAAAGACAGGAGAGCAGAAATGAACCGCCTCATCCACCAATCCATCCTCACCGCCATGCTGCTGGTGGCCGTTACCATGCTGGCAATAGCCATACCGAACAGCAATATAGTCTCGGCACACGAAGAGCCGCCGGGGCTCTGCGACCGCAACCAAGTAGTCCAAGACTCTGTCCTGGCAAAACTGCCCGGCATAGACCAATGTTCCGGCGTAACTGGTGAACACCTGCGGGGTCTCTCCGGGACCCTCGACCTATCAAGCCAGGGCATCACTGCCCTTTCGGCTGGGGACTTCCAGGGAATGTCCGGCATAACCGGGATAGACGCATCCGGGAACCAGCTCTCCCGTGTACCCGGAAACCTGCTCCAACAACTCCGCCACCAGAGCCACACCCACTCGACCACGGAGACCAGCCGGAACGGCTACGTCATAGCCGTGATCGACAAGTCCGGCTCCATGAGCGGACAGCTCAGCACCGCAAAGTCAGGCGCCCGGTGGCTTGCGGCCAACAGGCCGGACAGCATGCCGATGGCGGTCATGGCCTTCTCGAACACCGCCCACACGGCGCAGGATTTCACCACCGAAACCGACAGCCTGAACAACGCCATCAACAACCTCTCTGCCAACGGCAGCACCAACATAGACGACGCCCTCGCTGGAACGTACAGCCAAGCCGACAGCCGGCCGGACACATCGTTGCCCGTCGCCATCATCGTGTTCAGCGACGGCGGGTTCACGCTGTCCGGCAGCCTTCACGACACCATGTCCACCAACTCCGTCAACGGCGTCAAGGTCAGCACCATCTCGACCTCCGGCCACAATGCCAACATGCAAAACCTGGCCGCCCGCGGAGGCGGGGTGTACAACACCCAGCCCAGCTCCTCGCAAAGCGGCTCATACTTCCCCATCAGGACAACCAGCGAGACCACCACCACGACAAACAGCCACGAGCCATCCATCACCTCGCTTGACCTGTCAGGCAACTCCCTCTCATCATTACCCAGCGGGACCTTCGCCCAACTGCCAACCCTGACCAGCATCAACCTCAGGGACAACTCCCTGACCTCCGTCCCGGCAGGGGTCGTTGCCCGATGAGCCAACCTGCAGTAGGGAGGGGTTTGCCTCTACGGCCAACCCGGTAAACCCGCACTCGAGTGAACTCCTTGGTCAGATTGCCCTTGCTCCCTTCCCGCCAGGTAATAGCTTGCCAGGCATCTTGGAGCAGTTCTTCCAGGAGAGCGTTGGCCTCTCGACTGGGTATCCGGTCCTCCAGACGGCGGGCCCGTCTGGGTCTCCCCTGGCCCTGGTACGGCGGGGCTGGTTGTTCTCCGGAGTCCTCTTCCACATCCTGGGCCAGGCGGAAGCGAGTAGAGGAGGCTACGCCGACCAGATAGGGGAGTCCTCGAGTCTCCAGGCCATCCAGGAACCGGGGTTGGTCCCCATAACCGGCATCGGCCAGCACTGCCTCGGTGGGCACTGCCGCAGCTATACCCGCATCGATAAGCTCCAGGGCTATCTTCCCCTTGGTCTGAAAGGAAGTGCCCGCAGGCACCTTTGCCGCGCTAAGCCGTACCTGGTCCTGGGTCCAACCTTCCGGCAGGTAGAGGCGGGCCGTGATCGGCCAATCAAAGCTCCCATCCACATAGTGGGATGTCACCAGCACCTGACAGTTGTCTACCCGTCCCAGGGTTCCCGAGTACTGCCTCGCCACACCCACCGAGTGGGTCCCTTTCTTGGCAAATCCGGTGTCATCAATGATCTGCAGCCCCCGGCCCAGGCTAGCCTGGGCCACCATGTATTGCACCCGGAGCTGGTCCATATCCCTGGAGTCCCACTCGGTGTTGGTAAGGAATTCCTGCAGTCGCTGGCCGTTGGTCCCGGCTACCCCTCGGCCCAGGTCCGAGGCTGTCTTACGAGGAATATCCGCCAGGAGACCGGCGGTGTAACGCTCCATCGCATGCCGGCTTTGCCCTCGCGATACCAGGGATGCATACGGCTGAAGGAAGGCCGCCAAATCTGCCGGCGGACTGGGTCCCACTTTAATGACCACCACCCCACCTCACCACTATCTAGTAGATACGGTTGCAATCTACCAAAACCTCTGCCAAATCGCCTTGCTACACCACAACCAATCGCTAATAAAGTAGTATTAGCAAGGCCAAGGTGAGAAAAACCGCGTGACATGAGGGCAATTATTCTAGATAATGCCACCTACCCCCCGCGCTACAGGCACGCAGCAGATGCCGGGAATAGGAGGGCAACCGCAGCTGATGGTGAAGCCAGATCTACACTTTGGCGCCGGGTTGGCCTTGGGCGCCAGCGAGACCGCTTTCCAGGCCCGCTGGATGGAGGAGCTAGGTTACGAATACTTGTCGGCGGGCGAGCATTTCATGCGGGGTAATCCCCCGGGGCCTACCCACGCCGTTCTGCCGTTGCTGGGGGTAGCGGCCGGCGCCACCGAGCGGATTCGGCTGCTTTCTTCCATAGTCCTGACGCCCTTCTACCATCCTTTAATGCTGGCCAAGTTCGCCTCGACGCTGGACGTTGCATCCGGGGGACGGCTCACCCTGGGTGTGGGAGTAGGCGGCGAGTTTCCGGTGGAGTTTGAAGCCGCTGGGTTGAACGTGCGACAACGGGGGAGCCGCACCAATGAGTGCCTGGAAGTGGTCCGGCGACTTTGGACCCAGGACCGGGTGAGCTTTAAGGGCAGACATTTCCAGCTGGAGGATGTGGCTTTGAATCCTCCGCCGGCCCAGCAGCCCCATCCTCCCATCTGGGTAGCAGGCCGACGAGATGCCGCCATGCGCCGGGCGGCGCGCTACGGCGATGGCTGGCTACCCTATTTCTACAGCCCGCAGCGGTACCGGGACAGCGTGGAGAAAATCACAGTAATGGTTGCCGAGGAAGGGCGGGATATTTCTGGATTCCAATGGGGCTTCTTCCCCTATATCTCCATCTACCCGACGGTAGAGGAGGCTGCCAGCGTGGCCGCCGAGGCCTTGGGTGGCCGGTACCTCTACGGAGGAGACTTCCTGGAAATCGTTCGCAACTACTGCCTGCTGGGGCCGGTGGAGAGCTGCATTGCTCGTCTCCAAGAGTTCATCGACGCCGGGGCTCGCCACATCGTCTTCAACATCTCATGCCCCAGAGAGGATCGGGCCCGCCATCTGGAAACCATCGCTAAAGAGATCATCCCCCATTTTCGGGATGAATAAGGCCAGGAACTTGGTCTGGGTGGCCCGGTTCTCAGAGGGTGAGTGAGAAGTCTGGTTCTCCCTTGGCAAGCGGGAGTTAGAGGGGGCGATTTAACCCCTCCCAACCTCCGCTTCGTAAGGTAGGTTTATCTCCTCACCTAGCCGCTTATAGGTGCTTAAGGCGTCGGGGTCGGCTGGCTGAACCCCTTTTGGAGGAGAAACATCTAATTTGTTGGTGAGGGAAGCGCCAAGGCTTGCCCATCATTAGGTTAATCCCAGGAGGTAAAAATGGCTCAGCCAGAGATTAAATCGGATATAAAATTTTACGGAGCGCACTGGTGCCCGGATTGTCGCCGCTCCAGGAAATTCTTGGGAGAGCACCGGATGCCGTATCAGTATTTTGACGTGGACCAGGACACCGAAGCCCAGGCTTACGTGCAGCAGATTAACGAGAATCGGCTGATAATTCCAACCATTCTGTTTTCCGACGGCTCTTTTTTGGTGGAACCCAGCGACGCGGAACTGGCGGAAAAGTTGGGGCTGCAGACCCAGGCCACCCAGACGTTTTACGACGTGATAGTGGTTGGCGCCAGTCCCGCCGGCTTCACAGCCTCTTTGTATGCCGCCAGGGAGGGCCTTAGCACTCTGTTGATCGACCGCTCGGCAGTGGGTGGTCAGGCCGGGATAACCGAAGCCATCGACAACTATCCCGGATTTCCGGAGGGGGTTGGAGGAGCCGAGCTGGTGGACCGCATGGAGGCGCAGGCCATCAGGTTCGGGGTTGAGGTGCTCCAGGCTCAAGATATTAAATCCGTGGCGGTAGACGGGCAATACCGCTCTGTAACTACCGCTCTGTAACTACCGCTTCCGGAGACGAATATTGCGCCTCCTCTATCCTGGTCAGCCCCGGTACCACCTACCGGCGCCTCAACGTACCTGGAGAAGACGACTTTATCGGGGCGGGCATCCACTTCTGCGCCACCTGCGACGGCCCTTTTTACAACGACAAGGAATTAATTGTGGTCGGCGGCGGGAACAGCGGGCTACAGGAAGGGCTGTTTCTCACCCGGTTCGCCAAGAAAGTGACGGTTTTGGAGGTTGGAGAAAGGCCAGGTGGCAGCCAGGTGCTACAAGACAAGGTGATAGGCCATCCCGCCATGGCAGTACGCTTACAAACCATGGTCGAAGAGTTTAAGGGGGAGGGACGTCTTTCCGGAGTGGTGGTTCGAGACCTGAAATCCGGACAGACCGAGGAGTTGCACCCAGACGGCGTGTTCGTGTTTATCGGGCTCCTGCCCAATACCGGGTTCTTGCAGGATACCCTGAACCTGGACCGGTGGGGATTCATCGAAACCAGCAATAGCCTGGAAACCAGCGTTAAAGGCATCTTCGCGGCGGGAGACGCCAGGCAAGGAAGCACCAAGCAGGTGGCCTCCGCCACCGGCGAGGGAGCCACCGCCGCCCTGATGATCCGTCAGTATCTGGAACAATCATAAAGGCGGGACCCACATAGATAACCACCCCATCTCTGCGGGCTTGACCATGGTTTTAGTTTAGAGCCTGTGTTCAAAGCATCGCGCATTGTCCGCGCTAGAATAGAGAAATGGGTATCCTGGTATGGCCTGACCATAGCCCCTTCTCCTTTGACGGGAGAAGGTTGGGATGAGGTTGATACCCCTCACCTCACTCCTCTCCCACAAGGGGGTGAAGAAGCTGAAGCCCAAACCGGCATAGCAGCCTGAGCCTGGAAGTCAAGAAACTTTTAAAACCCACTCTTAGAAAAATCCGGAGGGGCGGGTTCCGGCTGAAGGATTTGCGTCCTTAGGCCTTCGCCGGACGGCACCTTCTTGGTCCTTCCTCGCCTCCGGTTTTTGTTGATCCTACGGGTTTTCGGGCGTGTTGTGGGGATCAAGGATTAGTGTATAATGTGGGCCGTTAAACGATTGCCTGGTCCGGGGACTGGTCAGGCGATCAGCGGCCCACGACTGTCCTGCGAGAGGTGATGATGTCCAAGATCAAGCGGGTAGTGCTGGTGCAGCCGGCTTCCGCGGGCGGGAACTTTGAATACGTGGCCATACCTCGCCAGGGTATGCTGTTTCTCTCAGGTGCCCTGGCCCAGTGGGAAGGCCCCCATCTCTACGAACGAGATATCTGGTTTGAGGACCGTTCGGGCCTGATGGACCCGGATTCTGACCTGGACGGGGTCGACATACTGATGGTCACCGCCTTGATTAACGAGGCGCCGCGGGCCTATCAAATTGCCCGGTTGGCCAAGCTCCATCATCCCGAGATTATCACCATAGGCGGCGGACCCCAAATGAGCCCTCTCTCCGAGGAGGCGATTCGGCTGGGTGGGTTCGACGTCATTGTCAACCGGGAGGGGGAAGATATCATCGGCCAGCTCAGCGATACGCTGTTGGAGTATCAACATTCGCCTATGCTGGATTCCTACCTTGACAAAATTCCCGGTATCAGCTTTATGCGGGATGGCAACCTGGTGGAAACCCGCCGCTCCGGATTGGTGGCGCCGGATTTTGTGGAGTTGCCGGATTTCCGGTCGATTCGGGACCTCTCGCCCGCCAACCCCATGGCCGGCGGAGTAATAGAAACAGTGCGGGGCTGCACCGAAAAGTGCACCTACTGTCAGGTTATTCAGCAGTTCTTGGGTTATCGGTTGATCAGTCGGGAAGCCGAGTATAAGCGCCTGGTCCAGCTGCAGGAATTGGCCTCCGATGGTTTGATTCACACCGCCGGTAATGGCAAATTCACCGTCTTTATCTCCGACGACCTCCACCCACCGCCCCTGCGAGCGGTAAAGTATCGAAACGAGCGACTGGAACGCCTGAAGGCATGGCATGGCCGCACCGACGACATGTACCTGATCTGCCAGGCTCGGGCCGAGATCGGGCAAGACCAGGAATTGGCCGAGGCGATGTCCGACGCCAACATTAAAATGCTCTACCTGGGAGTGGAATCCAACAACGCGGAAAACTTGAAGGTGGTGCAGAAGCGTCAGGAGCCCGGCCAAATGGAGAATGACCTGCGGGTTCTGAACCAGATGGACTTCACCGTGGTGGCCATGACCATTATTGGCCTTCCTTACGACAATGAGGAAGACATAATGAACCTGGCCGAATGGGTTACCCAATACAGCAAGTATCAAACTGCCAACCTGTTGACTCCCCTGCCGGCTACCTCCAATTGGGACAGCTTGACCCCACTCAACGAGAAAGGAGAGCTTCTGGCCGAAGGTGAAATCCGCCCCTATCACCTGTATACCGGACGCCAGCTGGTTTTCCATGACGAGCGCTGGACCATGCAGGAAAGCCAGGAGCTGTTCGAGCGTTACTCCGCCAAGCTGACCTCCATCGACAACCTGTATGGGCGGGTGTTCCGAATGTTGCGGTCCTACAAGCTGCGGCTAGCGGCGACCAGCCGGGACCTGGGAGACACGATCACCGCGCGCATTGGAGAGGCCACGGAGGTTTTACGAGGCTGGTCTGAACCGGCGTCCATGGCCGGCCGGGAGTTTGGCGAGAACATTTCCCAGCGAATGGACGAGCTGGCCGAGAACCTGCGAACTGTGTCCCAGCCCTTGGCCAACACGCGGCGGGCGTTGGTGGACAACATCAGCCTTCGAGTCAACGAATTGTCCGACTCCCTCCGAACCTTGTCCGACCCCCTCACCACCGGCGGTAAGGACCTGGCTCAGAATATATCCCATCGGATAAACGAGTTGAGCGAAATGCTCAACGGGGTAATGGTCGATTCAAACAGGCGAACCACCATAAACAAGTAGCTCAGCTACCCCTGTCCCAGTTCACAGCTATGCTAGCTCACAGCTATGACCGATAAAAACCGCGTATTTATCACCGGCATCGGTATCATTAGCCCTCTGGGGCTGGACGTGTCTACCACTTGGTCCGAGCTCACCCAAGGCCATTCCGGGATCGATCAAATCACCGCCTTTGATACCGAGGGGTTCGACACCAGTTTTGCCGCGCAGGTTAAGGGCTTCGATCCGGAAGACTACCTGGACCGCAAGTTGGCGCGGCGCATGGACCGTTTCGCCCAATTCGCCGCCGTGGCGGCCCAAGAAGCCTGCCGCAACGCCGGGATAAAGCCGGCTGAGGAAGACCCCTACCGTACCGCTGTCATTATCGGCAGCGGCATCGGCGGAATCATCACCCTGTCCCAGCAATACGAGGTGCTGAGGGAGCGGGGACCCCGGCGAGTAACCCCTTTCCTGATACCGATGATGTTGGGAGACATGGCGTCGGCTCAGGTCTCCATGGTAACGGGATCTATGGGCGCCAACTACTGCGTGGTATCGTCCTGCTCCAGCGGCGCCGACGCGCTGGGCCAGGGCTGGGAAATGATCCGAAGGGGCCAAGCCGATGTGGTGCTGGCCGGCGGCAGCGAAGCACCTATTTCCCCCATCGCGGTGGCCGGCTTCAACTCCCTCCGGGCGCTATCCCGTTACAATGAGGACCCCCAACTGGCCAGCCGACCCTTCGATCGGGATCGGGATGGCTTCGTCATGGGAGAGGGATCCGCGGTTCTGGTGCTGGAAGGCGAGGAGCATTTTAGAAAGCGGCAGGCGTCGGCCCTGGCCGAGCTGCGAGGATACGGAGCCACCTCTGACGCCCATCATGTGACTGAGCCCAATCCTACGGGACAAAGCGCCGCCGAGGCTATATTGTTAGCGTTACAGGCGGCGGAAGTGGATACTTCCGAGATTGACTACCTCAACGCTCACGGCACCTCCACCCCGTTGAACGATAGCCAGGAAACCAAAGCCATCAAGCTGGCCCTCGGTGAGGAGGCCTACCGCGTTCCCATAAGCTCCAGCAAATCCATGACCGGTCATCTGCTGGGCGCCGGAGGGGCGCTGGAAGCTGCTTTTTGCGTGCTGGCCCTGCAACACGGGCTGATACCGCCAACCATCAACCTCCATAACCAGGATCCGGAGTGCGACCTGGACTACACTCCCTTGAAGGCTCGCACGAAGCCGCTAAATGTCGTGGTAAGCAATTCCTTTGGCTTTGGCGGCCACAACTCGGTTCTGGTGCTGTCCAGCGCCAACGGTACCGGCTAATCTCCCGGCCCGGCCCGCTTCTCCCCGCCTCAAGCCTTCCTTAGAATCAATTTCGAAACGATCCATGTCATTCCGAAGGGCTCGGGGTGATATATCGTGATGTAGGGCGCTGAACCCGCTCCCGAGGGAGGTGTATTTGCCGCCTTCGGTTTGAGTTCGGTATGAGTTCGCTAAGTTGCATTCCCACTGACCCTCGCCTCTCCCCTCGTGCAAGGTGAATTGGTATGATGGGAGCTGGGCCGGCTGGTGGTTCAGACCATCGACATCAAGCTTCTCTGGTGACCGTGCCGGCCGCTAAAGGAATCAGTTGCGCCTGGGGCAGTCAGGGATTGCTCACCTAATTGGTTCCTAGGTTCTTGGGTTAATGGAGACAAGCAAATGAAACCGCCCGTTTCCAAAAAATGGCTGCTGAAGGAAACTTCTGAGGCTCACCTTCTGCCGCCAGACCTGCCGCCGCCCTTGGTGCCGGTGCTGCTGGGCCGGGGCATCGACACCGCTGAGAAACTCCGGCTGTTCCTGCATCCTCCGCACAATCTCCCCTACGACCCGCTGCGATTGGCCGGGATGGATCTGGCGGTTCAGCGCCTGTATCGGGCCGTGGAGGGCAGGGAAACCGTGGGGGTTTTCGGCGATTTCGACGTGGATGGCGTGACCGGAACCGCCATTATCGTCGAGGGATTACGAGCCTTCGGAGTTCCGGTTTTACCCTACTTGCCCCACCGGGTGGACGAGGGGCACGGGCTCTCCAATGCTGCCGTAGAGCAGTTGTCAGAACAGGGCGTCAGCCTGGTCGTTACCGTTGACTGCGGTGTCACTTCCGTCAACGAGGTTTGGCGGGCCCGGCAGCTCGGCACTGAAGTGATTATTACCGACCACCATACCTCCGGATCTGTCCTGCCGGAAGCGGTGGCAATTATTAATCCCAGGATTGCCGGAAGCAGCTACCCCTATCTGCACCTATCCGGAGCAGGCCTGGCGTTCAAGCTAATACAGGGGCTGTGCCAGTTTTATGGCCAGCCGTGGAGTTCCAGCTTGCTGGAGTTGGCGGCCATGGGCACCATTGCCGACTTGGTACCGCTTACCGATGAGAATAGATATTTAGTACGCGAGGGCCTGGGTAGGCTGGCCGAGACCAAGCGGCCGGGCCTGTTGGCGTTGTACCGGAACGGGAGAATCGAGCCGAAATCTATCAATGCGGAGACGGTCGGCTATCAGATAGCGCCCCGGCTCAACTCTGCAGGGCGGATGGGACATGCCGGGGATAGCCTGGCCCTGCTGACAACCGATTCAGACGCCGAGGCGGAGGTGTTGGCCGCTAAGCTGGAAGCCCTCAACTTGGAGCGCCGGGCGCTCAGCGAACAGTCTTATCAGGCCGCCGTCGAACACCTGGGCAGAAGTGACACGCTGCCCGCTATCTTGATCGTGGATGATCCCTGTTTTACCCCGGGGATCGCCGGGCTGGTAGCCGGGAGGCTGCTGGATGCCTATAACCGTCCCGCCATTGCCCTGGCTGCCGGAGAAGGGGACAGCTTCACGGGCAGCGCCCGCAGCTTTCCGGAATTTAACATCGTTGAGGCCCTTTCCCAGTGTGAGGACCTGTTCGCCCGATACGGCGGCCACGCTCAGGCGGCGGGGTTTACCCTGCGGCGCTGCAATCTGCCCCATTTGGTGGAGCGAATGACCGCTTTGGCCGAGGAGGCCCTGAGCGGAAAGGACTCGGAAACCGTAATGCCGGTGGACGCGGAGGTTCAGCTACCAGAACTGAACGATGCGGTGCTGGCGTGGCTGGCGGATCTGGAACCCTGGGGAGTTGGGAACCGGGCGCCCACCTTCCTGAGCCGGGGCGTTCACGTGTTGGAAGCCCGCTACATGGGGAATCAGGGTCAGCATCTGAGGCTGCGAGTACGGCAAGGGAATAGTGAATGGACGGCGTTGGCCTTTAATCTTGGGGAAAAGTGGGTTCAGGACACGCAATCGTTGGATCTGGTTTATACCCTCAGCAAAGATTCCTGGCGGGGTGAGGAGCGTCACGTCCTGCACCTGGCCGATTTTCGGGCTTCTACGGGCTTCTAATTGAAGCCCGGCCGACCTACTCCCAACGCCGATTCCCTCGAGAAGCGGACGGCGCGCTGAAATTATTGGCGAGTTTTCGTATCTGCCATCTCTCAATAATCGCCAATCAAGAGCCCCCCCGGCTGGGACGGACCACCTGCACCAGTTGGGCCTTGTACACCAGCAGGGGAATGGTAATGATTACCACCGCCAACGCCACAATTTGGGCCTCGTTGAATATCCAGTAGTTGTTGGCCTCTTCCCGCAGGAAGCTGATGAAAAAGCGGCCGACGGAATAGAGGGCTCCGTAGAGGGCAAAGGTCATGCCGTGAGGGCGCAGCCGGTGGCGCATGGGCCAGATGACCAGCAGTAAGGCCAGGTCAAAAAGCAACTCGTAGGCCACTGCCGGGTGACTGGCAAAGCCTCCGCAACCTCCCAATGAGATCGCCCAGCTCCCGGGGCTATCCGGATGGGTGTAAACCAGTCCCCAAGGCAATCGGGTCGCCAGGGCGCAGTGCTCCCCATTGATGATGTCGCCAATTCGTCCAATGGCCATGGCGATGAGCAGAGCCGGGGCCGTTATGTCGGCCAGATGGCCAATGCCCGGCAGGGGGGCTTTTTTGGCCTCGCCGAGAAACCCCAGGCGTTTCCGCCACAAATTCAAGAACCAGCCGGAATTTCGGGTCATCATGTAGGCAACGCAGCCGATGAAGCCGCCGATAATCGCGCCGTATATAGCGATGCCGCCCTGCCAAACGTAGAAAACACTGAGCGGGTTATGACTGTAGATCGGAGCCCAAAAATCCGCTACGTGAAACAACCGGGCTCCAATGATTCCGGCGATGATGCCCCAAACCGCCACCGACAAGATGGCATCCTGGTCCATCCCCTCTCCGGTACCCCACCGGTAGGTAAGGTAGACCGCCGTGGCCACGGCAACGAAGGTGAGAAAACCGTGCCAGGACAACAAAAAAGGACCGAAGTCGAGGATATTGGGGTTTATACCGATGGCGATGGTGGACAGTACGCTCATTAGCTAGCTCTCAACCTTTGGCACATTAGGATTTGATGGAGCCGGATTCAATTGGAATTTCCGGGAATGGAAGACTTGGGTGCTGCCATGTCGGCAACGTCAGGAGTGATAGTTTGCACCAGGTAGGCCCGGCCTTGATGCGGCGGCAGGGCTTGTGATACGCGGGATAAATCCTCCGAGCCGGACGGCAGGCAAAAAAACGCCGGTCCGGCGCCGGACAAGCGCGGCGGAGAGCTGGCAAGGCCCTCAATCTGGCGATAAATAGCGCTGAGACCCGGAAAAACGTTAAACGCCACCTCCTCAAACACATTGTGCACCATGTCCACTACGAATTGCCCGGACATTAGGGTTGCAACCATCTGTCTGGTAACACCGCCGTCACTGTAATGCCCGGCGGTCAGCCGAGAGAAAAGGGTCGCCGTCTTGTTGGGCAGGGTGTCGCTAGGGCAAATCAGCAGCACCCCTAGCGGTGGCAGGGAGGGTAAGGGACTTATCTCCTCTCCCCGGCCTTCGGCCAGAGCGGTACCGCCGCGCAAGAAGAAAGGCACGTCGGAGCCCAATCCGGCACCGATCCGGACCAATTCTTCGGGATCCAGGCCCAGATTCCAGAGCTTGTTGAGACCTACCAGCGCGGCGGCGGCGTCGCTGCTCCCACCGCCCAAACCCATACCCACCGGGATGCGTTTACGGATCACTATGCGCGCTTTGGGACGAATTCCACGGCTCTCGGCCAACTCCACGGCGGCTCGCCAGACCAGATTGGACTCGCCATCCAAGCCCGGCTCGTCGCATTCCACTTTGAGGTTCGGTCCCGGCTGGATATCTATTTGGTCGGTCAGGTCTACCGTCTGAAGGACGGTCTTAACCTCATGGTATCCGTCGTCCTGAAGGCCCAAGACCTCCAGGGTCAGGTTAATCTTGGCGAAGGCCGGGACTAGCAAGTCCGCTCCTTTCCGACCAAGAATGGTACAGGGCGGTCCACTCCTCCAGACAGAGGGTTTCCGCCCGCCTGCGGCCGTCCAGATCTACCGATTCCAGCAGATCTGCGGTCTGCTGCGACGGCGCTCCCAGGCCCCGGCTCAATGAATTGTGCAACTGTTTGCGGGGCGCCGAGAAACCGGCGCGCACCAGCTCGAAGAAAGCAGGCGGATCGGCCACCGCCACCGGAGATTTCGCGAATAGCTCCAGTTTTACCACAGCGGAGCTAACCTTGGGCTGAGGGTGAAAAGCCTGGGGCGGCACATCGCAAATCAGGCTGGGCCGAGCGTAGTATTGAACCGCGACGGACAAGATGCCCATTTTCCCCGGTTCCGCCACCATGGTCTGGGCCACCTCCCGCTGTACCATGACGACCATTAGCTCCGGATGGGGAGGACTCTCCAAAAATCGGCGGATAATCGGATTGGCAGCATAAAAGGGCAGATTGGCTAACATCTTGAACGGGGGACCCGGGCCGACCAGTTCGGCGATATCCGCGGAGCGGGCGTCTCCCGTCACGCTGGTCAAGTTGGCCGGATTTCCCAATCTGGCCGGTAAGGCGGCCGCCAGCACTGGATCCAACTCGATGGTCACCACCTGGCGGGCCCGCTGGACCAACCGGCCGGTAAGAGCCCCCAGTCCGGGGCCCACTTCCAGAGCCGTGTCATCAGCCGTTAACTCCGCCGCCTCGACTATGCGATCCAGTATCGAGCCATCGTTAAGAAAATGCTGTCCCAGGGATTTTCGAGGTCTGGGCGGCTTAGTTGGGCTGGCAGTCACGGCTTTCGGCTACCGATTTAAGCTACCGGGCGGAGAGGCAGCGGCTTTGTTTAGAGCGGATTCGTTTAAATTGTAGAAAAATTTGCAACGAGAGCGGTTCCTACGGCATATTACCAACGGGTGCGGGAGGTCCATTAGAGCAGGCAGCGGTTCATCCTGGAGTCTTTACGGGTTAACCTGGGTATGACGCCGTTACTCTAGGCACCCAATCCGTTGGCTCCTGAAACTGTTTTGAAGTTAAGAGACCGCGCACCCCCCTTTGACCCAACTCCGCTGAGCTTGTCTCGGACGATGACTCGGGTCAGGCACTCCCACGGCACCCGCAGGTTCTCACTTACCGTTGCTTCCTTCCGGACCTGGCGGGGTTGGCAAGTCTACGCCGCGTGGGACCCGGCCTTCAATACCATCATTCCGGGATATTGGCCCATGGACTCGGTCGCGGGGAGGAATTCAACCCCGCTATAGCGGATTGCGGGTTCAGGGCACCGCTAGCTCCCCGCCTAGCACGGCCTCCACAGACCATGGTAGGCTAGGGGGCCGAGGCTGTCAATCAACGAAAGCAGCTCCGGTCGGCTGTTTTGCGCCAGCCTAGTATATCGTCCAGTTGGTCTGGATGAATTGGTGACCACCCCCATCCTAACCTTCCCCCATCGAGGGGAAAGGGACTGGCTCTCTCCCCCTTGACGGATGAGAGTTGGAGTGGGGGTGAGGTCTTTTGGATTAGTTTCAGTTTGTTGCAGTACTAGAGAATGTTAGAATTGACTCCGCCAGCGAAAGGTTGTGAAACGGGGAAGGGCCATGAAATTTGAAGGCATATGGAAATTCGAAAAGCGGTAATACCCGCCGCCGGACTGGGAACCAGGTTTCTGCCTGTCACCAAGTCGGTGCCCAAGGAACTGCTGCCCATTCTGGACAAGCCCATGCTCCAGTATGTGGTTGAGGAGGCGGCGGAGGCGGGCATCGAAGAAGTCATCATCGTTACATCCCCGGGCAAAGAGTCCATAGCCGCTTACTTTCAGCCCGACCCAGCGCTGGAGGAACATTTAGCCGCCGGCGGAGCCCTAGACCTGCTGGATCAGGTGCGGCATGTCTCCTCCCTGGCTGAGGTCAGGTTTGTTATCCAGGAGCACCCCCTGGGTTTGGGACACGCCGTCCTGACCGCCAAAGTTGCGGTGGGAGACCATCCCTTCGCCGTCATGCTGCCGGACGACATCGTGGCGCACACCCCGGGAGTGCTGTCGCAAATGATGGAAGTTTGGACCAGATTCGATGCCGGAGTCGTGGCGGTGGAGCGGGTGCCCTGGGAGGTGGTCCAGAATTACGGAGTGGCCGACGCCGTAGAGGTGGAGCAGGGACTCCATCGAATTAGCAAGCTGGTGGAGAAGCCGCCCCGGGAGGAGGCTCCATCCAACCTGACCATTGTCGGGCGCTATATCCTGTCTCCCGAAATATTCTCTTGTTTGGAACGTACCCCTCCCGGAGCCAGGGGCGAAATTCAGTTGACCGACGGCCTGTCGCTCTTGCTGGAGGGCCAGAGGCTTTATGCCCATGAATTTCAGGGTAGGCGCTACGACGGCGGGACTCCCCTGGGACTGCTGCGGGCGTCGCTGGAGTTGGGTCTGGCCCGAGCGGATACCCGGGACACGGTAGCGGAAATCTTGCGAGGGCTGGGTAGTTTCACTAACTGATTCTATAACAAGCCGATTCTGCAGAGGGGATCCCGAGGAGTGTATAGATGTTTCAGGCTTTGCTGGTCCTGCACATTCTGGCCGCGGTGGTTTTCGTCGGCAACATTATCACCGCCGCCTTCTGGAAAACGCGGGCCGACCGGTCGGGAAACCTGGAAACCATCGCGATAACCGCCCGATCCCTGCTGCAAGCCGACTACATTTTTACCGCCCCGGGGATAGTCGTCCTGCTGGCGACCGGTATTTGGATGGTTGGGTTAAAGGATTGGGCGCGATTCCAAGAACCGTGGCTGGGAGGCTCCTTTGTACTTTTGATTATCACCGGGATCATTTGGTTGGCCGTTTTGCTGCCCCAACAGTGCCGCATGGTCCGCCTTGCGCAAGAAGGGGCCGATGCCGGCGCCTTGAGCCCCGATTATCTAAAAGCCGGCCGCATTTGGTCCATGTTTGGCGGTGTCGCCACCCTGCTGCCGGTCCTGATCCTTTTCCTGATGGTCTTCAAACCCGGGCTCTAAGAGACCGTGGGGGAGAACCCTGGTGCTCCCCATTGACAAGGGGGAGTTAGAGGGGGTGACGTAACCCCACCCAGCCTCCCCTTGGTGAGGGGAGGAGCTTTTCGCCCGGACCCAAACGACGCCACCGGCGCCAGCCTGTTCCTCGAAGCAGTGGAAGACCTGGAGGACATTTGACCAGCCAAAAGTCCATTTACCTAGAGGACATCCGGAGCATCAAGACTGAGCTGATCCAGCTGTTGGATGGGATGGATTATTGCCTGGACTGGAAACCCGGCCCCGACTCCTGGTCGGCCCGCGAGGTGATTTATCACCTCGCGGATACCCCGGCCGGCGGCTTGCATTCCCTGATTCAAGGAATGCTCTCTGGTCAGAAAAGAGAATTCGAGCTGATGCCGGACCAGAATAACATCACGCCAGACCGTCTGGTTCAGGAGTTCCGGCAGGTGGAAAAGGACGTCCTGGAGGTGCTGGAAGGTCTGGAGGGTGTGGTCACCGGCGCCTCAGAGGCGGAGTTGGGAGAGAAGACGGTTACGGCGCATCTGCTGGCCCGGGGAATCAGTGAGCAGCGAACGGTGCAAAACCTCCTTCAGGGACTGTTTGCCAGACATTGGCGGGGTCACCTGACTCAGATGCGGGAGCTGCGGGAAGCCCTGGGGATGTAGGCTATAGCAACTAGAAGCGGCAAAGAAAGGTGGAACGCCGTGGCGAATCAGTGCGGAAATAGAGAAGTCCGCTAATTGTCCCCAATACCCAGAATACTGAGGAACGCCTCTTGGGGCACCTCGACGCGGCCAATGCTCTTGAGCCGCTTTTTACCCTCTTTCTGCTTCTCCAGCAGCTTGCGCTTGCGAGTGATATCCCCGCCGTAGCACTTGGCCAGCACGTCCTTCCGCACTGCCTTGACCGTTTCCCGGGCGATTACCCTGGCGCCTATTGCCGCCTGGATGGGCACCTCGAACAGCTGGCGAGGAATGGTGCGTCGCAGCTTATCGGCGATGGCTCTACCCTGGGTTACCGCCGAGTCCCGGTGGAGGATGATGGAAAGGGCCTCCACGGGTATGTGGTTCACCAAAATATCCACCTTCACCAGGGGAGCGGCCACGTATCCGGCGAAAGTGTAGTCCAGAGATGCGTAACCCTGCGTGCGGGATTTGAGCTGATTGTAGAAATCGGCCAACATTTCGGCTAGTGGCATTTTGTATTCCATGACCACTCTGGCCTGCTCATTCCCGGAAGCATCGCCCCCGGAAGCATCGTCGCCATTACCGCTTAACGATTGGATATACTCCATGCGCTTGAAATCGGAGCGACGAGAATGCATCAGCTCCATGATCGCGCCCACGTGCCGGCTGGGAGTCACGACAGTCAGGTCTAGTATCGGTTCCTCAATATGCCGGATGGAATTGGGCTCCGGCAGCTTGGAGGGATTGTCTATCCGAATAGTGCTGCCGTCTTGAAGCACCACCTGATACGCCACGCTGGGCGCGGTAATTATCAGGTCCAGGTCGTACTCCCGCTCCAGCCGCTCCTGGACTATCTCCAGGTGCATGAGACCCAGGAACCCGCAACGGAAGCCGAAACCCAGGGCCACGCTGTTCTCCGGCTCCATAGTCAGTGAGGCGTCGTTCAGCCGCAATTTTTCCAGGGCGGCCCGCAGGTTGTTGTAATCCTCTCCATCGGAGGGATACAACCCAGCGAAGACCATGGACTTGAGCTGGACGTAGCCCGGCAAGGGCTCCTCTGCCGCTTGGGAGCCGCTGGTCAGGGTATCGCCTACGCTGCATTCCTGCACGTCTTTGAAACCGGTGGCGATATAACCTACCTGGCCGCTACATAAGGAGTCTACGGCGGTGGGCGAGGGGGCGAATACACCCAGCTCCGCAATTTCCGACAGCCTGCCGGTGGACATCACCATTATGCGGTCATTCTTCGCCAGCTTGCCGTCCGCGACTCTCACGTAGGCGATTATTCCCTTATATGAGTCATAAACTGAATCGAAAACCAGGGCCCGGAAGGGCGCATTCTCCTGACCCTTGGGGGCCGGAATGCGACTGACCACCTGGTCGAGAATTTCTTGGGCTCCGGCGCCCTCTTTCGCTGATACGTACAGGATTTCATCTTCACCGAAACCGAAGACCTGTTGCAGTTCGCCGGCAACCCTCGACGGTTCGGCCGCCGGGAGATCGATCTTGTTGACTACCGGAATCAAGTCCAGATCGTATTGCATGGCCAGGAGCGCGTTGGCAATGGTCTGAGCTTCGATGCCCTGGCTGGCATCGACTACCAACAGCGCGCCTTCGCAGGCGGCCAGGGCGCGGGAAACCTCATAGCTGAAATCCACGTGCCCTGGGGTATCGATCAGGTTGAACTGATATTCGAGCCCATCCGGCGCCCGGTGCTTCATGGTCACGGCCTTGCCCTTAATGGTGATGCCCCGTTCCCGTTCCAGGTCCATGCTGTCCAGGAATTGGGCCTTCATCTCCTGGGGCCGAACCGTGCCGGTAATTTCCAGGAAGCGGTCCGCCAGGGTGGACTTGCCGTGATCGATGTGGGCGATGATGCAGAAGTTGCGAATAAGGCGGGGGTTCATATTGGTAAAATGGTATCATGGCGGACTGCTGGCTACAAGAAGTGGAAAGCTGAGGTCCAAGCAGTAATTATGCCCGGCAGTTTTAGACTGGCCGTTTTGGCCCGGCCGCGTCAGCCGGAAAGCCGGACGGATGGTCGCCAGAGGCAAATGGAAGAGGTGCCCGCCCAGACTATGGCCCGGAGACTACCTCAATCAAAAGGGCCACCTAGAAAGGTGGCCCCTGCCGTCGTTTCCTTGAGTTTCCCCCGTGAGTGTCCCCGAAGAACGGTCTAAAAAGGAACAGGCTAAAAACTGCCGTAGCCCGGCGCATAGAGACAGGCCGCCCAATGTCCGGGTGCAACTTCCCGGAGCTCCGGGAAGACCTGCGGGCATTGGTCGGTGGCGATGGGACAGCGGGGGTGGAACACGCAGCCACTGGGGGGATTCAGCGGGCTGGGTACCTCTCCGGTCAACAGGATTCGCTCGCGCTGGGCGTCGATAACTGGGTCGGGGATGGGAACAGCGGAAAGCAGCGCCTGAGTGTAGGGATGCAGCGGATTGCGATATATCTCGTTGCGGTCGGCGATCTCCACTATCTTACCCAGGTACATTACCGCCACCCGGTCGCTGATGTGCCGGACCACCGAGAGGTCGTGGGCGATAAACAAGTAAGTGAGGTGGAACTGATCCTGCAGGTCTTCCAGCAGGTTGATGATCTGGGCTTGAATGGAGACGTCCAACGCCGACACCGGCTCGTCGCAGACGATGAATCTGGGGTTCACCGACAGGGCTCGGGCCACCCCGATGCGCTGGCGCTGGCCGCCGCTGAATTCGTGGGGGAAGCGGTCAGCCATGTAGGGATTTAGTCCCACATTAAACAGTAGCTCGGCAACCCGCTCCTTGTACTCGGCCTTGCCGTTGACCAATCCATGCACCACCAGCGGCTCGCCGATGATGTTGCCGGCGGTCATACGTGGGTTAAGGGAGCTGAAAGGGTCCTGGAAAATCACCTGCATTTGCCGGCGCATTTGCCGCATGCTACGGGTGTTAAGCTTGGTCAGCTCCTGCCCCTCAAATAAGATCTCTCCCTCCGTTGGGCGATATAGCTGCAAAATGCACCGCCCGGTGGTGGTCTTCCCGCAGCCGCTTTCTCCCACCAGGCCCAGGGTTTCCCCCTCCCGAACAAAGAAACTGACGCCGTCCACAGCCTTGATGTGGGCTACGGCCCTTTGGAAGATTAGTCCTGAGGTGACCGGAAAGTGCATCTTGAGGTTTCTTACCTCGAGCAGCACGTTGCCGTTGGCTCTCGCAGCGTTGTCCTGAGTTTCGGTGGACGGTGCAGTAGTCATTTCTGTCGCTCTCTGTGGCCTAGTCGGATTGGTTGATTGGGCTGGCGAGGCAACTCCGAGGGACTTTTAGGGTTCGGCTACTCCGGTGGCATCGCTCAAGAAACCAAGAGCTGATGCCCCCAGGTCATCGGCCCTCCAGCAGGCCGACAAATGACCTTCTCCAGCCTGCATCAAGGGTGGAATGTCGGTGGCGCATTTGTCCACCGCCCAAGGACACCTGACCCGGAAAGCGCAGCCTTCCGGCAGGTTGATCAGGTCGGGGGGTTGACCTTCAATGGGTTCTAGCTTAGCCCTTCGGGGCAGGTCGAGACGGGGCACGGATTTTAGTAAGCCGACAGTGTAGGGGTGCCGGGGGTTGGCGTAGATTTCCTTTGCGGCGCCCCTCTCAATGATCTTGCCGGCGTACATAATGTTTACCCGGTCGGCGTAGCGGGCCACCACGCCCAAGTTGTGGGTAATGACGATGAGGGCCACGCCGAATTCGTAGGTAAGGGCCTTCATCAGTTCCAGTATCTGGGCCTGAATCGTTACGTCCAGCGCCGTGGTGGGCTCGTCGGCGATAATCAGCTTAGGGTTGCAGCTCAGGGCCATGGCGATCATGACCCGCTGACGCATCCCGCCGCTGAACTGGTGGGGATATTGGGTTACTCGGCGGTCCGGGTCAGGAATTCCGACCTTGGCCAGCAGGTCAATCGATTCCCGGCGGGCTACTTCCCTGGTCATGCCTTTGTGGAGCTGCAAGGTTTCGCTTAGCTGCTTCTCTACCGTTAGCACTGGGTTCAAGGAGGTCATAGGCTCTTGGAAGACCATGGCGATCTTGGCGCCCCTTATGGTGCGCATGTCGTTCATGTCGACCTTCAGAATATCCTCTCCGTCGAAATTTATCTCGCCTCCTACGATCTTGCCTGGCGGGTCCGGAATCAGCCGCATCACGGAAAGGGCGCTCACGCTCTTGCCGCAACCGCTCTCTCCCACCAACCCCAGGGTCTCTCCCTCCTCTATCTCGTAGGACACCCCGTCCACTGCCTTGACCACGCCTGCAAAGGTGTAGAAATAGGTTCTAAGGTCCTTCACCTCTAGTAGAGTTGGCACCTAACCTCCTGGCGCTCAAGACTGGCGGGTTTTGATTCCCGGCCCGTTCTTAGTCCTATGCCAGGTTGGAATTCCCCCGGGGTCTTGCCGTCTCCCCAGGGGTCTTGCCCTTGGTGGGGAAGGGGAGACTCGAACTCCCACGCCTTTCGGCACATGATCCTAAGTCATGCTCGTCTACCAATTCCGACACTTCCCCTCACCCAGCCGGTCCGAACCCCCGAACTGATGTCCGATTTCCATTTTGGAAGGGCCTGCGACGCCGCTTTGACAGCCGGTTAGTAAAAAAGCGGGGCATTTGGTGACCCGCCTCGGGGTCGAACCGAGAACCTACGGATTAAGAGTCCGTTGCTCTGCCAATTGAGCTAGCGGGCCATGGCGCAATGCTCCCACACCGGGGGACCAGACTATCAATGCTGCCCCAGCATTGTCAATAGATTAAACCCTTTCGGGACCATCGGGTCGCGGCACAATTCATTATCGTTGCCCTCTGTGACAGCAGAAGATTCGGTTGTCCTGAGTCGAATCGGATCGGCGCGCGCCGGAGGCCTTTTACTAATCGAGGCGACCGAAAAATCTCCGGCCGGGGCTGGCGCGTAGCCTAACTCGGTCCCTTCCCGTGCTCTAAACCCTGTGCTCTAAACCCCGTAATTCAGCCGGTCTATCAGGCGCTGGGGTAACCGGGCTTGACGCATCCTCTTCTGGGTCTCGCCGATGTCGTAGCTGACTCGATGCCTGCTGATGGCGCCTTGGACGCTGTCATAGAGGGCATAGCTGGGGCGGGGATCCCGGTCTCGCGGCTGACCGACACTGCCGGGGTTAATTATCCAGCGTTCCTCATTTGGGCGTTCCTCGTTGAGCACGAACTTCTGGTCCTCGGTAAAATCTACGAATGTTGGGTCGCCCTGGTTTTCTTGGCAAAGGAAAGGAATGTGGGAGTGGCTCACCAGACAGTACCTGGTGGAAAGCAGCTGGAAGGTGGCCAGGGCTGACTCCTCGCTCAGCAGATATTCCCAAAGCGGCTCCCGCAAGCTGCCGTGGACCAGGGTGAAGTCCTCGGAAGTTGTGGTGAGGGGCAACCCCCTCAAAAAGTCCTGGTCCTCCAGGGTTAGCTGCTGGGCAGTCCATAGAGCGGCCTCAGCCGCCGGGCCATTGAACTCCTCTACCCCCACCTGGCCGGTGGCGGCTTGATCGTGGTTACCTGCCACTGCCAGCAGGGGGTAGCCGCGAAGCAGCCCGAGGCAGGGCCTGGGGTCCGGCCCGTAGCCCACGGTGTCACCCAGGCACCAAATCTGCTCAAAGCCACCCCGCTCTTCGGCGTCGGCCAGCACGGCCTGGAGGGCGATCAGATTGGAGTGGATGTCACCCAGTATTAACGTTTGCATTTAAGGGCCTTGGTAGGATTGATACATGGCATCCGGTATGGAGGATTGCCTTGGGCGAGCTTCGGCCGGTCAGGTTCCGTCTTGAAGGGTGGGTGAGAAAGATTCCTCCTCGCTAAGGGAGAGAACCAGAGTTATCACTCCTTCATAAGGAACCACCACGATCCGCGCCTGTCTGGACCATATCATGCCAGGCTTGCCTTGCCTATTCCCCTGTAACCGGCTGGTGTATACTGGCGCTGGCGTGGCGAAATGGGCCCAAGCCCCCGAATCTTCCCCGTCCACCCCAAGAAAGGGAGGTGACGCAGCGTGGCAGACACCGTAATGGCCGCTCCACCTCAGCAGGCCAACCGAACCAAAAACTCGGTAATGGCCACCACCCTCATAGGAACCCACAGCCTGGAGCACATGTACGGGCACGGATTCCAGGTGTTGCTCCCGGCGATCTACCAGGCCTTCGGCTTGGTGCCCATAGAGGCAGGTCTGCTGGGTGCGGTGCGTCAGCTTTCCAGCGGCATAACCAGCACCGGCAGCGGATTCTTTGTAGACATGGTGCAGCACCGCAGAGGACAGATACTGTCCTTCAGCATGGTCTTGCTTGGTGTGGGATATCTGCTGGTGGCTCTTTCCCCCACCTATGTCCTCATCCTGGCGGCCCTTGTTTTAGCTTCCGCCGGCAGCGCGCTTTGGCATCCCCCGGCTTTGGGATTGCTGGCCCAGCGGTTCCCCCAGCGTCGCGGTCTGGTGATATCTCTGCACCGCTCTTTTGGCAACGTGGGTGATACCCTGGGTCCCCTAATTGTGGGGATTCTATTGGGCGGGTTCGTCCTGTGGCGGGTCGATGGAACCGTTTGGGATGGGATTAGCTGGCGTTGGATCGCCGGGGGCCTGTCTCCGGTGATGCTGCTGATGGCCGTAGTGGTGGGGATATTCCTGCGGAACGTGGGCGGTCCCAAACCCCCTCCCGTAGCCGTGGCGGTTAAGCTGAAGTCTCAGCTAACCAACATGAGAGAGGCCTTCCGCGGCGGTGGGATGTGGGCCATATTCGTCGTGTCCGCGATTCGAGGCATGGGGGACCGGACTATTGTATGGGCGATACCTTTCTACATTGGTCTGGGGCCGGAGGATGGTGGATTGGACCAAGGCCCTATATGGGTGGGCATCTACGTGGCGTTACTAACCGGGCCCGGCATTATTGCCGGACCTATCTTCGGCGCCGCGTCGGATCGCATGGGCCGTAAGCCGCTGATTTCCTTTCTCATGGGCGTGGCAGTCCTTCTCTCCATCACAATGGCCCTGGGTGCGGGTGGGGCTGTGATGATCCTGGCGGTGGCCCTTTTCGGCTTGTTCCACTTCTCGGTGAACTCGCTAACGCAGGCGGCGGCGATGGACTTGGTTGCCGGACGGCAGTTGGAATCGACTTTCATCGGTCTGCTCTGGGGAAGTAACGCGGCTTTCGGGGCGGTGGCGTCATTGGGCGCCGGAGCGTTGGTCGGGTTCTTCGGCTGGCAAATCGCGTTCTACCTCGCGGCAGGTTTTTTCTTGATAGGCTTCCTCAGCTCGCTGTTCCTTCCCAGCACCGGGTCTCCTCAGGTGCAGGGAACCTAGCAACCAGGCGCTAGGTGTCGGCGACGAGGCAAGTAACCATCTATACCGACGGAGCCTGTCTGGGCAATCCTGGACCCGGCGGGTACGGCGCGGTGCTGCTCTACGGCTCCCAGCGTAAGGAGCTGTCGGGTGGCTTTAAGCTGACCACTAACAACCGCATGGAGATAACAGCGGCCCTGGCCGCTTTGGAAGCCTTGCGGGAGCCCTGCCGGGTGACCCTCTATAGCGACTCCCAATATCTGGTAAATGCCATGTCCAAGGGTTGGGCTCAGTGCTGGCAGGCCAACGGCTGGAAGCGAAACAAGCGGGAGGACGCGGTGAATCCGGACCTCTGGGAAAGGATGTTGGATTTGTGCCGGCGGCACACCGTCGAATTCCGCTGGGTGCGGGGCCACTCGGGAGCTAAAGAGAACGAGCGGTGCGATCGGCTGGCGGGGGCGGCCGCCCGAAACTCCGGCTTGCCCGACGACCCTGGATACAAACACTAATCCCTAATACTACTTTGTTATGGGACATTCAAGGACCGTCTCTCGTTCGGATGGCGGCTTCGATGACCTGGATGAAGAACTCTTCATGGATGGACCTCCTTAAGGCAGCTAAACTTAGGCGACCCTTTGGGGGGGAAACCCGCCACCGAGGTGGCCGATGGAAACTGCCTGGGGCCATCGGTGGAGTTGGTCTGGGGCGCCAGGCAATGGTTGCGGCGAATGCTGAGGAAGGAATGGGCCATCATGACCAGAGCCACATGCCGGTGCAACCCAGTCCAGAACCTGCCCTCATAATCGTCCAGCCCCAGTTCTCCTTTGGCATCCTGGTAGAACCTCTCGATGACCCACCGGTTGTGGGCCAGGACCACCTGGTCCTGGAGGCTCCGGGAGTCCAGGCCCCAGGCGAAGCAGTATTTGGACTCTCCTTGCTGCCCCGGCGGACACAGACCTGGCCGCCGGCACAACTTTCTTCGTGTTTGCTTCCTACCCGAAAATCAATGCTTCAGACAACCTCGAATTGCAGGACGCATCATCGACATCCGCCGACACCGGCGGAGCGCCTGGTTGGAGCGTCCGCCGACTTTTTGAACGCAATCGCACCTCCCAAGGTAATTGGTCCAGTACATCCGGAGCGATGAAGATCCAGATCAACGGCAGCGCGGTGCTGGGTCACTCCTCCACCAACAGGCCAGGCACCGTCGTCCTGTCGGCGACCTCGCCCTTCAGCCCGAGCCAGCCCTACGAGGGCATACAGCTGACCGCCGCGATGACCAACCCAGACTCAGAGCCGGTGAAGGAACTGACGTGGCAGTGGTACAAGTTGGTGAGTGGAACCGAGACAGAAACCGACTGGCGCAAAATCAACGGCGCCATCAAGCAAAGCTACACGCCCACGATTCACGAAGAAGGCTACTTCCTGCGGGCCACCGCCAGCTACAAACAGACGTTCACCGACACGACCCTTGACCAGACCGCCCACGGCATGACCACAGGTTATGTGAAGGGCGACATCTCCGAGCCGCCGGGCGTGGACTTCGAGAATAACAGTGCCCTAGGCCGTTTACGGGTCGGCAAGTGGGTGACGGGCGCCATCAGCAACGAAACCGGTCGTCCTGGTGACCCCTTTACAGTGGACTTGGTGCAGGGGAGGAGATACCGGATCGACCTGGAGGGGACCGCCACCGGACGGGGCTCAATGCCCGACCCACTCTTGTCAAATGTGTACTACATTGTAGGTTCCGCTCTTCCGCAGGCGCCGGAGAGCTATGACAACGACAGCGGCAAGGGGGGCGTCAACGCCCAGATAACTTTCACCGCGGAAGTGACCGCCACTTACTACATTTTAGCCAATGGCAATAATTCCCAGGGCACCTACCGCCTGACCGTGCAGGAGATCGTGGACGACCTGGGCCTCTGGTATACCGACTGGGGGGCCGAGAAACTGGGCGGCTTCCTGCGCCCGAGCCAAGAGGCGACCGGGAACCTGTACGGCCCCCACATCATCGAGCGCAGCGGCGGACAACGGGATAAGGACGGGTTCCTGTTCTACCTGGGCTCCGACGAAGCGCCCATGAACAGCGACTACATCCTGACCATCCGGGGACAGAACGCGCCCCGGCTCCAGGTGCAGACGTTCTACGACCTGTCCAATCTGGACGACTACATCGAAAACTTCAGCCTGGATCCCAAATTCATCGAGTTCCCCGGCACCGAGTACGGCAACCCCGACCCTGACTTGTCCGACGCCGAGGCCGGCCGGATCAGGCCCGTTGTCCCATGGCCAGTGGGCACGGTGCTGGGCACCAGCCAGGAGGGAGAGTACCACCTGGTCTTCAACCCAGGTAGAGAGGACATCGGCGCCTACCTGGCCACCATCAAGAGCCACCGGAAGTATGACACCGGCCGCTACGGGCTCGTGCTGCGCCGCTACGCCAGCATGTCGGAACCGGAGGGCGAAGACTTCGGAGCTTTGGATTGGAACACCAAGGGATACGTGCGAGTCGGCGAGTCGGTGACGGGGAACATTGACGACGGAGGGAGCGATAACGACGTCTTCGCCACGCTGCTGCAGGAGGGCCGGACCTACCTGATCGAGGTGAAGGGGTCCGAAACCTGCCACGGCACCATGCCGGACCCGTCGATAATGGAGCTGGTAGCCGCCAAACCGGGATCGTTGGAGGCCAGCTTTGCTGGGGCGACGGAAGTCGCGTGCCCCAACATTTCCGATTGTGGGGACGACGACGGCGGCCAGGGCCTCAACTCCCGGATAGTCTATTCTCCGCGTGAGACCAACCTGTTCTACATCAACGTAAGCGACCTCAAAGTCAACTTTACGCCCGAGCCCTTCAGTCCCAGCAGGGAGGGCACCTACACCCTGTCGGTGACCGACATAACGGACATCCCGCGCATCGTCACCGACGGGGTACGGGTGACCTCCACACCAGCCTCCGGCGACGCCTATCGCGAAGGCGAGAACATCGAGATCACCGTCACCTTCAGTAAGGCGGTGGTGGTCAGCGGAAGCCCGCAGTTCGAGTTCTGCATGGGTTCGGGAGAATGCGTGGACGGCGACGACCCGCCGGCCTGGCGGAGGGCCAGTCTGATCTCCGGCAACGGCACCACCGAACTGGTGTTCACCTACACCGTGCAAACCGGCGACAGCGACGGCGACGGCATCTGGATCGGCGACCACACCCGCACCCTGAAGCTGGACGCGGAGGACACGATCCAGGACGTGTCCAGCAGAAAGGACGCCATCCTCAACCACGATGCGCCGGGCACCCAGTCCGGCCACAAGGTGGACACCAGCTGATCCCGTAACGCCAGGCAGGGCGACAAAAAGCCCGCACACCTGAACCAAGCAGGGGCGGCCGCCGCAACACGCTGCGGCCGCCGACTTCCATCACCCCCGTCCCGGGGAAGGCCGAATCAGGGACTCCACTCTCCCCCTGAGGAGGTCCAACCCGGGACGGGACCAGGGCCACGGCCGCGGCGCCCCCCGGGCCTCCCTGCCGCCGCCTGGCCCGGGGAGTACTGATGCCCAGACGGCCAGGGAGGCGCACCATCACTCAGGAGAATACCGCCAACACCAACGCCCACGAACACAAGGTTGTGGAATACTGGCCTGCCCGGTGGATTCCCCGCTCCGCAGGGACGCGGAGGTATGCGCCTGCGGAGCCCAGCGGCTCGTGGACCAGGAGGGGAAACCCCGCCGGCATCTGGTCCGAGATGAGACCGGCGCCATACGCGAACCCCATCGGCCACATCGATTAGATCACCCAGATCACCCAGGAGGGGTCCCGCTTCACCATCAGCCAACCCGGAGGACTCCGGCGGCCTGACCGCAGCCGCCCGGGTGGCGGTGCTGCGCCACTCCGTGGAGACCGGCGCCGTCGTCAAGGTGCAGGGAACCGTAACCGCCGTGGACCAGGCCAGGGCCAAGTTCGCCGTCACCGGGCCCTGGGCCAACCAGGAGGGCCTGCTCCGGCAAGGAGCGCCGGTCTATCTGGAACCGGACGATTGACCATCGCCCTGCCCGGCTGAACCCCAGATCTCCACATTCCCCCGGGCCATCCACGCCGCCTTATGCTCTCCCCCCAGGGGAGCTGTGGAAGCGCAGATCTCCGAACCAAGACCCCGGACCCACGCCTAAGAGGCATCTTCCCGGCACGGGCGTACGCTGTGCCGGTTTTCCGATTTCTCGTGCCAACCCACAGGGCACCAAGAAGTGTGCAAAATTAACCGGCATGGAAATCCAATTTTGCACAGAACTAAACTTGGGGGTAAAACCCTCTTACATTCCCCAAACATACCTGTTCATTGGGCAAAAATACCTGTGCATAGTGCAAACAAAACTCGCATAGAGTGTGACAAATACCCCTGCGGGAAAGTGTCGTCTGCCACTTACCGCAGTCCCGGAATCCCAATAAACTTCTCTTGTGAATTTGACGCGACAGGCGGCGTCCAGCGCGCGAAAAGCCAAAGCCCAGGTCATTGATCCGGCCCTACGATAGCGGCGCCGGAACGATACCAAAAGGAGTACCAGCGCCATGACCAGCTTACCGTCCATCTTCGCCCTGGCCACCCGGAGCGCGGCTTTCGCCCGCACCATGGCCCAACGCGTACCCCTTTTGCCCTTTCGGAAACGCGGGGTTGGCATGATGAGCGCCGCCCGAGCCTTACAGCTCACCATGCTGGCAACAGCCCTGGCGGTGCTGGCCGTGGCCGGTGCACTGTTCGCCCTCTACGTCCATCCAGCTTACGCTCAGGAGACCTCCGCACCGGCACAGCCCACGGGGCTGTCCGCCACGGCGTCCCACGACCAGGTGGTCCTCACCTGGGACGACCCCAAGGACGACAGCATCACCGGCTACGTGATCCTGCGCCGCAACCGCGCGAACACCGCAGAGGGCGAGTTCACCGAATTGGTGGGGGATACCGGCGCCGCCGCGACCACCTACACCGACGACAGCATAGTAGCTGAGACTCCCTACACCTATCGGATCCAGGCCATCAACGCGGGCGGGACCAGTGAGCGTTCGCGCTGGTTCCACGTCGAGACCCCGGCAGCGCCCGACCTCGCGGGCCTGGCGCCCTCCAACCTCACCGCAATCATGGAGAACCTAGTCGTTGTCCTAAGCTGGGACGCTCCCGTAGAGGACGCCGGTTCGGTCATGGGTTACGAGGTACTGCGGTCCCGGGGAGACGATGAGTTGACCACCCTGGTGGCGGACACCGGCAATACTACCACCGCCCACACCGACGAAACCGCCGACGCTCCGGGGGAGAGCTACGCCTACCGGGTCAAGGCCATTCGCGACGGGAAGAAGAGCCAATCATCCAATGAGGCAGCGGTCAGACTGCCAGATCCACCGTCATTGGCCCCCAGCGGGCTTACCGCCCAGTACGGCAGCGGCAGGGTTGTCCTGGTCTGGAACGCCCCGGTGGAGGACACAGGTTCCATCACCGGCTACGAGATTCTGCGGGCCGAGGGCGATGGGGAGCGGACCACCCTGGTAGCGGACACGGGCAATGCCGCCGCGACCTACACCGACGCCACGGCCGCTCAGGCCAGCACGATCTATACCTACCGGGTCAGAACAATTCGCGAAGAGGAGCGGAGCCAGGAATCCAACGAGGCGTGGGTGCAACTCCCCCCGCAGGCACCACAGCGAATGGACAGCACCGCCACCCACGACTCAGTGACCCTCACCTGGGACGACCCCCAGGACGATACCATCACAGGGTATCGGATTATGCGGCGGGATCCCGCCGCAGATGACCCCAGCCAGTTCTCTGTCCTCACCGAGGACACTGGCGCCGCAGAAACCAGCTACACCGACACGGACGTGACGCCGGAGCAAAACTATGCGTACCGGGCCCAGGCCCGCAGCGCCCAGGGCTTGAGCGATTGGTCCCCTGATATCCAGGCGAACACACTGCCCGCTTCAGCAACCCAAACCCCTGAGGCGACGGTCTCCGAACCCAGTAACAGAGATCTCCCTACCAGTACGGCAACCAAGGGCTATATCGCCATAGGCGAGTCCGCCACCGGATCGATCAAGTGGCGCTCCGACAGGGACGCATTCCGAGTCCGGCTGGAAAGCGGAGTTACTTATCAGATAGACCTGAAGGGCAACGCCACCTCCGACGGCACACTGGCGGACCCATACCTGTCGGGCATCAACGACGACGATTGGGAGATTGTACCCGGCACTTCCAACGACAATTCCAACAAGACCCTGAACAGCCAAGTCCTGTTCACACCCACCGAGCGTGGTTCTTACTACATCGTGGTCAGGTCCGCGGTCGAGGACAACGGCCCATACTCCACTGGCACGTACACGGTGGCCATCAAGGTGGAGGGCGAAGCCGACGAGGAACACACCGACCTGATAGCTGCCGGCCCCTCGACCATAGTCTTTCTGGGAGTGGGCGGTGAGGTCGAAGCGACCATTGATTACTTCGCCGACGAAGACTGGTTCAAGGTGGTTCTCAGTTCCGGCTCCACATACGCCATAACCGTCACGGGTGGCCTGGTGGACGATTCCCTGACCCTGGAGATTCCCTGGTTGCTCGGGTTGTTCGACTCAGAGTCGCAACGTCTCCTGATGGGGAACAGGGACGGTCTGGGGACCGAGCGGACACAATTCGAGGGCACAGATGGGATCGTCGTCGCATACCATACGGCCGAAAACGACGGAACCTACTATGTGTCGGTGTCATCCGGCTTTGACGTGGGAACCTACAGAGTCAGCGTGAAAGAAGTTCCCGCATTCGCCGACCAGGGTCCCGGTTCCATTCATAACGACTATAGCTCCCACTTTGAAGAGCCGGGCAACATTTCACCGTGGCGGCGTTTTTACGCCTGGTGCCCCCAGGATATGAAGCAGGGAACCGTCGACGACACCCCGGCAGCCGGTGGAACACACATGATGAAATGGTTCGGTCAAAGAGAGGTCGGGGTGATGCCTGATGATACATATGTGCCCATAGACACCCTCGCGGAGTGTGTCGGCGTGGGAGATCCCTACATCCACAACGGCGTCCCGTTACTGAACGAGAACAGCAGCACGCTGTACAGCAATAACCGCCGATGGTACCTGTTATTGGAACACAATTCACCCTCCAACGATGTGCCCGGCATGGGCACCCTGAGCAATGCCACCCCAGTGCTGACGAGGATCGACTACCTGCGTTATAGCGAAGAACAAGACTGGTCCAGATTCTCCGTCAGCCAGGCAGGAACCTTCTGCGTCAGCGTCGATGCGCCAGCAGTCACAGTGAATTGGAACAACGGCGGAGATGCCCAGTCCATTCCCGAGGCCGTCCGGGTGTACTGGGACCGGGTGTCGAAACACTGGATGTCCCTCGACTTCGCGAACGACCCCGACAGCGCCAAAGATACCTGGCTCACCAACAGCGACCTGGTCCGCGTGGAATGGAGTCCGCCGGAACCCTCAAATTCACGGGTGTTCTACAGCGACGGCACCGAGCTGCGGCCAGAGACGGCAGGATGTGGTCCAACGAGATGGCACTGACCGTCAGCGGTCCGGAAGATAGAGCGGTTCCAGGCTGCCGTCCCAGTTCTTTATGGGCAACAAAAAAGCCCACACACAGGGACGGGCGGAAGAGGCCGCTGCAGGGCGCTGTATTGGCCTCTTCACAGGCACAAGGCGATAAGTCCCACGTCGTATTGTCATTGGAACCCGAGGAGAAGGAACACGCGATATGAAGCCCACCCGTTCCCTGCGTCCCAGGGTGAAGCTCAACCGTGCCGCCGTCTCGGAGTTGCTCAGCCTGCTCAACACGACCCAGACCGAACTGGCGCAGATGTGCGGGCTGTCTCCCGGATACTTTTCCCTGCTGATGGCCGGCAAGCGCAGTCCCTCGGCGGGCGCCCGCGGGCCGATCCTGACGCCATCGGAAAGCTGCGCGTCGGGGACTTCGCCTGCGGCACCGGGGCACTGTTGTCGGCGGTGTACGACGAGATTGCCGCCCGCTACGAGCGTGCCGGAGGAGACCCGGCTGGATTGCACACGCCGATGATGGAGGAAGTCCTGTACGGCTGCGACGTGATGCCCTCAGCAGCCCACATAACCAGTGCCACCCTCTCCGGTGCCCAACCCACCATAGGCTTCAAGCAGTCCCGCATCTACACCATGCCCTACGGGCGCCAGAAAGACGGGACTGTGCGCATAGGCTCCCTGGAACTCTTGCAGTCTTCCCACTTGCTGTCCCTGTTCAACACCAACGATCCAGCCCTTCGCACCGGTAGCGCGGGCGAGGAGACCGCCGCCCAGATTAACATCGACATTCCCGATGCCAGCTTCGACCTGGTGATAATGAATCCGCCGTTTACGCGGAACGTGACTCGTGAGGGAGCAACTGCCGATGCGGTTGCGGCTGCATTCGCTGCCTTCGGTGCTAGTGAAAGAGACCAAAGGGATATGGCGAAACGGATGGGTGAACTAAAGGGAGAAACCTGCTACCACGGAAACGCTGGCATGGCCTCGGCGTTTGCGGCATTGGCGCACCGCAAGCTCAGACCGGGCGGAGTGCTCGCTTTGGTCTTGCCACTATCGTCTGCCTCCGGACTAGCCTGGCAGAATTTCAGACAAATGCTGGGTACCGAATAC
>JAKZUA010000209.1:0-4625 GCA_047516825.1 Dehalococcoidia bacterium
GGCCGAGGTGGCGGTCAACAACGGCTATGTTCGACCCACCTTGGACCAGGGGAACCAGATCCGGATCAAGGATGGCCGGCACCCGGTAGTCGAGCGAGTGCTGCCGGCTGGCTCCTTTGTTCCCAACGATGTGGATTTATCCAATGACGACGCCCGCCTTTTGGTGATAACCGGACCCAACATGGCCGGGAAGTCTACCTTCATCCGGCAGACCGCCATTATTACCCTCATGGCGCAGGTCGGCAGCTTCGTTCCGGCGGTGGAGGCCCACATTGGCTTGGTGGACCGCATCTTCACCCGGGTGGGATTGCAGGACGACCTTAGCACCGGCCAGTCCACCTTCATGGTGGAAATGTTAGAGACGGCGGCCATCCTGAACCAGGCAACCTCCCGGTCTCTGGTGATTCTGGACGAGATCGGACGGGGTACCAGCACCTATGACGGTCTCTCCATCGCCCGGTCGGTGATTGAGCATCTGCACAACGATCCTCGTCTGGGCTGCAAAACCCTCTTTGCTACCCACTACCACGAATTGACCGAGGTGGCTTCCATACTGCCCGGAGTCCGCAACTTCAGCGTGGCGGTGACGGAGGAAGCGGGTGACGTGGTCTTTCTACATCGGATAATCGCCGGCGGCGCCGACCGCAGCTCCGGCGTGCACGTAGCCCAGCTGGCCGGCCTGCCACCGGCGGTGGTCAGCCGACCCTGGGAGGTGCTGAAGGACCTGGAAATGACCGGGGCCGCCGCCCAGGTTTCCAATTATGCTTCCGGGCATACTTCCGGGCATGCTTCCCGTAAGGGTTCGGGCTCCACCGCCGCGATGCAGATGGCCCTGTTCCAACCGGAACGGCTCTTGCTGGACGAGGTGTTGGGATTGGATATCCCCAATCTGACGCCCCTGGAAGCGATAAACAAGCTTTATGAGTTACAGCAGAAGGCCCGAGAAAGCTAGCGTTTCTGCTATAATGCCGGCAACCGGTCCTGAATGATGGGAGTCTGACATAGAGCGGAACCAATTCCTGCGTCTCCTGAACTACGTCTGGCACTACTGGCGCCTGCTGCCCTTGGTCCTGACCAGCATGGTCGGCGCGACCCTGTTGGAATTGGTGGCGCCCTGGCTTATGGGAGTCGTGCTGATCGACCGGGTGATCATCGCGCGAGACGCCACTCTGCTGCCCTGGGTAGTGGCGGGCTTGCTGGCTGCTGTCCTGCTGAGGCAGGGGTTCGAGTTCGCCCATCGCTACTTCCTGGCGCTGCTGAGCCAAGGGGCTATCCATCTGCTGCGCTGCGACCTGTACGACCACATCGAAAACCTGCCCCTAAGCCATTTTAACCGGACTCCGGTGGGGGACCTGGTCTCCAGGCAGGTGACAGACGCCGAGGCTTTGGAGGACGGGCTGAAGGCGCTGGTCACCGAGGCCGGAGTGCACCTGGTCATGGTGGTCGGCATCTTGGGGTTGCTGTTCGCCCTCAATGCCAAGCTAACCCTCTTGGTGTTGCCCTTCATGTTCCTACTGGCGGCGTCCATGCATGTTTTTCGCCGCGCCGTCAAGGGCTCCTCCTTCCGCGTGCGAGATAGACTGGGGCGCCTTTCCAGCCTGGTTACGGAGACTCTGACCGGAATTGGGGTGGTCAAGGCCTTTGGGATGGAGCCGGCGGAGTTAAACCGGTTCACTAGGACCTCCAGCAGTATTCGGCTGGCCAGCGTGCGACTGGCTCGTTTGGAAGGCTTCTACCACATCAGCGTCGAAATGATCCTGGTTGGAAGCGTGGTGATGGTAATCTGGCTGGCCGCGCCTCAGGTGTTGACCGAGCAGATGACCGTCGGAGCGCTGGTGGCCTACCTCGCCTACCTGGCGCGTTTCCAAGAACCACTCAAGGGCTTGAGCAAGGCCAATTTCAAGATTCAAAAGGCGATGGGCGCGGCCCAGCGAATCTTCGAAGTGTTGGATACGCCGGTGGAGGACCGGAGTGGTCCCGACACCATTGTGCTGCCCACAATCGAGGGAAGGCTCCGGTTCGACCAGGTAACCTTCGGGTATCGCCCCGATGAGCCGGTCCTGAGGGACTTTTCTCTGGAAATTCAGCCGGGGGAGGTAGTCGCCCTGGTGGGCCCCAGCGGAGTGGGCAAGAGCACCCTGGTAAACCTGCTTTTGCGGCATTACACCCCGCTGGCGGGCACAATCAGGGTGGATGGTCACCCAATTGAAACGCTAAACGCCTCTTCCCTCCGCAAGCAAATAAGTTTGGTCCCCCAGGAACCCTTCCTTTTCTCCACCACGGTGCGCGAGAACATCCTGTACGGCAGGACCGAGGCCAGCGATGCCGAGGTAGAGCACGCCGCCCGGGCCGCCAACATCCATGACTTCATCGCAGCGCTGCCCCAGGGCTACCAGACCCCGGTGGGGCAACGGGGTTTGGCCCTCTCGGGCGGCCAGCGACAGCGCATCGCCCTGGCCCGGGCTTTCTTGCGGGACGCCCCGGTGTTGCTGCTGGACGAAGCCACTACCAGCGTCGACCTGGAGGCCGAGGCGCTGATTCAGGAGGCGGTAGCCAACCTGATGGGAGGGCGAACCACCCTGATCATCGCCCACCGGCTGTCCTCCTTGCACCACGCGCAACGCATCGTGATTTTGGAGGAGGGGCGCGTCAGCGAGGAGGGTTCCCACCAGGACTTGTTGGCCGGCAACGGACTCTACCGACGGCTGTACGACATTCAAACCCTGGCCCAGACCATCTAGAGTTCTCCCCAAACCCTGGTGCCTATCCCTTCGTTATCGTCGCTGTTTCCCCTGGGTTGTTGCAGATGTTAGCACCGCCGGTGGGAAAATAGAGAGATGAAAAAGCAAAATGGATTTGGGGGAGTGGGGGTATGGACCTTCTGCTCCTTGATGTACCTATTCACGTCTGACACGGTGGAGCCGATTGGGAAATTCGAGTTTTTGTGGAGGATGTTCGCTGGTCCTTTGAACTTCCTTGCTATCTAGCGGGAGGTGCCGGTGATGGGAAAAAGTAAAGAGGAACGGTTGGGTCCCGGACACTAAGACGACTCAGATTGGTTATCTGCCCGTTGGTCCACTTATCATGGGCGACGGGAAATCACAAGCGGTTAAGATTACTCCAGCCGATGGGGCCCAAGGGATTGCAAAGGAGGAATAATGAGGGAGAAAGCGCTGTTTTATTGGTGGCCCCGTTGATCTTCCTGCAAGAAGGTAAGGGAGTTGCTCTTACAAAAGGGATTGGATCTGGAAGAGCGAGACTATTTTAAGGAACCGTTCAGCGAGGGGGAAATTCTAAACCTGGCCGCGACTGTTGGCCTGTCGGATCTGTTCGCTCTACGCAGTCCCAGCCTGAAAAAGATGGGTCTGGCCGGGCAGGAGCTGCCCGACGCAGAGATGCTCAAGTTGATGTTGCAAGAGCCCCGACTAATTCGGAGGCCACTGGTAAAAATCGGCGACAAAATGCTCATCGGGGCCAATTTGAAGGTGTTGGCCGAGGCTCTAGAGGATATCGGCTGATTCGGGGGGAGCTAAACCAAAGCCAAAGTGGAATCTACTTCGACATCGGATTTGGCAGCGCTACCAACACGGTCATTCCGGCAGACGCCGGAATCCAGGGAACAGTGCAGAATGTTCTTTCCTCGACACCCGCTTACGCCGGTGTGACCAAGGATTTTGGTCCTTCAGGTTGCGTAAACTAACACACTGCCGATTGCCGAAGCAAATATTCACCTTGGTATTGGTTTAGTACATCGTCCAGTTGGTCTGGATGAATTGGTGACCACCCCCATCCTAACCTTCCCCCTCCAGGGGGAAGGTTAGGATGGGGGTGAAGTCGTATGTGTCAGTTTCAGTTGGTCGCAGTGCTAGCCGTTTTCAGCCTGCCAGTACGCCCTGGCAGGACTGCCGGCTTGGACTCAAATGTTTAGCGTGTTATGATATTCGTTAATATAATAATCTTTAGTTCAGTAATCCTTCCGGGAAACTTCGATCAAGGATTCACTCTCGCTGATGAAAATATTTTTCGACGTGGACTACACGATACTGGGCTTGGACGACACCCTCCGGCCTAACACCAAGGAGACCTTCCAAAAGCTGTTGGATGACCAGCACGAGATCCACATTTGGTCCGGAATGGGAGAGAGGTGGGAGGTCATCGAAAAGCACGACTTGGGAGGCTTGATCAGTGGTGTGTACGAGAAGCCCACGGATCATTTCTACGAAAAACTGGAAGAGTTGAAGGTGCCCTGCGAACCGGAGTTTGTCATTGACGACTATCCGGAAATTGTCGCAGCCTTTGGCGGCGTTTGGGTGCCCCCTTACTTCTTCGCGAAAAACACGGATCAAGAGATGGACCGCATTTACCGCATCGTTTGCGATTTCGTCGAACATGGTACCTCGGAAGACCGGCAGTATCGGGCCAAGGGGACTATCCTGCCCCTTTTCTAGTGATTTACTGAGCCGGCAAAGCACCGTTGGTTGGGTAGCCAGGGCCTTTTCATTTTCTCAAAATAGTATAAAATTATTACCAGTTTAAGCGGGAGGGGAGGATGATGACTTTGAGAGAAGCGCTGGATTTGGTGCCTGACTTCCGGAGTAGCCAAGGGCGACGCCACTCTTTGGGGG